>JBCCBE010000011.1:0-57444 GCA_039814425.1 Pseudomonadota bacterium
ATTGAAGGAGATCTTTGGCGCTGGGATGGATTGGTTGCTAGTGCAGAAGCACCAACAGCTGCAGCACTCAGGCTTGCTCAGAAAAACCGTTTAGCAGAACTTGAAAGTCTGGTTGGGGCCGCAGGCAATGATCTCAAAGCAGCACAAGAGGTTTACGATCAAGGAAAAGAGCGCACAGCTCAATGTATTGAGAAAGAACTTTCTTCCCGTCAGACTTTGAAAGATTGTCAGCGTGAACTGTCTCTCGGTAGAGAAGCGTTGATCATCGCAGAACGCGCCGTAAGTCAATTAGGCGCGAAACGCTCAGCGCTTGAAGAAGCGCAGAAACGTTTGACCGGCGATCTTGAAGAATTGAACCAGCGCTTAACAGAAACGCAAGCAGCACTTGCTGCCATGCCAGATACAAGTGACATGAAGGAAAGCCTTGAAGCGCTTAAATTTGTCGTGGCAGAAGATCGAGCAAAACTTGCTGAAGCGCGGGCATCCTTTGAAGGTCTGTCCCGCGAGGCTGAGGCGCGTGGTAGGCGGCTCGAAACGATCAAGTTGGAGCGAGCAAACTGGCAAAGGCGTTTGGCAAATGCGTCAAAGCAGATTGAGGCACTGAATAGCCGTCGTCAGGAGGCTGTCGAAGAGCTTGAAAAACTGCAGGACGCACCAGAACAGATTGATACAAAGCGTAAATCTTTACTGGAGCGGATGGATAAAGCCGAACAGGAACGCAGTTCAGCCGCAGAATTATTAGCGCAGGGAGAGAGCGCTCAACGTGAAGCAGACAAACTTGCGCGTGCGGCTTTGGAAACTTTGTCCTCAGCGCGAGAGCAAGTAGGGCGATCAGAAGAGCGCCTTGCAGCTGCAAAGGACCGCCGCTCAGAAATCGAAGCGCGCATCCGTGAAGAATTGGAATGCCATCCGTCGGAAACTATCAGTCTTGCTGAAATTGCGCCCGATGATCCGCTACCTGAACTTGGCAAGATTGAAAGTAAGCTTGAGCGATTTAAAGCAGAACGCGAACGCCTTGGTGCGGTAAACCTGAGGGCTGAGGCAGAGCAAGAAGAAATTCAGGAAAAGCGTGATGAAATAATCAGCGAACGCGATGATCTGATTGCGGCAATTGCAAAACTGCGTTCGGGGATCCAAAGCTTAAACAAAGAAGGCCGCGAACGATTGCTTGAGGCATTCGAGGTCGTCAATAAAGAGTTCAAACGATTGTTTACTCATCTGTTTGGGGGAGGCACTGCTGAACTGCAACTGGTTGAGTCTGATGATCCGCTGGAAGCCGGTCTGGAAATCCTTGCTCGCCCGCCGGGTAAAAAACCCCAGACCATGACCCTTCTTTCCGGTGGAGAGCAGGCATTGACCGCCATGGCGCTGATCTTTGCAGTCTTCCTTACCAACCCCGCACCGATCTGTGTGCTGGATGAGGTCGACGCACCGCTCGATGATCACAATGTTGAGCGCTTCTGTAACCTGATGGATGAGATGGTATCTTCAACGCAAACACGGTTTATTCTGATTACCCATAACCCGATTACGATGGCACGCATGGATCGGATGTTTGGGGTTACCATGGCTGAGCGCGGTGTAAGCCAACTGGTTTCTGTCAATCTGGAACAGGCCGAGAAAATCCGCGATAGCGCCTGATTTTCCAACTTCTGTAACTTACCCAAATTCAACCATAATCGCGCCAAGGGCGATCAGGCAGATCACCGCTAATTTCATTTTCGTCAGGCTCTCTTTGAAGAAGATAACACCGATTAACGTTGCAAATATGATTGATGTTTCCCGCAATGCGGCCGCTTCACTTACCTTGCCTATGCGTGTTGCAAGCATCAACATGCCAAACGAGCAATAGGCAATTAGCGCACCAATAATGCCGCGTGCGATCAAAGGCTTGATCTTTGGCTTGTCTTCCATCTTTCGCCAGCGCGCGAAGGCTACCAGGGGAAAGCCGTACCCGCCAAGGAAAAAGAACCAGGCAAGAAAGGTCAGCGGATTTGCAGTTTCCCGAATGCCGTAAGCGTCCAGCGTGGTGTAACTGGCGACGCCGATACCTGCGCCAAGCGCAAACAGAATGGAAGGCAGTAGATTTTCACGTATTGTAGGTGTCAGATCAACCTGCCGTAGATTGATAATTGCCAAAGATGCAATTGCGCCGGAAAGCAGCAATATTCCTGCCCATTGGCCCGGTTCCAGATATTCTGCAAATACGAAAATCGCTAAGAGTGCTGTTAGAAGCGGCCCCGTGCCCCTTGCAATTGGATAAACCAGGGTAAAGGCTCCGCGCGTGAACGCCGCAGACTGAAACCATTCATACCCAAGATGGGCAAGATAAGACGCAAAAAGCAGCGGAAAGAGATTGGTCTCTGGCCAAGGCAGAACAAAGAGCACGAAGGGCGCTGCCATCATTGAATAAGCAACATTGATAACGCCGCGACTGAGATAAGGATCATGTCCGCCTTTGTTGAGAGCGGCAAAAATGGCATGGGCAAAGGCTGAAATCACGGCGAGTATCAAGGCGAGCTGTTCGCCTTGCGGAGTGCCTGCAATTTCTACGATCCATTCATTCATTATGGGCTACCCGGTTGAATTTCCACCATTGGCAAAGTGGTCGTTACGTGTCAAAGCGAGAATGGAAAAATTTGGAGCTAGCAATGCCAATAAGGGCGATTTTGTTTGATAAGGACGGAACACTTGCCGATTTCCATGCAACCTTTACGCAAGCAACTTTCCACGTTTTAGATCGCCTTGCAGGCAGTGATCAGGAAAAACTGGCTAAAATGGCACAAGCAGTTGGATATGATATTGCTGAACACCGAATCCTGGAGAGTTCAGTTATCATAGCAGGAAGTGGCGTCGATATAGCCCAAGAGCTGGCGCCCTTTGTAGACAGATCAGACGTTCACGCATTTGGCCCTGAAATTGACCGCCTTTACGGACAGATATGTGCGCAAACCGTGACCGCGCTTCCCGGTGTCCCTGCTGCGCTGTCTCAATTGGCAGCGTCAGATTATTCCCTTGGGATTGCGACAAATGATTCGCAGGAGAATGCAAAACTTCAAGCCCAAAGGCTTGGCATTGATAAGCTGATGGCGGTTGTTTTTGGGGCTGATTCCGGGTTTGGACCAAAACCAGGCCCCGGCATGGTAACCGGATTCATCGAACAAACTGGATTTGATTGTGCAGAGATTTTAATGGTTGGGGACAGTCTGCATGATCTGGAAGCTGGCAGAAGGGCAGGGGCAAAAACGCTTGGTGTAGCAACCGGCCCAGCCTCAAAAGAATCCTTGGAACCCCATGCAGACTGGTGTTTGCCATCGGTAGCTGAACTACCACAATTTATGAAAACGCTGGATTACTGATCCGGCGATGGTGTATTTGCTTGCATTGATTCTAGGTGTCGCAAGAAAAGCGAATTGGTGAAGGAGTGGCAAAATGCGGGTAATTGAAGAATCCAGAACGTCGCGTGCAGCCATTTGGTGCCAGCGCTTTGCAATTTTTCTTATTCCCTATTTTGCAGTTGTCGTCCTCTTGTACCGCTTTGCAAAAATGGAAACGATGCAGCTCTTTGTAATGATCGCAATCGGTCTAATTATTGCAGTTGTTGCGCTTATTCTGGGTATTCGGGCAATTGGTGAACTCTGGTCCAAGGGCTATCGCGGTGGTTCCTATGCAGCTCGCGGATTGTTCATTGCAATTCTAGTCCTGCTTCCGTTTGTATATCAGGGCATTCTTGCCGCCCAATATCCGCTTGCCAATGATGTATCGACCAATCCTTTTGATCCGCCGTCCTATTTGAGTGCAGATATAAAGCGGCAGCAACTGGCGGAAGACGGAATGAACCTGGTCATTACCTATTCTGACGACTATGCTCAAAAGATTGTTACAGCCTATCCGCAACTTCAACCACGCCGTTATCCGGCAAGCCCGGAACGGGTTTATGAGGCGATTAGCGCGATCATTCAGGAAAATGACTGGCCGGTCACAGGTACATCTGGGGTTCCGGAATTGCCGCAATCCAACGGTGATTCCTCACAAGAAACTGAGACAAGTACCGAGGCACTGGAAGACAACGAAGCGCTGCTTGACGATATTGAGGTCGAATTTTTGCAACGCACACCATTTTTCGGATTTGAAAATGATGTTGTCGTTCGGATAATGAGTGAGGATCAAAATACGCTTGTCGACATGCGCGTATCTTCACGTTGGGGTAAGCATGATTTTGGTTACAATGCCGGTTTTATCGAAAAATTTCTAGGCCAATTGGATACAGCGCTTCTCGGGATTGCAGGCGAAGGCTAATAGCCTGCCACACTGATGAAGGCCAGGATTTAAACCGACTCATATTCGGAGTTTAAAGACGGAGCACCGTCACAGCTGATCCGACCCTGGATCACAAGATCTTCGATATGGGCAAAGACAGAAAGACCCGCAGCACCGTGAAGTCTCGGATCGGTTTCCTTGTAAATCACTTTCACGATTTCAGGAATGGTTCGATCACCTGAACGGATTCGCGACAATACTGCAGTTTCCCGCATTTTGCGGTGTGCCCTTAGCGCGCGCACAAATTCTGGTGCTTTTTCAATCCGGCCCCCATGGCCCGGCAAGTATACGGTTTCACTACGTTCCCCCAATTTTGACAAGGACGCCATATAATCTGCCATTGACCCGTCAGGTGGTGCAACAATGGAGGTTGCCCAGCCCATGACATGATCCCCGGAAAACAACAGGTCCGTATCAAGCAAAGCAAAGCAGGCATGGTTTTTGGTATGCCCCGGTGTGTGAATCGTTTCCAGTGCCCAGCCATCCCCGTCAATCCGTTCCCCATCCCCCAGACTATGATTTGGCGTGAATTCCCGATCTGCCGCTGCATCCAAGCTGTTTACCTCGCCCAAATGTAAGTCACGCGAGTCACGATGTGGGCCTTCTGCAAATATTGGAGCACCTGTTTTTTCCTGTAACGGTTTGGCCAGGGGAGAATGATCCATATGGGTATGGGTCACGATAATATGAGATACAGTACGCCCCTTAAGGGTTTCCATGAGTAGTTCGAAATGGTCATCAAGGGCTGGACCTGGGTCAATTACAGCAACATTTTGCTCACCAAGGATATAGGTATTTGTGCCGTGAAACGTAAAAGCGCTCTTGTTAGGTGCAGTAAGGCGCAGAATATTAGGCGCGACGTCAACCGCCTTACCGTGGGCGGGGTCAAACTTTACGCGGAAAGATGGGGATGTCAAAGATTGCACTCCAGTAAATCAGAAGACTTGCCTGCGCCTCCCATAGCCAATATACCGTTAGGCAACAATGAAAATCATTAACTGGAGATGCCTCCCATGACGTCAAATGCTGCTTTGGCACCCCGCGCAATTAGCGACAAATCCTATTCCTACGGCATGTATGCATTGCTCGTTGTCTTCGGAATTTCGCTTATTGCAATTTCTGCAAAAATTCAAATTCCGTTTTGGCCTGTACCCATGACACTCCAGACCATGGCAATCGCAGGCATTGCAGCGGCTTATGGTTTGCGTCTTGGCCTTGCAACCATTGTAGCCTATCTTGCTGCGGGCTTTTTGGGCGCGCCGGTATTTGCAGGCATGATTGCCGGGCCCGCATATTTTGTCGGACCAACAGCTGGCTTTTTAGCTGGCTTTATCGTGTTAACTGTTATTGTCGGCTTTGTAGCGGATCGGGTTTCTTCCCAGAGTTTCTGGAAACTCCTTGGCGCAATGCTCGTCGGTGACGCGCTCTTGTTCACACTTGGATTTATTTGGCTTGGCTACTTCTTTGTAACTGGAAGTGGCAATACCCTTGGCAGTGCCTTTGCCTGGGAAAAAGGTGTTCAACCTTATATTCTGGCTGATCTGTTCAAAATGGTTCTAGCAGCAGCAGCTATCCCTGCAATTAGCGCGCTTATGAAGCGCTGATTTTAATTAGCAAATTTATTGAAAACCTGGTCCAGAGTGTTTGCTCTTGGCCGGGTTTTTTTGAATCACATTTCACATTCAAAGGCTTCAAAGCGGTCTGATTAAGTACGGACATTTTGAGAAACAGAGTGGCTCTGTTCGTTTGATACAGCGCGTTAAAAAAAGTTCCACCCTCAGTGAGAAAGTTCTTTCAACCCCTCATCGAGTCCCAATAGCGTCATCGGAAACATGCGTCCAGCCATCAGCTGGTTGATCATTTGTGTGGACTGTGTGTAGCGCCAGACGCGCTGCTCAACCGGATTTAACCAGATCGACGAATGCCAGTGATCTATTGCACGACGTAACCAGACTTCACCTGATTCTTGATTCCAGTGTTCCACTGACCCACCTGGATAGACAATTTCATAAGGGCTCATGGCAGCATCACCGACAAAGATCGCTTTATAGTCAGAGCCATAGGTATGCAGTACATCCCAGGTCGACATACGTTCATTGTGGCGGCGCTTGTTGTCTTTCCAAAGGCCTTCATAAAGACAATTATGAAAGTAGAAATATTCCAAATTCTTAAGTTCCGTCCGGGCTGCGGAAAACAATTCTTCGACCATGCGAACATGATCATCCATAGAGCCGCCGATATCGAGGAACAATAGCACTTTGACCGCGTTGCGCCGTTCAGGTCGTGTTTTTACGTCCAGATACCCCTGTTCAGCCGTTGCCCGGATTGTACCGTTTAAATCAAGCTCCTCGCTTGCTCCATCGCGCACCCAACGGCGCAAACGCTTCAATGCCACTTTGATATTGCGAGTGCCAAGTTCAACGGAGTCATCCAGGTTTTTAAACTCGCGCTGGTCCCAAACCTTGACCGCACGGCGATGTCTGCTTTCATGCTGGCCTATACGTATGCCTTCGGGATTATAGCCATAGGCACCAAACGGAGAGGTGCCGGCGGTGCCTATCATCTTGGACCCACCCTGATGGCGCTTGTGTTGTTCTTCGAGACGCTTTTTCAAGGTTTCCATGAGCTTTTCCCAGCCGCCCATGGCTTCAATTTCTTTCTTGTCTTCTTCTGATAAGTGTTTCTCTGCAAGTTTCTTCAGCCATTCTTCAGGAAGATCGACTTGATCAATGGCTTCTGTACCACCAACACGCTCAACCCCTTTGAACATTTCGGAAAATACCTGGTCAAAGCGATCCAAGTGGCGCTCATCTTTTACCAATGCGCTGCGCGACAGAAAGTAGAACGCCTCCACATCATAGGTCACAAGATCGCGTTGAAGCGCTTCAAGCAGAGTCAGAAACTCCCGAAGTGTTACGGGAATTTTTGCTTCCTTCAATTTTAGAAAAAACGGAATAAACATGAGTTTCAGATAGTACGAATCCTGTCGTTAAGAAAGGGGTGTACCCTCAATTGTAATGCGGTGCATTAAGCGACGTTGGCCCGGATAATCGTTTATCGCCATATGCTGTACTGAACGATTGTCCCAGATACCAAGGGTTCCTGGTTGCCAGCGAATTCGGCAGGTAAAATCTGCCCGTGAGCAATGGGCATAAAGCTGATCGAGAAGCGGTTGCGATTCTTCACGTGTCCAGCCGTCAAAATGCGTAGTGAAATCGCCGTTCACATAGAGGCATTTTTTGCCAGATAAGGGATGGGTTATCACAACCGGATGCAAAGCATCCTGTTTGGCGTTGCTTTCATTGCCGAGCCGACCATCCTGATGCGCTTCGCCATCTGTCTGTGAAAAGCCGAAGGCATGACGTGATGAATGCCAAGCCTTCAAACCGGCAAGCGTTTGCTTCATACCGTCTGATAAAGCCCCGTATGCCGCATGTTGAGAAGCAAAGGCAGTATCACCGCCCACGGCCGGTGTTTCTTTTGCATATAACATGGAGCACATTGCTGGTGCCAAATCATAGGAATGATCGGTATGCCAGGTTTCACCGATTGCAGTCGTCTGGTCGGGTTGTTTTAAAACAGTTGCTATTTCATGAAAACCTTCAACTGGTTTGAAGAACCGATTGACGTTGATGTCACCCCAGGATTTAGCAAATGCAATCTGCTCTTGCGGTGTGATCTCAAGCCCGTGAATAGCGATTACTGAATAATCAATAAAGGCCTGTTTAACTGCAGCGCAATCGGTGTCTTTTTGCAGATTTGCATTGTAGATTTCTGCACCTAGATTGGGCGTAATTGGCCTGATTTCCATTTTAGTTCCACCATCTGGCTCAGTTTAATGAGCGCTTTTTCTAGTCGTCCTTCTGACCAATTTGCTGCATGTCAAACGGTGCAGTCTGATACACTTGATTGATCCAGTTGCCAAACAGTAGATGTGCGTGCGAACGCCAACGGTTCTGAGGTGGCATTTTCGGATTGTCTGCGGGAAAATAATTATGTGGGATTTCTATTTGCGTTCCATTTTCGACATCCCGCTCATATTCTTCTCCAAGGCTGAATGAATCATATTCGATATGGTTGAAGATATAGAGCCGGTTGTAGCTCTTCTCATGAATAAGGCATGGGCCTGTAATGTCAGACTCCATTAAAATTTCCAGTCCGCTGCCTGGCTGCACGTCTGATGAGCGAACCTCTGTCCATCTGGAAACCGGAATTTGAAAATCATCGGAAAAGCCACTCAGATAGGGAGAGGATGGCTTAAGATTTCGGTGACGGTAAACGCCGAATGCTTTCTTTTCCAGTTCATATTTAGGTACATTGTGGAAGTGATTGATTGCTGCCATAGCACCCCAGCAAATATTCAAGGTGGAATGGACATTGGTTTGCGTCCAATCAAAAATCTGCGTTAGTTCATCCCAGTAATTTACACCTTCAAAGGGCAGTTTTTCAATCGGTGCACCGGTGACAATAAATCCGTCAAACTTCTGATGCTTGATTTCATCCCAGGTTTGGTAAAAATCTATCAGGTGATCTTCTGACGTATTCTTGGATTTATGCCCGCTGATGCGCACAAGTGTCAGCTCAACTTGCAATGGTGAAGCGCCGATAAGACGGGCAATCTGAGTCTCAGTCCGAATTTTGTTCGGCATAAGGTTTAGAAGCCCAATCTGAAGCGGGCGGACATCCTGACGATTAGCATCAGTTTCTTTGAGAAGCTGAACGCCTTCCTGTTCAAGCGTGAGTGCCGCAGGTAATTTGTCTGGAATTCTGATTGGCATTGGTTGACAAAGTCCTCTTTAGCTACATGTTTTACGTGGTTGCAATCTGGTCAAATCGCCACGGCGGAAATGTGAATTTATGTAATCTAGTCCGATTCATCAAGTCCTTCAAACCAATCTATAGCATTTTCCGCCCAACCTTTTGGAACATTATGTCCGCCCTGATGAAGATTGAGCTGAAGCGCTGACCCGGGAATACACCTTGTCCACCAGCGTTTCCAGAACTTACCCGAAGTTTCGAACTGGTCTGCGCGAAGCCCTTCGCATCCATTAATTTCACGCAACAACAACATGCCGTGAAAGACATCTCCCTGTTTGATTTCTGCAATACTTAGGGGTCTTCCTTCTAATGGTACGGTTGTATCTCGCCAGCCATGAGTATGGAGAAGTTTTACCGGGCCGGTGCAATCAGAAGCCTTTGGATGAGGACGCCAGAATGCACCAGCAACTGGTGCGTAAGCCTTTACAACTTGCGGATCCTGACAGGCGAGATACCAAGTTAACGATCCCCCGATTGAAAATCCGG
The DNA here is from genome assembly GCA_039814425.1 of Pseudomonadota bacterium. GTDB lineage: Bacteria > Pseudomonadota > Alphaproteobacteria > Rhizobiales > Rhizobiaceae > JAALLB01. The sequence goes on from JBCCBE010000011.1 coordinate 9,625, forward strand.
TCATCAGAATCAGATCACGGTCAAGGTTGAAGCGCTCAGATGCATCTTTTAAAATTGCCTTTGCAAAGGCAAGTTCATCACGTTGCTTGGGTCGTTGTGGCAGGAATGACCAACCCGGCCCAAACCGGGAGCCGGGTCGTTTGAGACCGCTTGGTGCAATGACAGCGTAACCGCGGCTTAAAAACGTCTCTACCATTTCCCTATTCTTCATGGAGCGTTGACCAGAACCGCCAGCCCCGTGAAAGTAAAGCATTGCCGGAATTTTTACCGAAGGATCAGCCCGTTCCGGGAGCTCGATATTATAGGTGCCAAGCGCAATCTTGCAGTCGTTTTTACCGATTCCGCAGGCTTGTTTTGCATGGCCAGTGGGTATGCTCGTGATCGCAAGGAAAAAAGCAAGAAATAAGATCAGCAACCGCAGCATTTGGCTCTCCCTTAAAAACAATTGTTTTTTTAAGCAGGCTTTTGGTGATCGCCGCAAGGCGCTCGCAAAAGTTTGATTGCAATTCTGGCTGAAAATTATCTGGACTGTTGCTTTGCCATGAAGGCAAGACGTTGCAACAAATGTACATCCTGCTCGTTTTTCAGCAATGCCCCATGCAGGCGCGGAAGTGCATCGGTAGAGCTACCACGCAGATCCGTTGCGTCCACCTCATCGGCAACCAAAAGCCGTATCCAGTCCAGCGCCTCGGAGGTGGAGGGTTTTTTCTTAAGGCCGGCAGTGTCGCGTAATTCATAAAACTGGCTCAATGCTTCGCGCAGAAGGGACTTCTTTATGCCGGGATAATGTACTTCAACGATTTGCTCGAGTACCTCGGTTTCAGGAAATTTAATATAATGAAAGAAACAACGCCGCAAAAACGCATCGGGCAGTTCTTTTTCGTTATTTGATGTGATGATCACGATCGGACGATTAACGGCCTTGACCGTTTCATTGGTCTCATAAACATGAAACTCCATGCGGTCGAGTTCCTGAAGCAGGTCATTTGGGAACTCGATATCCGCCTTATCAATTTCATCAATAAGCAGAACCACCTTTTCATCAGCCTCAAAAGCCTCCCAGAGCTTTCCTTTGCGGATGTAGTTTTTCACATCCTGAACGCGCTCGTCACCGAGCTGACTGTCGCGCAGTCGTGATACCGCATCATACTCATAAAGTCCTTGCTGCGCTTTCGTGGTCGATTTCACATGCCACTCAATAAGCGGCAGACCTAGCGAGCTAGCAACCTGCTTGGCAAGTTCTGTTTTGCCGGTACCTGGTTCGCCCTTGACCAGCAGGGGTCGCTCCAACGCTATTGCAGCGTTGACCGCTACAGTTAGATCATCAGCGGCTACATAAGATGAGGTGCCTGCAAATTTCATGCTTTTTCCTTAGTGATCTGGATTTTGGTTTTTTGCTTATTGAACTATTTCGGCCAGATATCGGTAAAGTCATCAAGAAAGCAATCCATAGGCGTCAGAAATTCGACAATTTTATTATCCAATGACTTGCAGCAATATGGCGATGCGGTTATAGACACCGCCACCGCCTGATATTTTATTGGGGTGTAGCCAAGCGGTAAGGCAGCGGTTTTTGGTATCGCCATGCGGAGGTTCGAATCCTCCCACCCCAGCCATCAGTTCATAGGCATAAGTTAATCTGCTCCACCGGCGCCTTTGGCGCGCGATTCTTCTGTCGAAGGGGCATAGGTTCGATGCGCCAGTTTTGTCAGCTTTTCAATGAACACCTTGCGGTCCGCCTGCACCCGGGGATAGCAATCGTTGATTTGCAACTGTGCCTCAGATTTCTCAATGCCGACAGATTCAATCTGTTCACTCAGAGCAGTACGGTCAAATGGATAAACATCCGATGCGTTGGTGCTAAATGCCTTGTCACCCCAAATGATACGCCAGGTGTCTGTTCCTGATGCGGCGGCGATAAAGGGGAGTAGAAGGATCGGCTGATAAAGGCTCAGTGCTGGCAGTAAACTTGGATCATTGCAGTCGGAAATGGCACTTCCCTGAAAAATTGGGCAGTGGTTGGGTTTTACTCCACCTGACTGCACAGTGTTTTCCAAATATCTTGCCAAGGCTTCAATACCAGACAAGCCTCGCGCCTCCAGCCAGGTTGCCGCAAAGCCCGCTTCCTCAGCATGCCCCCAATGCATTCCTGCACCCCGGGCAGCCTTTTGTGCCAAAGCGCGCGCTTCAACCAGCGACCAACTCATTTTGTCAAAGCGGGATAGGCACAATCATCGGGGTCGATGAATGCAAGTTCATCAGGATAAGGCGCATTTTGATACATTGTGATCCGCACCCAGCGGTCTGACCGCGGATCAAACTTTGTCGCGCCGAAAAACGAAAGTTTGCAACGCAGAAGATCAATTGGTAGCATTTCAGCGGCAATCGTATTGTCGCGGATTTCACCATACGGATTTGAAGTAAGGGCCTGTATTCTCCGCACCATGTGACGATGTTCAGGATGTTTTAAAAGAAACGCTGCCACGGTTTCACCATCCTGCCATTTGCGAAGGTCGCTGTGTAACCGTCTTGCATCACGGCCCGGGCACAAGGGCTGTTCATAGGCCTCGATTGGCTCTTCAAACCGTTCCCCTAAGCGTGGCTCGAGTTTTTCCTCAGACGTATACCAGACCCGTGCTATTGCTTCGGGTGAAGAAAAATCAATCAGATTAGTCCAACCGTAAAATTCCGTGACTAGATCTTTCAACTCAAACAGAGGCATTCGCCCATTAATCCGAAACTGGCCCCCTTCATCTGCGGACATGGTTTGCGAAAGTTCATCCACCAGGTCTGGGAAAGGCTCCAGCATTAGTGATACAAGCTGTTCCTGTCCTTCAAGGGAAAGATGTTTTACTCCCCATTCGTAAAGCCCATTAAACGGGTAGGGATTGGTAAGAAGCTCTGTCTTCAAAATTTCAGACAATTTGGTCAAATCGGATAATAGGTCCGCGACCTTCTTGACCTGAAGCGCGTGTTCGGAGCTCCAGTTTTCAGTATTGATTTTTGCGCGTTCCACCAATTGACCAAAATCCTGCATGATTTCATCGTCGATCTTTGCGACCAATCTAACCCGGGCTAAAGCGGTCTCACGAGCGTTGATCCAGGCATGAATGAGACTGGGATGATTAATCAAAAATGGCGCCATACCAAGCCCGGTTGAATTGCCAATGCCAAGCCTGCGGCGAAGGGGTTTATCCAGACGAACGGCCCTGTCGCCCCCCTTCATGCGCGCAAGGTGTTCTACCAGGTCAATAACAAAGGTTCGAATAAGCCACACCGACAAGAGTTCCGGTTGAAACGAGCCGGAAAACTCTTCTCTGTTCGCCCAGGTCGATCGATCCGCAGCGCCAAATTTACCTGAACCATAGACTGCTGTTGTACGCATCAAATAGCCGGTCGCGTCGATTTTTTCTGCGTCAGGTTGTTTGCCACTGGCAAGAACATCGACCACATGATCAAATAGCCGCACCGACCGATTAGCTCGGGAAAGTACAAATTCGTGCTCTGAGATGCGTCCGGCCTCCTGCAGTGGCACATTTTGTGACAGGCGCGAAATATCCTCTTCGCTGGGTTCTCCATCGACAAGCGTAAATGTTGTATCCCATGCTTCCGCAATCACCCGGTCTGAGCGCATTTCATCAGGCAGATCATGGGCAAAGGCAACCAGCGTATAAGTGCGCTGTGGTCCCTTGACCCGATAGGTCGCAACGCCGACGCCATTTTCATCAAGATCAAATCGGGGGCGATCAAACTGCCAGTTTTCCCGCTTGAGGCGGCGTAGTAAGACCCGCATAAAGCTCAACCGTGACTGGTGAAACGAGCCCATGCGCTCAAGTCGCATAACCTGTTCCGGTGCTCGCATTGGCAGGTTCTCATTTTCGAAATGGATTTCTTGGGTCATTTAGCAGGTCCAAAATTATCATCAAAAAACCGCAACCAGTTTTCGCCCATGATAGCAGCAGTATCTACTTTAGAAAATCCTATATCAAGAAGTCCTTTTTCAATATTGCCGAAATGTCGATTGTCTTCGAACCATTTTGGCATGGTTGGAAAACCGGCATTGGATGCAGAGCCTTCGCCGTAATCGATTTCCTTGGTCCATCGCCCGACACGCATCCATTCAACGATATTGTCCGGTTGATCCTGACAGAGATCAGTGCCTATGCCGATATGGCCAACGCCCATCAAATCCGCTGTCCTGGCGATCATTTCGCAAAAGCTTTCAAGGGTGCAATCTGATTTATCTTTTAAATGATGCGGATAAAGAGAAAATCCAAGCATGCCGCCTGATTGCCCCAATGCCTTAAGCACATCATCAGACTTGTTACGAAGCGCAGCATGCCAAAATGCTGGGTTTGCATGGGTGATTGCAATCGGGCGTTCTGATTGGTCGATTGCATCAAGGGTAGAGCGTTCTGCTGAATGGCTCATATCCACCACAAGTCCAACCCGGTTCATCTCTTTGATCACTTGTTTGCCCATTCGGGTAATGCCGGTGTCTTCTGCCTCATAACACCCGGTCGCAAGCAGGGATTGATTGTTATAGGTAAGCTGCATGAAACGTGCGCCAAGTGTGTGGCAGATTTCAACCAGCCCAATATCATCTTCAATCGGTGAGGGGTTTTGAAACCCGAAGAAGATTGCCGTGCGATTGGTCTTGTGTGCAAGGCGCACGTCATCGCCAGTCCGGCCCTGAAAAATCAAATCTGGAAATTGCTCAAACCAGCGGTTCCATTGTTCAACATTGGCAACAGTCTCGCGAAAGTTTTCATGATAAGTGATCGTCACATGAACCGCGTCCACGTTGCCTTCACGCATTTGCCGGAAGATTTTCTCCGACCAGTTTGCATATTGTAGACAATCAATGCGATGCATCTTCAAACCCCTTCAGAACATTGATAGCATTAATCCCGATTTCATCAATCGCGTACCCACCCTCCATCACAAACAGCGAAGGAAGGTTGAGAGCTGCCAGATCACCGCCATAGGTGTAAAAATCGTCGCTTTTCAGTTTGAAGAAACTGATTGGGTCTTTTTCGAACGTATCCGTACCTAGCGAAATAACCAGCGCATCTGGATCATATAGCGTTATGCGGTCCATTGCATGTCTGAGTGCATCGCGCCAGGGATCAAACGGTGTTCCCGGCGGCATAGGGAAATTGAAATTATAGCCGTCACCTGCTGCTTCTCCAATCTCGTCTTGATAGCCCAGAAAATGCGGAAACGCATCCTCAGGTGCGCCATGAAGGGAAATGAAAAGCACATCATCGCGGGAGTAGAAAATATCCTGTGTCCCGTTGCCGTGATGAAAATCCACATCCAGGACGGCTACACGTTTAGATCCCTTGTCTATGAGAGATTGAGCCGCAATCGCTGCATTGTTCAAGAAGCAATAGCCGCCATACAAGTCAATTGCCGCATGATGGCCCGGTGGCCGACATAGAGCGAATACGGCCCGTTCCTGCTTCAGTCTTTCAGCCCCTTCCAGGGCTACATTGGCACTTGCCAGAGCCGCTTCCCAGGTGCCGGAGCAAATCGCAGTTTCTGCTGCAAGCGCATAATAGCCAAGCTTGCCATCAATATGTTCCGGACAGCGTTGTTGCATGCGTCGAGCAGGCCAGGAGGCAGCAATGGCCTCACCCTTCATGCCTTCCGCAATCCATTCATCCCAGCAAGATTTCAGAAACGTGACATAGTCTTCATCGTGAATGCGCAGAATTGGCCCGGTTCCGAAATCGCGTGGTTCGACAATCTCTCCTAGATCTCGGTGTTTAATCTGTTTGAGAATGTAATCCATCCTGGATGGTCGCTCAAAAGGTTGGATCAATTCGCCACCGAAAAGCTCGGTTTTTGAATCGCGCTTGCGATGATCATCAGAATAAATAGTTATCAATGCTTTATTCCAGTCCTGTTCCCGGTTCCCGATCGATGCCTTTTTCTTCGAGTTCTTTAAGATATGCCCACCATTTTTCCTGCGCGTTCTCGCCCAGATCTTTTAAAAATTTCCAGGTAAAAATGCCTGTATTGTGCATGTCATCAAATGTGATTCGTACCGCATAGTTACCAACTGGTTCCATCTGCATAATTTGGACGTGTTTTTTCCCGCCGATAGTTTTCTTCTGGTCCGGTGAATGGCCCTGTACTTCAGCAGACGGTGACATCACCCGCAGCATTTCCGAGGAGAATTCATAAACCACCTCGTCCCCAAAGGCGATTTCCAGCGATCTTCGATCTTTTCTGACGGTAAGTTTGGTTGGATTCATCAATTTTATTTGCAACGCATTTCAATTTATTCTTATCTCTTTCAATGCATTCGACTTCTGTCAATCATGTTCAACTGATCATCGGCTTTTCTGAAACGAACCGGAAGGCATTTAAAACCTGTACTGACCAGGGCCGACTTTAACAAGGTCGCAAAAAGGCATTTGCAGAATGGACAAAATGGTTATGGTGCCTTTTACCAAATTGTAATTTTTCAGACTCTGTCCTCAGAGCATAAGGTTTCCACTGAATGACGAAACACTACGATGCAATTATCATCGGCGCGGGTGTAATTGGCGCCTGCACTGCATTTGAACTTGCAAAGAAGGGTTGGAAAACCCTCAATGTCGATAAATTGCCGGAAGCTGGCTATGGTTCCACATCCGGTTCTTGTGCCATCATCCGTACTTATTATTCCGCTTTTGAAACATGCGCGATTGCCTTTGAAGGCTGGCATTATTGGAAGGATTGGGCAGGTTATATCGGCGTTGAAGATGAGCACGGGTTGATCACGTATAACGATACCGGATGCCTGGTGATCAAAACTGACCACAATAACAATCTTGAAAAGGTCTGCTCAACGATGGAGCAATTGGGTTGTCCTTTTGAGCATGTTGCGACGGATGCGATTTCTTCGAAGTTCAATGGTGCGGATACGCACCAATACCAGCCAGCAAAGCGGATTAATGATGAGACGTTTGGCGAACCCACTGGTAGCCAGGTAAATGGTGCTGTATTTTTCCCTTGCGGTGGCTATGTCTCCGATCCAAAGCTCTCCGCGCATAATGCCCAGTGTGCAGCAGAAGCCCATGGCGCTGAATTTCGCTTCAATACAAAAGTCTCAGAAATCCGCCAGGCAGGGGGCCGCGTTGCTGGTGTTACGTTAGACGATGGCACACAACTAGATTGCCCGGTAGTGGTCAATGTAGGAGGGCCACATTCCTCCATCATCAATGAAATGGCAGGCGTGCGTTCCGGTATGAACATGTCTACGCGGGCACTTCGCCACGAGGTTGCCCATGTGCCTGCACCCCATGACATTGATTATGGCAAGGGGGGGTTTGTGTATTCAGATAGTGATATTGCAACCTACGCACGCTCTGAAGTAGGCGACCATATTCTGATCGGTTCGGAAGATCCGGCCTGTGATGAAAAAGAATGGGTAGATGACCCGGACAATTATAATCAGGAATTTACGGATCAAAATCGAACGCTGGTAATGCGTCTTGCTCAACGCTTGCCAGCCCTTGGTATTCCTGAACAGGCAAAGGGCGTTGTCGCGCTTTATGATGTGACGGAGGACTGGATACCGATCTACGATAAATCGGATCTGCCCGGTTTTTATATGGCATGTGGGACGTCCGGAAATCAGTACAAGAACGCTCCAGTGGCTGGAAAAATGATGACTGCGATAATCGAGGCTTGCGAAAATGGCCAGGATCATGATGCAGAACCAATCCAGTTTCATCTAGATCATATCGACAAAGATATTTCACTCGCTACGTTTTCGCGTAATCGCAAAATTAATCCAAATTCGAGCTTTTCGGTTATCGGATAAACAAAACAAGGCACGAAGAGGGGTGTAAGCCCCAACTGGCAACAAACACTTTAAAGAAGCGCTGCTTCTACTGGGAGTTAGGAAAGAATGAAAGATCAATATCGTGCAGTTGTAATCGGGGGTGGTGTTGTTGGCTGCTCAGTTCTGTATCACCTTGCAAAGGCTGGATGGAAAGATGTGATTTTGATTGAGCGTTCAGAACTAACGTCCGGTTCTTCCTGGCACGCAGCTGGTGGGTTCCATACGCTGAACGGTGATCCTAACGTCGCCAAGTTGCAGGATTATACGATCGGTCTTTACAAGGAATTGGAAGAGATTTCCGGCCAATCCTGCGGGCTTCATCTGGTTGGGGGCTTTATGATGGCAGACAGCCCTGAACGCATGGACTTCCTGCGCACTCTGCACGCCAAGGGGCGATATCTTGGCATGGAAACCGAATTGGTTACCCCCACTGAAGCAAAAGCCTTGTTCCCGATTATGGACGAGACGAATTTCGTTGGTGGTCTTTGGGACCCGGTAGAAGGCCATTTGGATCCTTCCGGTACAACACACGCCTATGCCAAGGCTGCGAAGACGCTGGGTGCGGAAATTGAGTTACGAAACCGTGTTTCTGATCTTACTCAGGATAGCGATGGCATGTGGAACGTGGTCACGGAAAAAGGAACCATCAAAGCCGAGCATGTTGTAAATGCCGGTGGCCTTTGGGCGCGTGAAGTGGGCCGCATGGTTGGCCTGGAATTGCCGCTTCTTGCCATGGAGCATATGTATCTACTCACCGAAGAAATGCCGGAAGTGGTTGAATATAACCAGGAGACAGGTCGCGAACTTGTCCATGTGATCGACTTTAAGGGTGAGATATATACTCGACAAGAGCGCACTGGCATGTTGCTTGGGACCTATGAAAAAGCATGTAAGCCATGGTCGCCTGTCAACACACCTTGGGACTTTGGCCATGAACTCCTGCAACCGGATATCGACCGTATTACGCCATCACTTGAAATCGGTTTTAAACATTTCCCACCACTGGAAAAAGCCGGCATCAAACAGATTATCAACGGGCCGTTTACGTTCGCACCAGATGGTAATCCGTTGGTTGGGCCGGTTGATGGGCTTACGAATTATTGGTGTGCCTGTGCGGTAATGGCTGGATTTTCTCAAGGCGGCGGCGTTGGCCTGGCCCTGTCCAACTGGATGGTGCACGGTGATCCGGGCTACGATATATTTGGCATGGATGTTACCCGGTACGGCGAATGGGCAACCCTACGTTACACCAATGCCAAAGTCCGCGAAAACTATTCAAAACGGTTTTCGATCCGCTTCCCGAACGAAGAACTGCCAGCGGCCCGCCCGCAAATGACCACTCCGCTTTACGATATCATGGTTGAAAAAAACCATGCGGTCATGGGTGATAGCTGGGGTGTGGAAACACCGCTTTGGTTTGCCCCGTCCGCGGACGAAGCGCATGACGTTCTTTCGTTCCACCGGTCAAACGATTTTGAGCATATTGGAAAAGAAGTTGAGGGAGTGCGTAATTCAGTTGGCGTGACTGAGGTATCCAACTTTGCGAAGTATGAATTCATCGGTGAGGGTGTTGAGGCCTATCTTTCCCACCTGATGTGCAACACGATGCCGAAACAGGGCCGTCTAAGCCTGACCCCGATGCTGAACGAAAATGGCAAGTTGATTGGTGATTTCACCATTGGCAAACTTGCCGATAACCGTTTTATGATGTGGGGATCTATTGCGGCGCAGAAGTACCATGTCCGATGGTTTGAACAGCACATGCCGAAAGACGGATCGGTTTCTGTGCGGCGTATGGGCATGAACATGGTTGGTCTTTCGATTGCCGGGCCAAATGCTCGTAAAGTTTTGCAGAAACTTACAGATGAGGATGTTTCCACTGAAGCATTCCGTTTCATGGATATCCGTGAAATGGATGTGAACGGAGCGCCTTGCATCGTCAACCGCGTTACTTTCTCTGGTGACCTTGGTTACGAAATGTGGATGGAACCAGCCTACCAACGCAAGATTTATGAAGGTCTAAAGTCTGCAGGTGAGGAATTCAATATTGTTGATTTCGGCATGCGAGCGCTGATTTCCATGAGGCTTGAGAAAAACTTCCCGACCTGGTTCGGCGAATTGCGCCCTCTCTATGGCCCGTTTGAAGCCGCAATGGATCGCTTCATTAAACTTTCAAAGAACGCATTTATTGGCCGCGAAGCGGCTGCAAAAGAACATGCAGACGGTCCAAAACTCAGACGCGTATCGTTCATGATTGACGCCGATACTGCGGATATCATGGCCGATGAACCGATCTGGGCCAAAGTAGGCGATAAGGATTTCGGAACCATTAGCGAACCGCATGGATTTGGTGCAACGCGCTATGACAGCAACGGCAATGCGGTCGATAAGCCTATACCCGCACGCGATGGTGACTGGCGGGTAATTGGCTGGATCACATCTGGCGGATACGCGCACTATGTGAAGTCTTCGATGGGTCAGGGATACATTCCCGCAGAACTTTCAGAGCGGGGCGAAGAAGGATTATTTGAAATCGAGATACTCGGTGTGCGCCGTTCAGCCCGCATCGCAATCGAACCACCATTTGATCCATCCGGTGAACGCATGCGGATGTAGGAAACGGGAGACAATGATCGAGGGAGCCAAGACTATGAAGCAGATCAATCTAAATGATAATGGGACTGTACTGACTTTAGAAACGGGTGTGAGTGATCAATTTCGGTTCCACGCCCTATGGTTGCGTGACAATGCCTGGGACGCAGAAACCCGTTCACCGGGAAATGGCCAACGCTTGATTGCACTTCGGGATATTCCCGCTGACACATATATTCAGTCTGCCGAACTTCGGAATAAGCAATTGTTCGCGCATTTTCAGCCAGAGGATAAGACAGTCTCCTATGATATTGATTGGTTGCTGGCCAATGCTTACGATCATTCATCAGTACCGCCAAAAGGCTGGCTTATGTAAGGCAAGGAATGTTGGGACGCCAACTTGCAAGATTCTATTCCGCTGGGCAAATGGGATGAAGTCAGGCAAAATTCTGCCTCATTAAAGCAATGGCTGTCCGCAGTTGCCCGTTACGGTTTTGGCAAGTTGACCGGATGTCCGGTGGCGGAAAATGCACTGTTTAACATTGTTGATCTTTTCGGTTTCGTCCGCGAGACAAATTACGGCAAGCATTTTGAGGTTCGCACAGAAGTTAATCCGAGTAATCTTGCATTCACTGCCGCCGGACTACAGGCCCATACCGATAATCCTTATCGCGATCCCGTGCCAACGGTTCAGATACTTTATTGTCTGGAAAGCAGTGCTGCAGGTGGCGAGAATATGGTGGTCGACGGGTTTGCAGCCGCGCAGCGCCTTCAACAGGAGAACCCAAGCTGGTTTGATATTCTTTCAAAATATTGCGCGCGATTTGAATATGCGGGAGAAAAGGGCGTGGTACTACGCTCGCGCCGCCCGATGATTGAACTGGCGCCGGATGGAGAGCTAATCGGCGTGCGGTTTAATAACCGCTCGGCCGCAGCGATTACCGATGTGCCATTTGACGAAATGGACAGCTATTACAAAGCCTATCGCCGTTTAGGCGAAATCATTGATGATCCAGCAATGGAAGTGGTTTTTCGTTTGGAGCCCGGTGAGTGCTTTATTGTGGATAATACGCGTGTCTTGCATGCTAGGAAGGCTTATTCCGGTACCGGAACAAGATGGCTACAAGGTTGCTACGCGGATAAAGATGGTTTGTTTTCAACCCTTGCAGCTTTGAAAAAAGAAGTGCTTGAGGCGGCAGAATAACGATGTCTCAACCCGATACCCTCTCAGCGGACACGATCGTTGATTTCATAGGTGATATATTTGAGCGCCGGGGCGGGGAGGAATATCTTGGCGAGCCCGTAACAATGGCAGAACACATGTTGCAGAGTGCGCATTTTGCTGAATTAGCCGGAGAAAGCGAAACACTGATCGTTGCTTCGCTACTGCATGACATTGGGCATTTTACCAGCGAGTTTGGAACTTTCTCGATGCAGGATGAGATTGATCGTCAGCACGAAGAGGCTGGTGCAGAAGTGCTGCGAGCCTTTTTCCCGCAGATCGTGATTGATTGTGTTCGTTGTCACGTGGCAGCGAAACGGTATCTCTGCGCTACAAAGCCTGAATACTTCAATCGCTTATCAGATGCATCTGTCCATTCTCTGAATTTGCAGGGCGGACCGATGAGTAGCGAGGAAGTTGAACGGTTCGAGCGTAATCCGAACGCAAAAGATATCGTCAAGCTGCGCTATTACGATGAGGCGGGAAAACATGCCGATTTTGAAACCAGGCCGTTTTCCTACTATGCTGCAATGATCCAGCGTGTGGTAAATGCCCATTGCAAATCCAAGCGCGCATAGTCTGGGGAAACATGCATGCCATTACATATCCTGGCGCTTTTAGTAATTTTCGGTTTAGCCGTTGTGCTTCTGGCGGTTCACATTGGTGGCGGTACGGGCGCCGTGCGACTGCTGAATGACACTAGTACAAAGGAAAGATTCGTCCTGGATTTCCCCAACTTTATTATCGAAGAAATTTTACTTTCAGATGATCAGACATCAGCGCTTGTATTTTCATTGGAGCGTGAGGAGGTTGGGCTCATCCAGGCAATTGGGCAAAACCATCTGACGCGCATGCTTGATCCCGGGTTGCTGAGAAAGCTCGAAGTCACCGATAAAAAGCTTCAATTGCACTTAAGCGATTTCACGCTTCGTAAAGCCGCACTTGTGATTGCTGACAAATCCACACGGGATGCAGTACAATCGCGTTTGAAAGTGATGATAGAGGCGTAATTGCGTAACTTGGTTGCGGATTTCAAGTAAGAGGCAGGGCAATGGATCTTACGGTTCCAAATTTTCCAGCAGTGACGCAACTGGCAATTCCAGGTTTCATTATACTGATCCTGATTGAAATGCTCGTGCTGCGTGGCTTGCGAAAACGCAAAAATACCGAAGGGTTTGAAACGTTAGATACGGTAACCAGCCTTATGATGGGCGTCGGTAATGTTGTCAGCGGTTTAATCTTCGGGTTTGTGGCCTATGGAGTTATGGTTTGGGCCTATGACTTCCATCTCTTTACCATTGGGTTTGAATGGTACTGGATTGTTGCCTGTTTTTTCATCGATGATCTGCGCTATTACTGGTATCATCGCATTGCCCATCGTTGTCGCTGGGTCTGGGCAGAACATGTCATCCATCATTCCAGTCAGCACTACAATCTGTCCACTGCCTTGCGTCAAAGCTGGACCGGGGTATTTACTGGCATGTTTGTCCTGCGTATCCCGCTCGTGCTGATCGGTTTTCATCCCGCACTTATTGTTTTTGTCGGCGGCATAAATCTCTTGTATCAATTTTGGATTCATACCGAGGCGATTGGAAAGATGCCGCGCTGGTTTGAAGCGATTATGAATACGCCGTCACATCACCGGGTACATCACGCCACCAACCCACGCTATCTGGATGCCAATTACGCAGGAACCCTGATTATCTGGGATCGCATGTTTGGCACATTTGTTGAGGAACTTGCTGACGACATGCCGAAATACGGCCTTGTTAAAAATATCGGCACTTTCAATCCGTTTCGTGTAGCCATTCATGAATGGGTCGATATGTTTCGGGACGCAGCAAAACCTGATCTCAGTTTTGGAGAACGCATACGATACTTGATCAAACCACCCGGTTGGCGTCACGACACGAAAGTCTCGGGGTCGCAAGCAATCAAACGCGATTTTGTTGCCCGTAATCCTGAAGAGGCAGGAAAGCCGGGTCTGCCATCTGCGTGATTGTATCACACATTTTTTTCGCCGTAATTTTGCCTTGGCTCGGTGCTTGAATTGAGTAGACGAGATATTTGCAGAACAAAAAGGTGAAGCGCCATGCAAAAACATATTGTCACATTCTTGTGTTTGCTGGTGGTGGTCCTTGCGGCCCTTCCTGCTTATTCGCAAGCCAGACCGGATGTCCGAAAAATGACATGTTCGCAGGCCCAAAGCCTTATTAAGAAGCAAGGCGCAATTGTAGTAACGACAGGTCAATATACATATGAGCGCGTGGTATCGACCCGGCGCTTTTGCCAGATGACCGAAACCACCCGTCAATTCTTTACGGAGACAAAAAACAATCAGCGTTGCAATATCGGGCGGCTTTGCGTCGAACGCATTTTTTCAGAGCGGTGATTGATTCACGGTAAAAGATCTGCCGGTAAAATACCGGTAGTAATCGCATAAAGCAGAGCTGAAACGGTGAAAACCGAAAGCCCCGTTGTGATCATGATTGAGGCGGAAGCGCGTTCAACCCAAACATCATATTGCTGAGCGATCACATAGACATTTGTGGCTATTGGCAGGGAAGCTAGCAGGACGGCAGCAAATACCCAGTCAGAATCAAAATTGCCCGCCCAGCTTAATCCCACATACATCGATAACGGATGCACAATAAGCTTGATTGGGACGATGTAAGAAAGTGAAAGGGGGACCCGCTTTAATTGTCGAAGGGCAAGGGTTACACCCATAGCAAAAAGTGCACACGGGGCTGCGGCCTGCGCTAGATAAGAGATCAGGCGCTGTAGTGCGTCCGGCGGCGAAAATTGCACTGCTGCGGCACAAACACCGATAATGGTTGCAATAATAAACGGGTGAAAAAAGATTTTCTTCAGAATGTCCGTCACAAGCTCCAAAGGCGACGAATCGCTCTTGCCGGAGACGGCCATCATCGCCGGCGCGATTGCAAAATGCATGATATTTTCAAAACAGAAGATAATTGCAACCGGAACTGCCGCTGCTTCTCCCAGCGCTAAAATTGCAATCGCCGGACCCATATATCCGATATTGCCATAGGCTCCCGCAAGACCTTGAATGGTTGACTCAGAAATCGAGCCCCGTGAATTGAGCAAGCCCAGTACAAATGTCAGCGTGAAAATCATGAACGTTATGCCGATATTGGCAAATACAAACTGCCAATTGGCCAGTTGCTCTATTGGTGTTTTTGAAAGCAGAGAAAAAAACAGGCATGGCAGTGAGAAATAGATGATGAAAGTATTGAGCCAACCGAGCGCCTCAATCGGCTGTTTTGTCAATTTGGCACCGATGAACCCCAAAAGGATCAGACCGAACAGCGGTAAAATAAGGCCTAGGACTTCAAGCATCTTTGCTCGCAAAGAGGTCTACAAAAATAGCAGCAACAATGCATGCCCCACCCATCCACGCCAACAATGACATGTTGTTGCCTTCCAGAAATGTGGATGAAAGAGTTGCGACCATTATTTCCGACATTGTCAGGATTGCCGCGGTCGTGGACATAACAAATTGTGAACCCCAGGTCTGACCGACCAAGGTAGGCCACATGATTAAACTGCCGAACGCCAAAACCGGAAGAATAATCGGATAAATGGTTTCCAATGGCGGTAGTGCAGGCTGGACTTCGGGTACGGTGTTGTGCAGGACGAGACCAAGAGCGATTGCTATAAAAACTGCAAACGAGCAGACCATTGCCGCAGTTCCAAACCCACCGGTGTCAACTTTCCCGCGGATCATCGTTAAGCCAAATGCCCAGCCCAACCCGGACAGCAAGCCAAATACATCGCCGAGATTTTGTGGGATTGGCAATCCACCATCGCCAAGCAGTAGCCAAATTCCAAAAAACGCCAAGGATACCGCGATCATACGGATAGGGCCGATCGTAACGTTAAAGATAAGCTTTGAAAAAAGTGTGGCCCAGATGGGCATCAGATAAAACAGGAATGTGACCCGTATAACGTCGGATAAAATTAGGCCTGAAAAATACAATACGTTGGAAATACCCATGCCAGCGCCGATAATAGCTAACCAGCGGAAATTCTCCGAAGTGATTTCGCGTTTCCATAATGCGATTGGTACTGCAACGATACTGGCGGCAATGTTGATTGCAGCAACAGCCCAAAGGGCAGTGAGCCCAGAATCATCAAAATAACGCATTGGAAGCCAGAACAGGCCCCATGCGCTGGCGCTGAAGAAGATGGCAAGTGAGCCAGTTCTGGCCTGTTGTGCGGTTACGGTTTGCATAACTCAGGTTTCGCGGGTTGCCTGCGTTTCGTCAAGTCCAACTATTTACTTGGTTGCGCGGAATTTAAATTCACTCGCTGAAAACGTGTTGACGGCGATATTGACCTGGGGTTTGACCGAATCGCTCGGTGAAATATTTTCCCAAATGAGACGCAGATTGAAACCCGCACCCAACCGCAATCTCGCTGATATTCATATTCGTCTGGATCAAAAGACCAGAAGCGCGGGACAAACGTAAATTGCGATAATAGTCTTTCGGTGTTTGATTGAGATCCCGCTTGAAAATTCGGTCAAGCTGACGACGTGATAATTTTAGCTTTTGCGCAATGTCAAAGATCGAAAGCCGGGTTTCGAGGTGGCTTTCCATTAGCAACAGCGCGTCTGCCAGCAGGGGATTTCGTCCGGCAATACGAAACGCATTTGTAAGATGTTGTTCCCGTGAGCGGTCTCGAATCGTGTCGTGGAAGTAATTATCTGCAATCTGGCTTGCGATGGCAGAACCATGCTCCTCCCGCACGAATTGCAACATAAGATCAAGGCTTGATGTACCGCCCGCGCAGGAAAAGCGCTTTTCAGAAATCTCCATAATGGCGGGCTTGATATCAAGATCTGGAAATCGCTCGCGATATGCATCCAGACACTTCCAGTGGATGGTTGACGGGACCTTGTCAAACAAACCGGCTTCCGCTGCTACAAATGCCCCATCCGAAATTGAACCGATCCGCCTTCCTTGCTTGGCTTTTGCGCGAAGCCAATGCATCAAAGCTGAGTTTTCATAAGCATGTGAGCTATCGCCACCACAAATCACAATGACATCGGGTTCGGGCATTGCATCCAAAGGTTCGGTTATAAGCGGAATGTCGCTTGTAGAAACCGTGGTCGGGCGATCTGGGCTGACGGTTTTCCAGGTATAAAATTGACGGCCTAAAATCTGATTTGCACCGCGTAATCCATCCAGTGCGCAAGAAAAGGCGACGAGTGAAAATCGCGGCAACAGGACAAAATGATAATGTGGCAATGCAGGCAGGTCCAAAAGATCAGTTGACAAGAATGTCCCTTATATAACTTTTCATGTCCAGTAAATTGTATACCTGTTAAGTGGAAAACAGCATGATGAGCAAAATATTTCAGGAGACAATCAATGGCATTTCCAGAATTTTCCAAATATGTGATCGTTGGCGCCGGTATTCACGGCCTATCATCTGCATGGCGTCTAGCCGAGCGTTTGCAAGAAAGTGGTAATGGATCTGGTGAGGATATTGTCATCCTTGAAAAGTCCGGGATTGCTGCTGGGGCTTCTGGTGTTGCTTGCGGCGTTGTGCGGAACAATTACTTCCAGCCAGCCATGCGCAAATTGATGGCTCATTCGGTCAACATCTGGGAAAGTGATCCTGAAGGTCTTTCCTATCACCCGGTTGGCTATATGCAGATTTCATCAGAATCCATGCGGGAAGATGTGCGTTCGATCTACGAGCAGCAGCAGGCGATTGGGTATGAGAGTGAATTCATCGAAGGCGAGCAACAATGTACGCATTACATGCGTGGCATCTTTGACGATTGGCAGGCGCAGGGCATTACTTCAGTGTTGCATGAAAAACGCGGCGGGTTTTCCAACCAGACCAAAACCCTTTACGCGCTTGCTGATAAGGTGGAGAAACTCGGCGTGCGGATCATCACCGGTGTTGAGGTGAAAGGATTTATCTCTGAAAGCGGTTCAACGGCGGTCAGTGCGGTTGAAACCACAAAAGGTGATATCAAATGCGAGCAGGTCATCGTTGGCGCTGGTCCTTGGGCACGAGATTTCTGGAACATGCTCGATATGCCAAAGCAGATTACTGTCAAAGACTTGAGCGGCCATGTTCATGAGAATGTCGACATGTGGCGTTTCTGGCAATTGGAAGAAGGTGTTCTGACAATAGACCCGAATCTTGGCCGGGACAACGATGGAAATCTTCCGCCTGTGATCCATGTCGATACAGATGCCCCCCTTCATTCAGCCGTTGATGGTTCTTTGATCACTAAGGACATGTGGGGAATTTACTACAAGCCGGATTGGCATTTTGGTGGCATTCAGGGTGGCGCTGCGCCCTACAAGGTAGATACACCTGCCGAGCAAGTTGCAATTGATCCGTATGGGCCCTCCAGCCCTGAATTTGTAGCATCGGCAGAATTTGCTCATATGTGGGTATCTGCTCTTGCCCATTGCCAGAAGCGTTATGAAGGCACGATGCCAAAATATCATAAGGAAGCTTCTGGCGGGATCGGGTGCTTTACACCAGACTCTTTCCCGGTCTTTGACCATCCACGCGAAAATCTCGCAATGATTGCCGACTCTAACCATGGCTGGAAAATGATCGGTGTTGGTCATTTGATTGCTGATGAGGTGCTGGGCGAGAAACAGGAACTTCTTGAGCCGTTCCGTTTTGACCGGTTTGAAAAGGGTAATTTACACCCGGTATCAAACAGCCCATATCCGTGGAGCTGAGTTTGCATCACTAGTCTAAATATTAAACCCATCCGTGCTCTTCATCTGCCTGTGAGTGCGGTTGCAAGTCAGGCGTTTCCAATATATGCCGCTCTCATATTTAGGCAGGTTCAGGACAAGGTTTCAGACGTATGAAATTTTCCGCACTTTCTGTTCTCACGCAAGGGCTGACCGGTCACAAAGGGTGGACCCGTCACTGGCGTGATCCAGAACCCAAAAAGCAGTACGATGTCATTATCATCGGCGGCGGTGGTCATGGTCTTGCAACCGCTTATTATCTTGCAAAAGAGCACGGTGTAACGAACGTTGCCGTGCTTGAAAAAGGCTGGATCGGTGGCGGCAATGTGGGGCGAAACACGACGATCGTTCGCTCAAATTATATGCTTCCGCCCAACACGCATTTTTATGAAAAGTCGATGCAACTTTGGGAAGGTCTGGAACAGGACTTCAACTTTAACGCAATGATTTCCCAGCGCGGCGTGGTCAACCTGTTTCACTCAGACCCGCAACGTGATGCCTATGCAAGACGTGGAAACGCGATGCGCATGGCGGGAATTGATGCCGAACTTATGGGACCTGCAGAACTCAGAAAACTGGTTCCGATCCTGGATTTCGATAACGCACGTTTCCCCATTCAGGGCGGTCTAATGCAACGGCGCGGCGGTACTGTACGCCATGATGCGGTCGCATGGGGTTATGCCCGGGGTGCTGATATGCGTGGCGTCGATATCATACAGAATTGCGAAGTAACCGATGTGCGCGTTGAAGGGGACAAGGTCGTTGGCGTTGAAACCAGCCGAGGGTTTATCAAGGGCAAGAAAGTCGGAATGGCTGTTGCTGGCAATACAACCCGGGTTGCGCAAATGGTCGGTCTTGATGATTTGCCGATTGAAAGCCATGTTTTGCAGGCTTTTGTTTCAGAAGGTCTTAAACCTCTGATCGATACGGTTGTTACTTTTGGTGCTGGCCATTTTTATATCAGTCAGTCTGATAAGGGCGGGCTTGTATATGGCGGTGATCTAGATGGATATAACTCCTACGCTCAGCGCGGAAACCTGCCCATGATGGAACATGTCATGGCAGGTGGCATGGCGATTATGCCCGCAATCGGTAGAGTGCGAATGCTGCGGCACTGGGGTGGTATCATGGACATGTCATTTGATGGTTCACCGTTTATCTGCAAGACGCCGCTTTCCAATCTCTATCTAAATGCTGGCTGGTGTTATGGTGGCTTTAAGGCAACCCCTGCTTCCGGCTGGTGCTTTGCGCATACGATTGCGCAGGATCGGCCACATAAACTCAATGAAGCCTTTACAATAAGTCGTTTCAAGGAAGGCCGAATGTTAGATGAAAAGGGCGTTGGCCCCAATCCGTGGATTCAATAGGGAGGATCGACCATGCATCGGATCAAATGTCCCTGGTGTGGATATCGCGATGAATCTGAATTTCAGTACAAGGGCGATGCCACAAAAATACGTCCAAAAGACAATGCTTCGGAAGCAAAATTTTTTGACTATGTCTACACGCGGAAAAACCCTCGTGGCTGGCACACTGAATGGTGGCAGCATGTCGGCGGTTGCCGTCAATGGGTAAAGGTGGTTCGCAATACCGCAACCCACGAAATTTTAGAGTGCGGTGGCCCACAAGATAAGTTGACTGTTCCAAAAACCAAAAAAGGGGCGAAGTGATGTATCAGCGATTTCGCCTGGAAACTGGTGGCAAGATTAACCGCGACAAGCCGGTTGAATTTGTTTTCGATGGTAAGCGTTACAATGGTTATGAGGGCGACACACTTGCCTCTGCTCTTTTAGCAAATAATGTTCACTTGATGGGCCGGTCTTTTAAGTACCATCGCCCTCGGGGTTGTCTGACAGCAGATAGCCATGAGCCAAACGCTATTGTCGAATTGCGTACCGGTGCACGCCGCGAGCCAAATACTCGTGCAACTATTGCGGAACTGTATGAAGGTTTAGAAGCAAGTAGTCAGAATGCAACTCCGTCTTTGAAATTTGACTTTCTGTCTGTCAATCAGCTTTTAAGCCCGTTCTTGACGGCCGGATTTTACTACAAGACTTTTATGTGGCCAGCATCTTTCTGGGAACCAATTTACGAAAAGATTATCCGTAATGCTGCCGGTCTTGGTCGAGCGGCAATCGATCCAGATCCGGACACTTACGAACATGCTCATGCCCATTGCGACGTGCTGATTGTTGGTGCCGGGCCGACTGGTTTGGCAGCTGCGATTTCTGCCGGTAAAACCGGTGCTCGGGTAATCCTGGTTGAAGAACAGGCCTATCTTGGTGGTCAACTGACCCTAGAACAGGACAAGGTAAACGGCAAATCAGCTGACAAGTGGATCGTTGAAACCGAGCGCGCATTGGCGCGAATGGACAATGTGACGGTCATGACACGTACTTGCCTCTTTGGTTATTATGATCACAACGTGATGGCAGCGCTTGAACGCGTGAACGATCACGTTCCTGTTCCGCTAAACCATGAACCACGCCAGCGGATGTGGACCATACGAGCAAGTGAAGTGGTTGTTGCTTGTGGTTCGCAAGAGCGCCCGTTAATTTTTGATAATAACGACTTGCCGGGTGTGATGCTTTCATCGGCGGTACGACGGTTTGTTGATCGCTATGCGGTTAAGATCGGCTCCCGCGTAGCAATCTGCACAAATAATGATGATGCCTACAAAACTGCAAGTGTTCTACGGGCGAATGGCATTGAGATCGAAGCTGTTTGTGATGCACGCGTGTCCGCGTCTCCTGCGGCAGAAGCTGCAATGGCAAATGGTATTAAAGTCGAACTGGGCTTATTGCCGCGAAAAGCTCATGGCTGGCACCGTGTGTCATCGCTATCACTTCAACGCCTGGATGGCTCCGCATTCGGTTCAATTAAATGCGATCTGGTTGCAGTTTCAGGCGGTCATTCAGCAGACGTGCATCTGGTCAGCCAAACTGGTGCAATGCCAAAATGGGATGAAGACAATCAGACATTTGTTCCCGGAACACCTATTCGGCGCGAACGTTCTGCCGGTGCTTCTAAAGGGAGCTTTGCTTTAGCCGATTGTCTTTCACAAGGTCATATGGCAGGCAATGAGGCTGCAAAAGCTGCTGGCGCAAAATCCGTTAAACTATTTGCTGCACCTAAATCTGATGAAACAAGTTACGGCATAATCCAATCTGTTTGGCGGTGTCCTGGTAATGGTAAGGCCTTTGTGGACTTCCAAAACGATGTTTCTGCAAAAGATATTACGCTTGCAGAACAGGAAGGCTATGTCTCAGTTGAACATGCCAAGCGCTATACAACACTTGGCATGGCAACCGATCAGGGCAAGACGTCCAATGTAAACGGCCTGGCTATCCTGGCGGATGCGCGGGGCCAATCCATCCCTGAAGTTGGAACAACACGCTTTCGCCCGCCCTATTCACCGGTTGCTATCGGTGCATTTGCCGGCCACGAGCGTGGCAAAACCTTTCAGCCGACCAGACGCACGGCTATGCATCGCTGTCATGAAGAGTTAGGTGCTGTGTTTGTTGAGGCCGGCCAATGGGTGCGTCCGCAATATTATCCAAAGCCTGGCGAAGAAGTCATGGCAGCGATCTGGCGCGAAACCGATCAGGTACGAAAAACAGCCGGTATCTGTGATGTTTCTACACTCGGAAAGATTGAAATTTTTGGTCCGGATTCTGCAGAGTTCCTGAACCGCCTTTATATTAATGGCTGGAAGATGCTGGCGCCGGGCAAGGCGCGTTATGGCTTGATGTTGCGTGAAGATGGATACGTATTTGATGACGGTACAACTTCGCGTCTCGCCGATGATCATTTCTTCATGACGACTACAACTGCAAATGCAGCTGGCGTATTGTCTCATATGGAGCATTACAGCCAGGTTGTCTGGCCGGATCTTGACGTGCATTTTTGCTCGGCAACCGAGCAATGGTGCGGTGTTGCCGTGGCAGGCCCAAATGCGCGCGAGATTTTGGCAGATACCTTTGGCAAGGCAATTGATATGTCAAACGAGGCACTTCCTTTCATGGGCGTGCGCGAATTTAGCTGGAATGGTGCAACTGCCCGTATCTTCCGTATTTCATTTTCAGGCGAGCTTGCTTACGAGGTTAATGTGCCCTGGCGGTTTGGCGAAGCCATGTGGGATAACATCTGGGCTGCCGGTCAGAAACATGGACTTATTGCTTACGGAACAGAGGCGCTTTCAGTTCTGCGGATTGAAAAAGGCCACGTTGCAGGCAATGAACTTGACGGTCGTACCACGGCCGACGATATGGGCCTTGGCAAAATGATGTCAACGAAGAAGCCGTTTATCGGTTTGTCGATGGCAAATCGTGAAGGCATGACGGCCAATGATCGTCCGAAACTGGTCGGATTGAAACTGACCCAGGGCGAAGGGCGGTTGCGCGGTGGCGCGCATCTGATCGAAAGTATGGAAGATACAACGCTTGAAGCAAGCAAGGGTTGGGTGACTTCTGTCGGTAACAGCCCAAGTCTCGGCTGTTGGATTGGGCTTGGCTATCTACAGGGCGGTTCAGCAAAATACGGAACAAAAATGATTGCGCACAATCCATTGTACAATGAACAGGCCGAAGTTGAGGTCGTTTCACCGCATTTCTTTGATCCAAAGGGAGAGCGTCTCCATGGCTAAATTGGCAATAGCAACGCCACTGGATGCATTCTTTGATCGCCTGACCAGCGAAAAGGGGCGCGGCGTTTCCGTCAAATGCCTGTATGGGTTCGGCATGGCGCAGGTTTTTGCAGCAAATGGTAAAACCACTGCTGTCGAGCGGGCGCTGAAAATTAAAGAGACACCAGGCAAAGCAATAATCAGCAAAGACTATTCTGCAATTCCTGTTGCACCAGGTCAGTGGATGGTCGTGTCGACCACAGCCAAGTCAGATGGATTTTCTGATCGATTGCGCAGCAAACTTAAGAAAAACGGCTATGTTTCCGAACAATCTGACGCGCGCATTATTTTTCGAATTTCAGGCCCACGCGCTCGCGAATTGATGCAAAAGGGTTGCAGCCTTGATCTGCATCCCTCAGTAACTGGCAAGGGCTGGTGTGCCCAAACCCAAATGGCTCAGGCAGGCGTAATTATTCTCCAGACAAGCGACGCACCGGTTTATGAGGTAATGGTTTATTCGGGCTTTGCGCAGCACTTTGCGGAATGGCTTGAACATACCGGCCTGCAGTTGGGTATTACCTTTTCAAAATAGGCTAAAGACAGAAATTTTATGCTGGTTGCTTTAAGTAGCAATTGCTTTGGCGGCCTTCCTAAATTGGCAGGCTCCGTCTGCCCTATTCATAGGTCCCTATGGTCCTTTGCGCGCAAGCCTATAAGATACGTTCAAATTACAGTCTTGCACCAACAAAGAACGCCACCATGTCAAAGCCTGATCTGAACTTTTCCATCCAAGAATATCACTCCCGCATTGCCAAAACGCGAAAGGCAATGGAATATGCTGGCATAGATTTGATGATCGTTTCAGATCCATCCAATCAGGCTTGGTTGAGCGGCTATGATGGCTGGTCATTTTACACCCATCAGGCAGTCTTGGTGACGATGGAGGGAAATCCAATCTGGTGGGGAAGGGGCATTGATGCACCTGGCGCGCTACGCACGGTCTTCATGCCGGATGATCAGGTCATCCCGTATGGTGATGATTATGTGATGAACCCGCCTAATCATGCGATGCAACATCTCGCACAGGTCTTGAAAGAACGCGGTCTAGACAAGCTTTCCATCGGCGTTGAAATGGAGAATTACTATTTCACAGCCCAGGCCTGGGAGGTTTTGAAATCTGAACTTCCCGATGCAAGATTTAGCGATGCAACCGGTCTGGTGAATTGGCAGCGTGCGGTAAAGAGCGAAGTTGAGATAACTTTTATGCGCCGGGCGGCGAAAATTGTTGAAGCTATGCATGCCCGGATTCTAGAAGTTGCCAAACCGGGCCTGCCAAAAAACCAATTAGTTGCTGAGATTTATCATACCGGTATCACTGGTGCTGACGGTCATTGGGGGGATTATCCCGCCATTGTGCCTTTAGCCCCTTCAGGCCTTGATGCAACGGCTGCCCATCTCACCTGGGATGATCGCCCGATGCAATCGGGTGAAAGCACTTTTTTTGAAATTGCTGGCGCTTATCGGCGCTACCATTGCCCGCAATCACGAACGCTCTTTTTAGGAAAGCCGCCTCAGAAATATCGCGATGCTGAAAAAGCTGTACTGGATGCAATGGAGGCAGGTCTGGCGCAAGCCAAGCCGGGCAATACATGCGAAGATGTGGCAATTGCCTTTTACGAACAACTTGAGACGCATGGCTTTGAAAAGGACAATCGCACTGGCTATCCGATTGGCCTGTCTTATCCTCCCGACTGGGGTGAGCGCACTATGTCCTTTCGCCGGGGGGATAAATCAGAATTAAAGCCCGGCATGACATTTCATTTCATGTCAGCACTTTGGCTGGATGACGGTGGCATCGAAATCACCGAGCCGATCCTGATAACCGAAACCGGAGTAGAACTATTATGTACTACGCCGAGAGAGTTGTTTGTGAAGGGGTGAGGTTGGGAGATATGAGCGTCTAGTCTGCAAATTTGTCTCTGAACTAAACTTGGTTAGTCAGTCGATTGCGATAAATGTCATCAGGACAGATTATGCCATCAGCAGCCGTTGAAGTGTCTGGTAACAGACGACGTCGATCCGATCTCGCTTAATCGTCGATTGCTTTTCATCCACTCTGAGGCTTAAGTCACTCGGACTATAAACGTGGCGCCCCGTATTTGACGGTCGTCTAATTTTTTCTGCCCAAACCCTGCGCACGTCTGCCATGCCTAAATCTGGATTGTCATCCAGAAAGTCACGTGTGTATTGATTGAACTGGTTGTGGTCTTTGATTGTGGTTCGATAACCACGGGATTTTTTTTGACTTTCGTCTGCACGATATGCCTCGCATGCATCATCAAGCGTCTTTCCAATATTCGATCTCATCCATTCCATGAACGCTATGTTGAATTTGAATTTATCACCCAAAACACCTTTGAAGAAACGCCTTACATTTTGCGTGTTTTTGTAGCTATCAGTAATCAATGTATGTTTTTCTAATGTTTCAGTATGCCAGTCGAATTTTGATGTCGAGCGAGTGGTTTTTTCATTGGGGAAATTTGCCTCACCCGTATCTAGGAAATATGCAATTCGGTCTAGTATTACAAATTTGCCAGAGGTTGTCTTCACGCCAATAGAACGGGCATATGCAATCAGCTCGTCCTTGCGCCAATACCACTTTTTCAACTCTTCGCCGGTAGTAATCAGTTCGATCTTGGGCCGAGAATCTGCACTGGTGGGTTCTTGCACTGCCTACGCTTCCTATCGATTAAATAATAGCTAAACTGCTCGCAGCATTTACCGAATAGATAAAAATGTCCAGAGAACGTATTTTCTACATTTCAGTCATTGATCTTGCAAATAGACAAAGCCCAAAATCTTGTTTTGGGAAGCTGAGTGAATGTCTTTTTTTCAAACACCCGTTCGAAATGTGATTTGAATTCAATTTAAGCATGCGACGGGTTGCCCGAATTTTGCAACATGATTTCGATACCGCAAAGTTTATTTTGCTTGCCGCTGGAATGTTATGATTTTTTGATGTATACGTAATGTACACAAATAATGTACGGACTATGATTGTAACCAAAAAACAGGAATGTCAGGAAGACCTTATTCGACGTATCCTCACGCTGGATTTAGAGCCAGGTGCGGTATTGGACGAAGCGGTGTTGTCTGAAAGTTACGGGCTGTCACGCACACCATTGCGGGAAGTGTTTCAGAAACTTGCGGGCGATGGTTATATTTCTCAGACAGAAATCCGCCGCACTAAAGTATCCTCCATGGATATCGAAAGCATGCGCAACTTCTTTCAGGTTGCACCGATGGTTTATTCAGCGGTTAGCAGACTTGCAGCTGAATCCAGCACGCCCAGACAGATCGCCCATTTAAGAGACCACCAGGTAAAATTTCGTCGTGCAGCAGAAACAGCAAATACCTCAGACATGGCGCTTACCAATCACGAACTTCATGCTGCAATCGGTTTGATGGCGGGTAATGTTTTTCTCCTACCAAGCCTTAACCGTTTGCTGATCGATCATACCCGTATGAGCCAGATTTTCTTCAGGCCGCGAAACAGCAAAGAGCGCCTGACCGTATGGCAGGCATGTGATCAACACGACACATTGATTGACGCATTTGAAGTAGGAGATTCGGAAAAGGCCGTGCAAATTACCTTGGAACATTGGGATTTATCCCGCGATAGTATTGAAAAATATTCGCGGCCCGATCCTGTGCCGGTCGAAATCAGTCTGGAGTATTCATGAAACATGCCTTTAATTTTGAGGGAATCTACACACCTGTAGTTACCCCCCATAACGATGATTTTTCGATCAATGAAGATCGCTTCGCTGATGTGATTGAGCATCTAATCGCCAGTGGTGTTCACGGGCTGATCATTGCCGGAACCACTGGCGAGTACTATGCGCAGTCTGGCGAAGAGCGCATCGCGATCATGAAGCTCGCCAAGGAACTGATCAATGGCCGTCTGCCCATGGTCGTTGGAACTGGTGCGATCCGCACAGAGGATTCCATTCAATTTGCGCAAGAGGCGAAGGCGATACATGCAGACGCATTGTTGATCACAACGCCGCCCTATGCCTATCCAACCGCACGCGAGATAGCGCTGCACGGTTTGGCGATTGATCAGGCAGCAAATATGCCGGTTATGCTTTACAATTATCCAGGTCGGATGTCCGTCAACATGGATGAAGAAACGCTCGACCGTCTTGGTCGCAGCCCAAATTTTTGCGCAATCAAAGAGAGCTCTGGTGATGTAAACCGATTGCACATGCTGGCGCGCGATTATCCTCATATCCAGCTTTCATGCGGAATGGATGATCAGGCACTTGAGTTTTTCGTATGGGGTGCAAAATCCTGGGTTTGCGCCGGATCAAATTTCGCACCGGAAGCCCATATTGCGCTTTATCAAGCCTGCGTGGTCGAGGGCGATTTTATCAAGGGCAGGGCAATCATGAAAGCCATGTTGCCCCTCATGAGTGTTTTGGAACAGGGCGGTAAGTTTGTTCAGTGCATAAAGCATGGCCTAACGTTGTGTGGTATTCCTGCCGGTCCGCCACGAAAGCCATTGCAACCTTTAAATAAAGATGACAAGCGCGAATTCGAACAGGTTGTTCGTGTGTTGAACCGTGCAGTCCGACAAATTGAGCAAGGAGAAGCCCAATGAGCGCCCTTCTGACGCGCCAGGAATATGCAGCGATTGCTGCTGATCTTACCTTTCCAGCCGCACCGTTTATCGATGGCAAGTTTCGTGCAGGCCATGGTGAAAAATTCCCAACAGTAAATCCTGCTACCGGAAAGGATATTGCACAGATTTCCGGTGCCAATTTCAAAGATGTGGATCTTGCAGTCAAAAAAGCCCGGGAGGCTTTTGAAGAAGGCCATTGGTCAAAACTACCCCCATCAGAGCGCAAGGATGTGCTCATTCGCCTGTGCAAATTGATTACGCGTAACGCACGGGAACTTGCGGTGATGGAAACGCTGGATAGCGGTAAACCCATCGCAGATTGTGAGGAAATCGATATTCCAGAAACGATACATTGCATCAAGTGGCATGCCGAAGCGATTGACAAGATTTATGATCAGGTAGCACCGCAAAGTGATGATCATATTGCGATGATCGTGCGCGAGCCTATTGGTGTTGTGGCAGCGGTTTTGCCTTGGAATTTTCCCCTGTTGATGATGGCATGGAAAATTGGCCCGGCTCTTGCTGCGGGTAATTCTGTGATTGTTAAACCTGCCGAGCAAACTTCCTTAACCGCGCTGCGCCTTGCAGAACTTGCAATGGAAGCCGGTATCCCGCGCGGCGTACTACAGGTCTTGCCTGGCCAGGGGCCTGAAACTGGTGAACCGCTGGGACGTCATATGGATGTGGATATGGTTAGTTTTACCGGTTCTACTGAGACCGGTCGTCTGTTCTTAAAGTTTGCAGCAGAATCAAACTTGAAAAAAGTTGTTCTAGAATGTGGTGGTAAAAATCCTGCTTTAGTTATGGATGATGCAGAAGACCTTGATCTTGTTGCAGGACATATCGTGAATGCAGCATTCTGGAACATGGGTGAGAACTGTTCTGCAAACTCCCGCCTCATTGTGCATGAGAAAATCAAGCAACCGCTAATGGACCGCATTTTGAAACGGGCGAAATACTGGCGCACTGGTGATCCGTTAGACCCGGTAAATCAGCTGGGTGCGATGATTGATAAGGATCACTGCAAAAAGGTATCTAAATATCTCAAAGGCGGTAAAGGCGTCAAAACTCTGATTGGTGGCAAAGCCGATGGTAATTTCATCGAGCCGACCATTCATGATGGGGTCAAAACCGGTGATAAACTGGCTAAGGAAGAAATCTTCGGACCTGTTCTTTCGGTTATAACCGTGAATTCATTTGAAGAGGCAATTGCCGTTGCGAACGATACCGAATATGGCCTTGCCGCCAGCGTTTTTACCTCGAATGCCAAACGTGCAATCCGGGCTGCGCGGGCGATCAAGGCAGGGACCGTAACCGTCAATTGTTATGGTGAGGGGGATATCTCGACCCCATTTGGCGGGTATAAGCAGTCCGGTTTCGGCGGTCGCGATAATGGTATCCATGCCCATGACCAGTTTACCGAACTCAAGACAATCTGGATTGATCTTTCAGACAATGCGCCAGACGAGAGCATTGACTGATTAAGGATCAGTTTTAAGCAAATGGGTACAAGTAAAGTTACACACCTACCTGTTGATACGGGGGTATCCGGCTGGAACGCTATTTTGCCGGAGCAAGACCCGTTGGTTTCCCTTACCACGGATACCATTGCTGATTATCTGGTAATCGGTGGTGGCTTTGCTGGGCTTTCTGCGGCACGGCGTTTAAGCCAATTAAAGCCGGATGCGCGGATCATTATACTGGAAGCAAAGCGTATTGCCGAAGGACCGGCGGGGCGCAATTCCGGTTTCATGATCGACCTCCCGCATGAATTGTCTTCGACCGATTACGCCACGACGCAAGACAAGGATCGCAATCAGATTGCGCTTAATCGGCAGGCAATTGCATTTGCTGCAGATGCGGCAAAAGAATATGGCCTGACCAAAGAAGCGTATAACCCCTGCGGCAAGATTAACGGAGCGGCGACTGAAAGAGCTGCCGCTTATAATGCAAGTTATGCAAGTCATCTTGATCAATTAAATGAACCGTACGAGCTTTATGATGCAGCAAGAATGCAGGCAATAACCGGTTCATCGTTTTATAAGTCTGGTCTTTTTTCCCCCGGAACCGTTATGCTCCAACCTGCATTATACGTGCAGGGTTTAAGTAGGGGCTTGGCAAACAAGGTTTCATGTTTTGAAAAAAGTCCGGTTACATCCCTTGATCGACTCAATGGCAAATGGCTCGCCAAAACACCACATGGTTCGGTTTCTGCTGATAAAGTGATTCTCGGGGTGAACGGACATATCGAAAGTTTCGGCAGATTTGAGCGTCAGGTTTTCCACGTCATGTTGTATGCCTCAATGACCCGTGCCCTTACACCGGAGGAGGCAAGCCAGACTGGTGAAGAAATATGGGGTATTACGCCGTCAGATCCGATGGCTACAACCATGCGAAAGATTTCTGGCTCCGGTGGGACACGTATCGTTACCCGCAACCGAATGAGCTATGTCCCTACAATGGCCGTGTCACAAGACCATGTTGCATTGATGTGCAAAACCCATCAAGCATCTTTTGAAAAACGACATCTAGGGTTGAGGGGTGTAGAACAAGAATTTTCCTGGGCCGGCAGGCTTTGTCTTAGTCGAAATTCTGCGCCTGCTTTTGGTGAAGTGGCTGAAGGCTTGATTTCCGCCTGTTGTCAAAACGGCCTTGGGACGACCGGCGGGACGTTGTCTGGCATGGCCGCTGCTGAACTGGCGTTTGAAGGAGAAACACCACTCGTCCAGTCGATGATTAGCAAAGGAAAGCCTCGGCACCTTCCCCCCGCTCCCGTTGACTACTTTGGAGCAACTGCCTTCATACGTTGGGGTGAATTCAACGCCAGGCATGAATTATGAAGCTACTGACAAGCGGTACCATTCATTTATTGCTGAAAAACAATTCCAATTATCTCCATCTGACGCCTGATTTGGTCATGCCTGTATTTCTGAACCCTATCTGAATGCTGGATTCCGAATCGGTTCATTTACAATGTGGCATCTTCTGTGTGTGAGCTGACCTCACCCAATTATTGTTTTCAACCGGTCAGCACTAAGGAGAAGCATTATGGATACGAATCCAAACAAATTATTGCTTGCACTCGGTCTGGCAACAATTCTGGCAAGCGCGATTGTAAGTACATCAGCGTTCGCTGCAAAGAAGGGCAAAGGACAGCGCAATAACGTTCCACCGCCAATCGTTGAGCAATTCAATAACCCCGGTTATGTACATCAGGTGCATAGTCCCCATGGGAGTAGTGGTTTTTCACTCCATATTGGTGGGGGTGGATATAAAGGGTTTTATCCTCCGGTTCCGCGCTACAATGGACACGGTTACGGCCATAAGCCGCATGGAAGATGCCATCCGCGCAAAGCATTGAAAAAAGCGTGGCGCATGGGTGTTGATCAGCCGCATATCGCCCGTATAGGTGAGCGCCGGGTTGTCGTGGTTGGATATAATCGTGGACATCGCGCAAAGGTAGTTTTCAAGCGCCATCATCGTAAATGTCGGGTCATTAAAACCCGCGGTCTTTACTAGGCTCAAGACCAACGATTGTTGGCGCTAAGTCAGACTTAATGAACTGGAGAGAGAGCATAAATGTTGTGCTCTCTCTTCATTGTCTTAATCCCGCTACTGGTCAATTTCCCATGTGATATTGACGGTCACCCGGTAGGAATTTTCACCGCCGGCAATTGGCACACTTGCTGCATCACTTTCAAGAGCCATTGCGCGTGCCTGAGCCATCTTCATAGGTCTTGGCTGAGACCCTTGTTCAGATATTGCAAGGATATCTCCCAGGCCAACACTAGAGGCTGAGGTAAGTGTTTCAGCCTTTGCGATAGCGTCTTTAACCGCCTTTTCCCGGGCCTCTTTAAGGATTGATGTTGCGTCATCATTGGTAAAGCGGATATTGCCCCCTTCATTCATTCCGAGGGTTACCGCAAGGTCGAGTATCTCTCCGGTCTGGCTGAGATCTCGGATTCTTACATCAAGTTTATTGGATACAATATAGCCTGTAATGACCGGTGGTGGCTGCTCCCCATTCGATTTACGCTTTGGATAATGAAATCGCGGCTGGATCGAAAAATTGGAAGTCTGCAGGTCTTTTTCGGCAATGCCATTGGACTTCATCGCATCAAGGACACTGGCCATTGCTTCGTTATTCGCGATCAACGCCTTACGTGCAGTGTCTGCCTCGCGAACAACGCCCAGGCTGACAATCGCCATATCTGGACTAACACTCACCATTCCGGTTCCCGAAACGGAAATCTTGGGTTGGGTAATTTCTGATGCTGATGTTACTTCTACAAGTGCCAAAGGAGTGGCAAGCGAAATGGCAGTTGCCAGGGCAATGAGTGATAATTTCATTCAGTTTCCTCCGTTTCTGATTTAGTGAGCGAGGTCCTGGCCTGAAATTAAGAAGAAATTACGGCACAAAGAGCAAGTGGTGACATTACTTCGACTTTGAATCATGACAAGTCTTGTAGCAATGCTGTAAATCGGCTAATCGGTTTGTCGCCGGGTCTGTAGCTCAATTGGTTAGAGCCAGCGGCTCATAACCGCTTGGTTGGGGGTTCAAGTCCCTCCAGACCCACCAAACACATTTCATGCAACGCACAGTGCCTTGCCCTCGGGAGTTTGTTAAACTAACGAGAGTTTGTTCGGTTAGAGTTTCCTTAATCAGAAATCGCCGCCACCTGCTTCTGTTTTCAAAAATGCTTCGCCGCAAGCGCGTGCAAGGGTTCTAACCCGCTGAATATAAGACTGGCGTTCAGTTACAGAAATAACACCACGGGCATCCAGAAGATTGAATAGATGCGAAGCCTTGATGCATTGATCATAGGCTGGATGCGCCATGACAATTTTACGATCCTTTTTTGGATCAATCTCTTGTTCTTGTAATATTGCCTGGCAGGATTTTTCTGCATCTTCGAAGTGCCGCAATAAAATATCAGTATCTGCTACATCAAAATTCCAGCGCGAATATTCCCGCTCGGTTTGCTGGAATAATTCACCATAGGAAACTCTGCCATTGCCCTCCTCAAGCCCGTTGAAATTAAGGTCATAGACATTGTCCACATCCTGAACATACATAGCAAGACGTTCCAACCCATAGGTGAGCTCGCCTGAAACCGGTGAGCACTCAAAGCCACAGACCTGTTGGAAATAGGTAAACTGCGAAACCTCCATGCCATCGCACCATACTTCCCAACCAAGACCCCAGGCACCAAGGGTTGGACTTTCCCAATCATCTTCCACAAAACGGATGTCATGCAAAAGCGGATCAATGCCAATTGCTTTTAGCGAACCGAGATAAAGCTCCTGTAAGTCCGGTGGCGAAGGTTTCATCAACACCTGATACTGGTAGTAATGCTGCAGGCGGTTGGGGTTTTCACCATATCGTCCATCTGTGGGACGTCGCGATGGTTGCACGTAAGCAGCATTCCAGTTTTTTGGTCCCAGTGCGCGCAAGGTTGTCGCCGGATGAAAAGTACCGGCTCCTACTTCCAGATCATAGGGCTGCAGGATTACACATCCACGCTCAGCCCAATAATTGTGCAGGGTAAGGATCAAACCCTGAAAGGAATTTTTCGGATCCATATGTTCGGGCAGGGGAGTATTTGTAGTGCTCATAATTGCTGTTTATCAGGACAAACAAACCGGTCAAGCGCATAAGCGAATTGACAAGGTAGGCGCGCAGGGCAAAACGACATATGCCGCCGTAACTGGAGATTGTGTTGTAACCACAATGATATGAGTTTTCGATGAGTAATACTGGATTCGCCCATGACCGATGAATCGATCATCACAGAAACAACCGAAGTGCGGGTCAGCGCTACGCCGATTGCCCTTTCTGGCATAATAATCTCGATGATGATGATGGCGGTAGCTTCCGGCCTGGGGTTTGCGTATATTCCGATCCGTTTGGACAATCTTGGCTTTGAACCGTGGGTCGCATCGGCAATGTTTCCCGCGCTTTCTCTGGGCGGGCTATTTGGATGCCTGGTAACCGGCTGGATGCTGAGGCTCTCCGGTCATGCACGCGTATTTATGACTGTTTACGCAATTATTATTGTCTCTTTTCTCGCCGTTGCACTCACTGATAGCCCGTATGCCTGGTTGATTTCCCGCGCATTATACGGCTTTGGCATCAATGGAGCGTTTATCATTGCTCAAAGCTGGTTGCATGATGCTTGTGATGATCATAATCGCGGTAAAGTCATTACAATCTTTTATGTAAGCTACGTACTTGCTCTGGGCCTTGGGTCGTTCATGATCGGGTATGTGGATGTCGATACGTCCATTCCGATGATCCTCGCGGTTGCTTTTATTGCCATAGCCATTTTGCCTGTAGGGTTGACCAGACTGCGCCAGCCCGATGCACCAGATGGCGTAAACATCCAAATTCGTAAACTTTGGAATGTTTCACCGGTTGGATTGATGGGCATGCTTTGTGTTGGGGGTTTGACTATGACCCTTCAGGGTTTTGCACCAATTTATACCAAATCACTTGGATATGAAGCCAAGGATATTGGCCTCATGATGCTAATGATGCAGATGGGTCTATTGGTTGTGCAATTGCCTATGGGAACGTTGTCAGATCACATCGACCGGCGCTATGTGCTTTTAATTGTAGCAACAATGTCTTGCACTCTTGGGATTATTGCCATCCTTACCGAGTCAAATCTCAGTTTTATCTGGCTTATCTTAATTTTTGCATTGTGGTCAGGTTCAATAGAAACCTTTTATTCAGTGTCCAGTGCCTTAGCAAACGATAGAGCAGATCCAAAAGACTATGTATTTCTCTCATCTACGCAAATGGTGATGTGGTCGTTTGGTGGATTTTTCATACCACTGATTTCAACCGGGCTACTTTGGGTGTTTCCTGTAACCCTGTTTATGTGGTTGTTGCTGTTCCTTTCAGCATTTTTTGCACTGTTTGTTGTGGTTCGCATTTTTGCACGTCAGGCTGTTCCGGTCGATGAAATGGAGTCCTTCCAATATTCGACCGCTCAGGTGGTCAATCCTGGCGAGTATTACAATCCCGAGGCAATTGCCGATGCCAGTGCGGGCGCAACTGAAGGGTTGGTAAGTTAATCAGGAAATCTGGTTGCGGTCGGCCAATCAGTCTTTTTCTTTTGGTCGGTAAACCCCATCCTCATCAGGAACCAATACAGTATTATCCTTCTTCTTTTTATGTTCTGCTGATCGGGTTTCTTTATTCACCCGTTCCATTTCGCTTCTAAACTTGCGATAGCCAATCCAGGCAATACCGCCGACCAGAGCCAGACCAATTAGCTGCACCATCCGCTTAAACCTCGCGTTTAAAGCCCGTAACGTGCAAGAAGCGCTTTTTCTTCGGCCGCGGCAAAGCCATCCTCGATAAGCTGGCTGCTTAGCTGTTTTCCGTCAAAAGAGATGCCTGCGCCAAGATTGCCGCGTCCAAAAAGCCCACGCTTGGGTTGAATAAGCCGTAGTTTCACTTTCTCGCCAAACCGATGCTTGAGAACCGTACCAAGATGTCCAAAATCATCAACCAGGCCCAAATCCTTTGCCCGTATACCGGTCCAGAACTTGCCGGTGAATAAATCTGGATCATCAGCAAGTTTGCTGCCTCTACGGTCTCTGACCATATCAATGAAAATCTGATGGATTTCGAGCTGCAGTTCCTTGATGTAATTGATATCAGCTTTTTTCTCTGGCTGAAACGGATCAAGTGTCACCTTGTTTTTACCGGCAGTATAGACCCGACGGTCAATGCCAAGCTTTTCAATAGCCTTGTCAAAACCAAACCCGGATGCAACCACTCCGATCGATCCGATTATAGAGGTTTCATCTACAAAGATCTCATCACCAGCGAGCGCCAGCATATATCCGCCTGATGCGGCAACGTCATCCACAAATACCAGAACCTTCTTGTTATGCTGGTGTGCAAGTTCCCGGATGCGAGTGTAAATTTGTCGGGACTGTACCGGCGATCCGCCCGGTGAGTTTATCGACAGGGCGACGACGGGTGCTTTTTTGTCAGAAAATGCCCTATCCAAAAGTCCTGCAATACCAGCAAGCGAAAGGCTGCGGCTGAGTGGACTGCCGGAGGCTGGTGCAATTGCACCGTTTAATCTTACAACAGGGATTACTGGATCCGACTTGCCAAGTTTTCCAGGTAGATATTTTCTTAATTGCATCGACTCTTCACTTACAAAATTCAATGCACTTCACATGGTTTGTTCTGATCGAGAATACAAGATAGCGTCGACTAAAATAACGCATGGGCCATTTATCATGCCTATTTGGAAAAACTGTCCAAAAACGCTTCGCCATTGAAAATACTTTCTGCTTCATTGCAAAAAGAACCATCCACTTTGTGAATGACAAATCCAGGCAGAATAGAAAGCGACCCTCGCGACCCGCGAATACCACGAACCAGAATACGTTTTGCTGCTTCGCCGTCTTTTGCATAAATCGGCAAGATCTGTAGCTCTCCAAACCGGCCCTGCGTACAGGCCAGAACCTCGCCAAGCTTTTCGCTGCGGTAGACCATGGTAAGCGAACCACCGGGTCGTAGCATTGCAGCAGCAGTTCTGAACCAGGCATCAATGCCGCCTTCTCCCAGTACGAATGCTTCAGTGCGCATCGTATCGTGTGGCGCGCGGTGAGTGTGATCATAAAACGGAGGGTTCATGATGACATGGTCAACGCTTTCCGTATCAAGTCCTGCTTTGAGGCGGTCAATGCCGCTTAGGCATACATCAGCCTCCAAAACCCGAACCCGCATTTTGAGTGTTTCATTCCCTCTAAGTGCCAGACTGCGGCTTGCCAGTTTGATTAAATGTGGGTTTTTCTCAATCATCATTAAATCAAGGTCGCGATTGAGATTTAATGCGGCCAGACCCGCAACGCCACTGCCGGAACCGAGATCGGCAATTATCCCGCTCGAACCCTCAGGCAAAGCAGCCGCGATGAGTAACGCATCAAGCCCACTGCGATACCCCTTTCCCTTTGGTTGCAGTACTTTGAAAGCACCATTATGGAACGCATCAGTTGTTACTTCCTCGATCGCCTGCAACGTTTCATCAGTTTCTTCGGATTGGGTTTGTTTGAGTATCATCAAACTTTCTTCCATCAGTTGTGCATAGGACCCAGGTCTGTGGCCAAGAACCTTATTCAGCTTTCAATTCATCTTGAAGCCCGGCATCTTCCATTAACACACGTGCTTCAGCCAGTTGTTGGTCTGGCACCATCAATCGGCGGGGTATAATACCAATTGATCCTTCCAGCACGCTCATGTTCTGATCAAGCACCATGCTTTCAATCCCAGCTTCCTTCAGAAGCGTTTCAACCAGAGACAATGTCACCAGATTATTCGTTGCGAGCAAAACTTTCATGGATGCAACTTACACTTCTTTCATTAATCATATAAGACAAGTGGCCAATTCTTGAAATCATATGCATTCACGTTCACTTGATTTAGCACTATCAACAACCATCTGCGCCAAAATAGCCCTTGTGCCTCACACTGTGACGCTTTATTTTCAATTAAAGGCAGTATCCTAAGGATAAAAATCCATACAGGCGGGAATTTGAATGTCAGGTAATGTGGTAGCGCTTAAAAGCAAAGAGATTTCTCAAGCGGGAATATCCCAACTGGTTGAGCTGGTAGCAGAGGACATGCAGCGTGTGAATACGCTGATCCTTTCCAAAACTGGCTCTGATGTTCAGATGATCCCGGAAGTTGCAAAACATCTGATTGACTCAGGTGGCAAACGATTGCGCCCCATGCTGACGCTCGCTGCAGCCCGGATGTGTGGATATGAGGGTGATGGTCATGTAACGCTGGCCGCCAGTGTTGAGTTTATGCATACTGCAACATTGCTTCATGATGATGTGGTGGATGAAAGCGATATGCGTCGCGGCAAACTTGCTGCCCGGATGCTTTGGGGCAATGAGGCAAGTGTTCTGGTAGGTGATTTTCTTTTGGGCCAGGCGTTCAGAATGATGGTTGAAGTTGGGTCACTGCCTGCGCTGGATGTGCTGTCGCATGCAGCTACAGTGATTGCTGAAGGTGAAGTTCTACAGCTTCAAACTGCAAAGAATCTAGACACGACCGAAGACGAATATCTTGAGGTTATTCGTTCAAAAACTGCAGCGCTGTTTGCAGCTGCTGCGGAAGTTGGGCCAATACTTGCTGATCAGTCGCCGGCGATGATCAACGGACTTCGCTCTTACGGTAATAATCTGGGGCTTGCATTTCAGTTGATCGATGATGTGCTTGATTACGGTGGAAATACTGCTGAGCTTGGAAAAAATACCGGAGATGATTTTCGCGAGGGTAAAGTAACGCTGCCGGTTCTGCTGGCTTATCGCCGAGGTAATGAAGCGGAACGGGATTTTTGGCACAAGTCGTTGGTCGAAGGTAATAGCAGCGATGAAGCACTCAAAGAAGCCAAAGCACTACTTCGTAAGCATGAGGCAATTTCTGATACAATTGCGCGTGCGCGCCACTATGCCGAGATGGCAAAAGATGCACTGGGAACGACGCCGGATTCAGCATATCGCGATTCACTAATTGACGTTCTTGAGTTTTGTGTTAGCCGGGCGAGCTAAAGTAACAACTTCGGAGCTTTACGCTTTTGCGACATTTATTAGTATTCTTTTTGATCGTACTTGCGTTTTCTGGTTGTGCATCCAGAGGCACTCTTAACTATGACCTAACTGGGACAACAAACATTGAGGCCCTCGGGGCGGGTGGTCCATCAGTTCGGAAGATATTTGTCGCGACTTCACGCCAGATTGGCGAAAGCAGTGAGCAACCCTTTTCCGGTCAAAGGTCAAATGAGCTTACCTATCAGAAATATGGCATCTCCGTCCCGCCTGTTCATCAGCCTGGCGAAATAGAATGGCCGGTCGGCAAACCCGATCCGCTCAAGCATTTTGTTGTGCGTTCTGTCAATAATTTTACCGAGGACGGGTCTTTTCTTTCAGGGATCAATCAGGCTCTCGCCGAAACGCCACAAGCCCATAGTAGCATCAATATTTTCATTCACGGGTATAACAATAATTTTGCCGAAGGCCTCTATCGATACGCCCAGATGTTACATGACTATGATGCTGCAGAAGTAGCAATTCACTATTCCTGGCCTTCTGCAGCTTCTGTCGGCGGTTATGTCTATGATCGCGACAGCAGTATTTTTGCACGCGATGGGCTCGCGGAATTGCTGGAAATGGTTGCAAAATCCGATGCGAAAGAAATTAGAATTGCAGCGCATTCGCTAGGAACGCTTTTGACTATGGAAGTAATGCGCCAATTGTCCATAGCAGGTAACGGATCACTCAATGGCAAACTATCTGGTCTTTTTCTAATGTCACCTGATATTGATGAGGATGTATTTATCACGCAAGCCCGGCGGCTTGATCCGGTGCCGCAACCGTTTGTTGTTTTCACATCTAGCGAAGACACGGCACTAAAGTTTTCTTCCCTACTAACTGGCGGACAACCAAGATTAGGTTCGATCCAGAATGCAGAGCGCTTGGACGCACTAGGCGTGACGCTGATTGATCTCAGTGCTGCCAGCGACGGTGACAGCCTGCATCATGCATCTGCGATAACGTCGCCACTGGCAATTTCACTGATTCGAAGCTTGAGGAAGGAAGTCACACAAAACCCACTTGAACCGCTCGATCGGCTTGCTGGGGGAATCCTGAAATTGACGAAAGATACTACCGGAGCACTGGTTCTCGCAGGGCAGGATTAGGGCCAGGACCCAAGGTTTTCAGTGTAACTGACCGATAACGATCCTAAATATCCAGATTGGCCACATTAAGTGCGTTGGACTGAATAAATTCTCGTCGTGGCTCTACTTCTTCACCCATCAGACGCGTAAACAGATCATCTGCATCTGCAGCCTCATTAATTTTCACCTGTAGGAGAGACCGGGCATCCGGATCCAGTGTGGTTTCCCACAATTGGTCTGGGTTCATTTCACCAAGACCTTTATAACGCTGCAAGGCAATCCCTTTGCGTCCGGCAGAGAAAATATGTTCGAGTAGGGCGCGTGGCCCGGAAACCGTGTGATTGGAATCTTTTCGCGTAAAGACGGGTGGACGACCAAAAACTGCTTGCAGGTCAGCGGCAAATCCATCAAGGCGTCGAGCATCAGCTGAATCAATTAGAGCCATGTCGATATGGGCAGCCTCTTTAACGCCGCGCACGGTACGCTCAAACGTCAGACCACCTTCTGGGCTAACACTGCCTTGCCATCCCCTCTCAGTCTCCTCTGAAATGATATCCAACCGCTTTGACACATAGCTGGCAGCTTCTTCTATCTTGGCCGGATCGTTCATTATGTCCGCATTCAGCGCACCAGCAATTGCTGTTTGTTCAATCACATCCTTGTCATAGCGAGAATGCATTGCGTTAATCTGCGCCTTGACCTGAAGTGCCTTATCAATCGTTTCGCGAAGGTCTGGCCCCGATCGTACTTCACCATCGCTTAGCGTTAGACGAGCATCGTCTAATCCGCCTTCAATCAGGTAATTTTCCAGTGCCGCTTCATCCTTTAAGTATTGGGAAGACTTACCGCGCGTGACTTTGTAAAGCGGCGGCTGGGCAATATAAATATGCCCTTGTTCGATTAGTTCTGGCATTTGACGAAAGAAAAACGTCAGCAGAAGTGTGCGAATATGAGCACCATCTACATCCGCATCTGTCATGATGATAATGCGGTGGTAGCGCAATTTCGCCAGATTAAATTCGTCCTTGCCAATGCTGGTGCCAAGGGCCGTAATCAGTGTACCGATTTCCTGGCTGGAAAGCATCTTGTCAAACCGTGCGCGCTCAACATTCAGGATCTTGCCACGCAGGGGCAACACAGCCTGGTTAGCCCGATTACGGCCTTGTTTTGCAGAGCCACCGGCGGAATCACCCTCTACCAGAAACAGTTCTGATTTTGCCGGATCCCGCTCCTGACAGTCGGCAAGTTTACCCGGCAGGGAAGCTACATCAAGCGCACCCTTTCTACGGGTTAGCTCGCGCGCTTTGCGTGCTGCTTCTCTTGCTGCTGCCGCCTCTACTACTTTGGTAATAACGGTTCTTGCTTCGGCAGGATTTTCTTCCAGCCACTGGTTGAGCGATTCATTGACCAGACTTTCAACCACCGGGCGTACTTCAGAAGATACCAGCTTGTCTTTTGTCTGGGATGAGAATTTCGGATCAGGTACTTTTACAGAAAGAACGCAAGTTAGCCCTTCGCGGCAGTCATCGCCAGATAGCGATACCTTTTCTCGTTTTAATATACCTGACGATTCCGCGTATCCATTGACCTGTCGTGTCAGGGCACCGCGGAATCCGGCTAAATGAGTACCACCATCGCGCTGCGGAATATTGTTTGTGAAACACAATACATTCTCGTGATAGGAATCATTCCACCACAATGCAACTTCAACGGTAATTCCGTCTTTTTCTGATTTCAGATAGATCGGACTTTCAATTAGCGGATTTTTGGTACGGTCGAGATATTTGACAAACTCAGTAAGGCCGCCTTCGTAAAACAGTTCTTCGCTGATTTCTTCAGGACCACGTTTGTCGGTTAGAAGTATCCGCGCGCCAGAGTTCAAGAACGCTAGCTCGCGCAGGCGATGTTCAAGCGTCTTGTAGTCAAAATTCACCATGGTGAAAGTTTCGTCCGAAGGCGTGAAAGTTACCTCTGTGCCGGTTTCATCGCCACATTCGCCGGTAACCCCCAGCGGCGCATCAGAAACCCCATGGGTAAAACTCATCTCGTAGATTTTACCATCACGCTTGATTGTAAGCGTAAGCGATACAGAAAGCGCATTAACAACAGAAACCCCAACCCCGTGCAGACCGCCTGATACTTTGTAGGAGTTTTGGTCAAATTTTCCGCCAGCATGAAGTTGCGTCATAATCACTTCAGCTGCAGAAATTCCTTCTTCCTCGTGAATACCGACCGGAATACCCCGGCCATTGTCAGTTACAGAAACAGAGCCATCCGGATTTAGCGTTACGGTTACCCGGTCTGCATGGCCCGCAAGCACCTCATCTATACCGTTATCCACAACCTCATAGACCATGTGATGGAGGCCGGAACCATCGTCGGTATCACCAATATACATGCCAGGGCGTTTGCGCACCGCATCAAGGCCTTTTAGAACCTTAATTGAATCTGCGCCGTACTCAGCAGGTTCAATGTTGTTTTCTTCTGAAAGATCAGATGTTTCAGTCATTTTTTCCCGACTGGCGATACGACGAGGAAAGGAAAGCGAATCGCCTCTAATTACTACCTATAAGATATAGGCTTTTTGCACCGGATTTCCAAACTTTGAAGTCGCAGGGTAGCAACGCAGTGCCGAGCGCGTACTTCTTCTTCACAGGGGAAACAGCAGGTCATCAGGTTTGATCAGAGTTTTCAATTTGGAGCCAATCGAACCACTCATTCCATAAAGTTTCAAAACCGGCACGGAAGGCGCCGGCATGCCCGACTTTTGGTACACCATAATCAGAAGGTTTTCGGTAGATGATCGATGTTGGCGCATTGCGATAGGCATTCAGAATAACTTGCGATGTTTTTTCATTTGCGATCGGATCATCTGAAAACACCCACGAACGGATCGGTGCTGTAACTTGGTCAAAATGGTGCTCATAACGACCGGCATCCAGTTCTGACTGGTAATAGTTCGGTTTTGTGCACCAGCGTTTCCAGGTGTCAAAAACCCCGCGTGGCAGATCGGTACCGCTCCAGCCGTTTCCGTGCGGAACATATCCTTTTCGCCATAGTCCCACCGGGCCCATAACATACCAGAAAAGCAATTCGAAAGCATTGAAATAGATCGGATGGTCGCGCCAATAGCCTGAACCCACACAGATAAAGGCATGGGCATCAATCAGATCGTGATTCGCCATAAAGCCGGCAAAATGACCGCCAACGCTATGCCCCAGATGCACTGTCCTTATAGGCCCTGCGCGTGCACAAAGTGCAGCAAGTGCTGCTGGCATGTCGAGTTGACCCCAATCAGGATAGTCCATCTTTAATGTAGCAAGATCATCAGGTCTGGATCGACCAATACCACGGCAGTCAAATGTCAAAACGATGGCACCCAACGATGCCAAGTAGCTGGCAATCCGCTGATAGTAAAATTGTGGAAACCCAGTACCACTTGTAAGCAAGATCGCAATCTTTGTATCAATTCCTTCCGGCGGTCGATAAATTGTACCTTGCAGCTCATACCCATCTGATGCCGAAAAGCTGATGTTCTCTTTCCCAGATTTAAGGGCGTTGCTTGCGCTCATGGCTGCTTTCGATCTTGGCAGGATTGGAACCATGACTGATTGCAACCATACAGAACCATGTCAAACAAATTAGGGCTTCCAAGGTTCTCGATCCAACTGATTTTGGATTAGGGTACAGAAAGATGTCCAAATAATATTGGTCCTCAATCAAACAGGCGAAGGAACTGGAAAATACAAAATCCGCCTTGTTTGATTTCGCCCCCCATGAGATGACGAACCATGTTTCGTGAAATTACACTTTCTGCGATTTATATGGGCTTGCTAGCCGCTTTTGTTGGTTATGCTGCCTCTTTTGCGATTGTTCTTGCCGGCCTGACCGCAATGGGTGCAACGCCGCATCAAGCGGCTACCGGATTATTTTTTGCCACGCTTGGAATGGGGATTTGCAGTATATGGCTGCCGGCAATAACCCGCATTCCGGCCGCTGTTGCCTGGTCTACACCGGGAGCAGCATTTCTTGCTTCTGCGTTCCTTCTTCCCGGTGGATTTGCAGAGGCAGTGGGCGCGATGATTATTTGTGCTGGATTGATCTTGCTTACCGGTTTCGTTCCTGCATTGGGAAAGCTGGTTGCCAAAATTCCAAAACCCATTGCAAACGGATTGCTTGCCGGGGTTTTGCTAAAACTGTGCTTCGCACCTGCATTGGCATTGGGAACAGTTCCATTACTGGTTTTGCCTGTACTGGTAGCCTGGGTGATCGGTCTTTCATTCAACAAGCTGGCAGCAATGCCTTTGGCAGTGATAAGCTTTGTAATCGTTTTGGTTTTCTCAAGCGATTTTTCCGGGGTAGGCGCAACAGATCAGGCTAACCTGTTTTCAGATTTCTCGCTGATTGTTCCGGTCTTCAGCTTACAGTCTTTTGTTTCGGTTTCTCTACCGCTTTATCTGGTTACGATGGCCGGGCAGAATATTCCCGGTTTTGCGGTTCTGGAACTCAATGGCTACAAAGTGGAACGCCAGCCAATGCTGCGTAACACGGGCCTGATTAGCTTGTTGATCGCTCCATTTGGGGCAATTCCGGTTAACATGTCAGCCATTACTGCTGCGATGATGTGCGGTGAAGATGCGGGACGCGATCCATCTACCCGCTATTGGGCAGCGATCACCTCCGGCATTGCCTATACTGCGCTGGCATTTGCAGCTGGTCTGGTTACTACACTTGCCAATCTTGCGCCTACAGAACTGATCACGGCAGTTGCAGGCCTAGCCCTTATACCGGCGCTTGTCGCCTCGCTTTCGGGTGCCTTTGGTGACCAGACGCAGTTGGAAGCACCCGCCTTAACCTTTTTAATTGCTGCAAGTGGCATGACGCTATTTGGTATAAGTGGCGCATTCTGGGGTATACTGGTTGGTGCTATTGTCTGGTATGCAAAACTGATACGCCAGACCAGCATTTCGAAAACGGATAGCACGGCGCAGTAATGGTGCTGATTCTGAGCCTTATAATTCGCCGCATGGAAAAATTGTCAGGACCAACCTATCTTTAAGTTTCAGGCTTAGGACTTTTTGATATGGATACAAATCCCGCCCCGTTTATTCCCCCCGCCCCGATCCCTCGAACTGAGCCGCCCGGGCTTTTAAAAATGTTTCGGATCGTACATCACAATCCGATAGAGCTCTGGGGTGCGCATTCCTACAAAGAACCCTACGTTTATATTCCCGCAGGTGTTGGCGGTCCGCTGCTGGTCGCTAATGATCCTAAATTGATCCGGCATATTCTGGTTGAAAAGCAGAAATCTTTCAAACTCGCGAGGGTCCGTCAGTTAGTCCTACGCCCCATTTTGGCAGACGGTTTACTCACCGCAGAAAACCCGGTCTGGAAA
This sequence comes from Pseudomonadota bacterium, assembly GCA_039814425.1. Lineage (GTDB taxonomy): Bacteria > Pseudomonadota > Alphaproteobacteria > Rhizobiales > Rhizobiaceae > JAALLB01. Next base: position 54,454 of record JBCCBE010000011.1, read on the forward strand.
CGTTCTCGCAAGGCGATGGCCCCGGTGTTCACGCCAAAAAACATTCATGGGTTTGCCGACGGAATGCTTCGTGTGACACGCGACTATGTCAACAAATATGAAAATGTAGACGCTCCGTTTGATATGGCCAAAGACATGACGCAGCTCACCTATTATGTGCTGGCAGAAACTTTGTTCAGCAATGAAATCGAAGGTGATCCCACAGAGTTAGAACACCAGATTGAGCGTCTTTTTGAAACAGTAGGTCGGGTAGACCCGTTCGACATCCTGCAGTTTCCGGAATGGTTTCCCCGGCCAAAACAATTTACCGGCCGCGGTATCTTAAAGTTCTTTAGAAAGATCGTTGGCGAAACCATCGCCAATCGTGCCAACCAAATGCAACGCGGTGCGAACGTTCCTGATGATTTTCTTACTCTGTTACTCCGGATTGAAGGTCCCGACGGTCTTTCACGTAAGGAAGTTGAAGACAATGTAATCACCTTTATTGGCGCCGGTCACGAAACCACAGCCCGGGCTTTGGGATGGACGCTTTATCTTCTGGCCAGGGCCCCACATGAACGCGCGAAGGTTGAAGAAGAAGTAAAGCGCGTGACAGCGAAATTTGATGACCCGCTGGATTGGGTTGAAAACATGCCCTATGCGCGCGCAGCCTTCGAAGAAGCGATGCGACTATATCCACCTGCTCCGGTGATCAGCCGGGAGGCGCTTGAGGATATCGAATGGCAGGATACAGTAATCACAAAAGGATCTCAGTGCCTGGTGATGCCCTGGACGCTCCATCGCCATCACATGTTATGGGATCAACCCAATGCATTTATGCCATCACGGTTTTTACCTGAGAACAGGGACAAGATTGACCGCTACCAATACTTACCGTTTGGCGCAGGTCCCAGGGTATGTATTGGACAAAGTTTTGCCATTCAAGAAGCGGTGATCATTTTAGGCGTATTACTATCCAGGTTCCGGTTTGATATGGCCCCCGGCTGCCGCGAACCCTGGCCATTACAACGGCTGACGACACAACCGGAAGGGGGATTACAGATGGTTGCCACCTCCATCTGATTAGAAACGCCAAGTTACCAGCTTCAAAAAGTAGTATTTCTAGCCAGCCTTCATGTTTCCTTAAAAGACACCTGTCTATAGTCCGCAAACATGATCCCAAACAAGGAAAGACTCTTATGCGTATTGACGCTTTAAAGATCGGCAAGAATCCGCCTGAAGATATTAACGTGATCGTTGAGGTGCCCTATGGGGGCGAGCCGGTAAAGTATGAAATGGATAAAGATGCAGGTACGATGGTTGTTGATCGTATTTTGTATACGTCAATGCGTTACCCTGGCAATTACGGTTTCATCCCGCACACGATTTCTGATGATGGAGATCCTGTGGACGTACTAATTGCCAACAAGCGTAGCCTTATTGCGGGTTCTGTCATTAATTGCCGCCCGGTTGGTATTCTTTACATGACCGACGAAGCGGGTGGAGATGAAAAAATTATCGCAGTTCCTTCGCCTGAAGTTTCCGGCATGTTTGTCGATGTACATAGCCTTAGTGATTTGCCAACAGTATTGGTTGATCAGATCGCTCACTTCTTCGAGCGGTACAAGGATCTCGAAGGCGGTAAATGGGTCAAGATTGACCGATGGGGCGATGCAGCAGAAGCACGCGACTACATTCGCAAGGCAATTGAAGTAGCAAAAAGCTAGCCTCTCTCAATCTTGCGTATTAAAGTCTCTTTTCAATCGCATCCCACACCAGTGCAGCGATATCAGTGCCTGAAAAATTCTTCACCTCACGGATGCCAGTCGGTGAGGTTACATTGATTTCTGTCATATAGTCGCCAATCACGTCTATCCCAACAAAGATGAAGCCCTGCTCCTTCAAAGTAGGTGCAATTGCATCACAGATTTCCCGTTCCCGTGCGGTCAGTTCAGTATGTTCCGCGCGGCCACCAACATGCATGTTTGAGCGCGCATCATTTTCGGCCGGTACACGGTTGATCGCACCAACCGGTTCACCGTCAACCAGAATAATCCGTTTGTCGCCACCACGGACTTCTTTGAGATAGCGTTGCGCAATCAAAGGCTCGCGAAACTGCTGGTCAAACATTTCCAGCAGCGAAGTGAAGTTCATATCATTTTCAGGCAGTAGAAAAACCCCGGCGCCACCGTTGCCATATAGCGGCTTTATGATCATATCGCCAACTTCCTGGCGAAATTTGGCAATTGCCTCAAAGTCTCTTGTGATCAGGGTTTCCGGCATCATATCGGCAAATTCTGTGACCAGAATTTTTTCAGGAGCATTGCGCACAGATGCCGGATCATTCACCACCAGCGTATCTGGATGAATGCGCTCCAGCAAATGAGTAGTGGTAATATAAGCCATATCAAACGGCGGGTCCTGACGCAGCAAGACCACATCCAGATCAGATAGATCTGTATCGACTGGCTCAGCAAGCGTGTAGTGATCACCTTGTTTTTCGCGCAAGGTCATTGCCTCAATTTTCGCGCGAACCTTACCATTGCGCAATTGCAGGCGGTTTGGTTCCCAATGAAACAGGTCATATCCTCTTGCTTGCGCTTCAAGCCCCAGAGTAAAGGTAGAATCTCCGTTGATATGGATGCTTGAAACATGATCCATCTGAATGCCGACCTTAAGGCTCATTGGCTAACTCCTGTTCGTTATCTTTACTGATGTATGATGCAAGGAGTTTGGTTGCAATCACTTCATTGCATCGAATTTCAATTTAAAAGGCATCTTTAAAATGGACCGGCCAACGCCAAGGGCAAACCGCAACAATATCATAGCGGATGGAAAGGCTTGCGTAATTCCGTTGCTTTGCTAGCCAGAGATCTGCGGCTGCATCAATACGCTTGCGGCTGGAAAGGGAGACAGCTTCAACTGCTTCACGGATAGTTGGTCTGGCTTTTACTTCTACTATGGCGACAAGATTCCCTTTACGAGCGATCAAGTCGATTTCGCCAACCCGAG
>JBCCBE010000070.1:0-17224 GCA_039814425.1 Pseudomonadota bacterium
ATCTAAGTCTATTTCCCCGCGATTGCTTTGTTTCTTCTCCAGGTGCCTGATTTACCACCAGACTTTTCTTCAAGTACGATTGTGCCGATTTCCATGCCTCGATCAGCCGCCTTGACCATGTCATAAATTGTAAGACAGGTAATACTACAGGCTGTCATTGCTTCCATCTCAACGCCGGTTTGTCCAGAGACTTTGGCTGTTGCTTTCACAATAAAACCCGGCAAATCAGCATCTGGCAAAATGTCTATGTTTACGCTGGTAAGGCCAATCGGATGACAAAGCGGAATAAGCTCGGCGGTTTTTTTGGCAGCCATCACACCAGCAATGCGGGCAGTTGCCAGAACATCGCCTTTTTTGGCATTTCCGCTTAATACCAGTTCCAGTGTTTCCGGTTGCATCTTTATGCAACCGCTTGCAATCGCGACGCGTTGCGAAATAGATTTTTCACCCACATCCACCATATGGGCTTCGCCGCTGGAAGTTAGATGAGTCAGTTTTGACATCAAATTATTCCGCCATGGCCGGAGATTTTTGCAAAAGACTTCTGGTAGCGGTTTCAACATCTGTCTGCCGCATCAAACTCTCGCCGATGAGGAATGTTTCAATGTTACAGCGCGCTAGGCGTTCCAGATCCGTGGGCAAAAATAATCCGCTTTCTCCAACAAGCAGCTTGTCTTCGGGCACAAGACGCGCCAATCGCTCACTGGTTTTCAAAGAAACTTCAAAAGTTTTGAGATTACGATTGTTGATACCGAGTAGCGGCGATGAAAGAACGGTTAATGCGCGTTCCAGTTCTTCTTCGTCGTGGACTTCAACCAGCACATCCATGCCGGTTTCAAATGTGGTTTCCTCCAGTATCCTGGCTTCCTCATCCGTCAGGCTCGCCATAATAATCAGGATACAATCAGCACCCCAACTGCGCGCCTCATACACTTGATAAGGTTCAAACATAAAATCCTTCCGCAAGGCGGGCAGGGCAGTTGCATCACGTGCAGCGGTCAAAAACTTCGGTGCACCTTGAAAGCTTGGCGTATCGGTTAAAACCGAAAGACATGCAGCTCCACCAGCTTCATAGGCATTTGCCAGTTCTGGAGGATTGAAGTCTTCGCGTATAAGGCCTTTAGAAGGGCTGGCCTTTTTGATTTCTGCGATCAAAGCGTATTCATCATTATCGTGTTTGTTCTTTAGCGCTTGGAGAAATCCGCGCGGCTCAGACACATCGCGGCAGCGCGCTTTTAGGTCATCAACCGAAAGCTTCGCTTTAGCCGCAGCAATTTCCTCACGCTTGTAAAGTTCAATCTTTTTTAGAATGTCTGCCATTAGGAGAGACCCTGATTTGAAATCATTACCAGTTTATCCAGAGTCTGTTCTGCAGCGCCACTATCGATTGCTTCAGTTGATATTCTTGCACCTTGCTGCAAATCTCCAGCCTTGTCAGCCACCACAAGGGAGGCTGCCGCGTTCATGATAACCATGTCCCGGTATGCAGATGGTTTCCCGGCTAAAACGTCACGTAGCGCTTTTGAGTTAACCTCTGCAGTCCCACCAGCAATTGCTGATTCTGGTTGAACGTCAAACCCGAAATCACTCGGCGAAATCTCAAATGTTTTAACGGCTCCATCATCAAGGGCAGCTACCTGTGTTGATCCGGTAATGGTAATTTCGTCAAAGCCTTGACCGTAAACCACCCATACTTTTTCTGAGCCAAGCTTTTGCAATACTTGCGCTGCGGTTAAAACCCATTGCGGGGCAAACACGCCAAGAAGTTGGCGTTTCACACCTGCGGGATTACACATTGGCCCAAGCAGATTGAAAATCGTCCGTGTGGCCATCTCAACGCGGGAAGGGCCGACATGACGAACCGCCGAATGGTGAGCAGGAGCAAACATAAACCCGATACCCGCCTGATTGATACAATCGGTAATTTGTCCGGGAGTTAGTTCGATATTAACACCAAGCGCCGTTAAAACATCAGATGCACCAGATTTTGAGGAAAGCGACCGATTGCCGTGTTTTGCAACCGGTACACCACAACCAGCAACTACCAATGCGGTACAGGTAGAAATATTATACGATCCCTTTGCATCGCCGCCAGTACCAACGATGTCGATTGCATCAGATGGCGCGTCAACCGGCAACATAAATGCCCGCATAGCATCCACAGCACCGGCAAATTCTTCGTGAGTTTCCCCTCGCAGACGCATCGCCATTAAAACCGCGCCAATTTGCGCGTCAGTTGCCTCACCCGCCATTATTATTTTGAACGCAGCGAGGGTTTCTTCCCTGTCCAATGTATCACCATTGGCAAGTTTGTTTATGACAGGCTTCAGATCACTCATATTTTTCAGACCAAATTTCGTATTTTAATGATGGCCATGTTGCGGCTGAAAGGCCAATTCAATTGCCTGCTGATTTATGCGCACCGTTTCACGTGCTTGCAAGTCTTCAATCATCTGCGACAGGATATCATCTGAAGCTTGTTGATTAAGTTGCTCGCTTATCGCCGTTTCCAGTTCGCTAGAAACGTTACTTTCTGATGAAACAACTTTGAACACGGTCTGCACCAGTGAAGAAGCTTCAGCCATCCCGACCTTTCCATTGGCTACAGCAAAACCGGCAGCTACAACTGATCGAGGGAAATCCGTGTCATTTGCATTTCTTGTCAGGGGGTCGGTGGTTTTTGCCACAACACTTTGACCGAGCGAGTCTTCTGGCAATTCATCGGCCAATATCTGATCAAAATCCTTACCTAATTTCAGGTCTTCAAGAATTGATTCTGCTATTTCTTTAATGCGAACTGATTTGTCATTGGCAATCCAGTCTTGTTTCACGTCCTCTTGAACTTCACTAAGCTCTTTCTGGCGCTGGTCGATAATTGCTTCCACCTCATACCAGAGAAAGCCGTCTTCCCCTATTTCTATCGCCTGAGTGTCGTCACCGGGCTGGGATTGAAAGGCCTGCCGGACAAGTTCTTGCAGCACACTCACGTCAGCAATTTGCTCGCCATTAGCATCCAGGCCAGACGCATCCATCGCATCAATCGTTCTAGTTTCAAGCCCAACCGTTTGAGCAGATGCAGAAACCGTTTCACCAGCGCCGCGCTCATCTTCGATTGCATCAAACATGGCAAACACTTCATCACCGGCCCTCTGCAACGCAATTTCGTTGCGCAAATCGTTTTCGACTTCTTCAAACGGAGTGACCCGTTCTTCTTGGATATCAGTCACATACACAATAACCGGGCCAAAAAGGCCGACAATGGTTTCAGTTGGTTTATTCAATTCAGCGGTAAAAGCTGCATCAGCTACCTGAGAATCTGGCAATTCGGACTTACGTACAAGACCTAGATCCATATCGGCAGCGGACTTTTCCAGAGACTTTGCGACTTCAAAGAAATCTTCTCCGCCCGCAATCCGGGACTGAATATCTGCGGCTTCCTCCGCATTTTGCAGCACAAGCTGGCTTACTTGGCGACGTTCAGGCAGCTTTAGGTTGTCTTTGCGGTTTTCGTAAGCTGCGCGAACTTCTTCGTCAGATACTTCATCCGGTTTCATTAAATCGGCTGCTTCTACCTTCAAAAGGGTGAGCTTGCGGTATTCAGGCGCAATATAATTGGTTTTATTTTCATCGTAAAACGCAGCTATGTCGTCTTCCTTTGGTTCCGCCAAATCCTTGATCGCCTCTTCACCAATTTCAACAAACTGAAATACGCGTGTTTCATCACGATATTGATTAAATGCCTTGGCATAGGTTTGGGGCAATCCCAGTGACCCGGCTGACCCTTCCAATATCTGGTTTCGAAGCGCGACCCGTTTTCTGCTCTCGATATAATCTTCTTCAGACAGTCCGGCTTGACGGAGTGCCTGGCGAAGGGCATTGCGCGAAAAATTGCCAGAAAGGTCAGAGAATGAATTATCAGATGCAATTGTCTCGGCCAAATGTTGATCGGAAACACCCAGACCCATGTTTCGCGCATTTTCGTCTAAAACTGCCCCTGCAACCAACTGGTTGAGCACGTTTTGACGCAATCCGAATTGATCGGCTTCCTGTTGTGTCAAACGTCTCTGAAACGAATTTGAAAGCGCATTAAGTTGCCCCTCATAGGCAAAGCGATACTCATAGGAGTCAACCTTGGTTTCCCCAACTTCGATTACAGTTGACTGAAATCCGCCAAGTATGCTGCCGGATATCCCCCATACAGCAAAACTGAGGATCAATAAGGCAATCAGGATTTTGGCAACCAGGCCACGAGAAAACGAACGTAATAAATCAAGCATCTTCAATCCGAACAGGTTAGTTTTTTAACCCTATATAGCCATTGTGTGGCCACCTCAAGGAATTGTATAGCGCATTATCTCACGATTGCGTTTCCAGGTTGTTTGAGTAGAACAGGTTAAATGATTCCGGAGGCAGACATGACACCAAATATTAAGCCACTAGTTGCAGGCAACTGGAAAATGAACGGTTTTCGCCATTCTCTCAATGAATTGGCTGAAATGGACAAAGCATATGATATCGCAATGCGTCAGCACCTGGACCTCATGGTATGTGTGCCCGCCACCTTGTTGTATACGGCGTCTGCCGCCTGTCTTGGTTCAAGAATCGCTATTGGCGGGCAAGATTGCCATTTCAATCAGGTTGGTGCTCATACGGGGGATATTTCTGCGGAAATGATCGCAGATTGCGGTGGAACCTCGGTAATCGTAGGGCATTCTGAGCGTAGAACCGATCACGGTGAAACAAATGAAATCGTGCGGACAAAGGCAGAGGCGGCAATTCGTACAGGCCTGCTTGCAATAATTTGCATCGGTGAAACCCAAGCAGAGCGCGAGACCGGCAAAACCCTTTCGGTGCTTGATGATCAGTTAAACGGCTCAATACCTGAAGCATGTAAAGCTTCGGAAGTCGTTATTGCCTATGAACCTATTTGGGCAATTGGAACTGGTCTCGTACCAGAGGCACGGGATGTGGAAGAAGCCCACGCCTCAATCCGCAAGCATCTTACAGACCGGTTTGCGCAAGAAGGGGCATTGATGCGTATTCTCTACGGCGGTTCCGTCAAACCGAGTAACGCCACCGAATTGATGGGAATTACCAATGTCGATGGCGCTTTGGTTGGCGGGGCAAGCTTAAAGTCCGCTGATTTGATGGGAATTTGCGCAGCCTATGAAGAATTGCAGGGCTGACTTACCTCAGAAAGCTTGCATTTTTGCTTTACACGCATTAGGTCGAGCGAGAATTAGTTCATTAGCACATACGCTTTAACTGGATATCCAATGGAAACCGTTCTTATCGTCATACATCTAATGGTAGTGGTTGCTCTTGTCGCTGTTGTTCTTCTTCAACGTTCAGAAGGCGGAGCATTGGGTATTGGCGGCGGCGGTGGCGGCGGTGGCGGCAATTTCATGACCGCGCGGGGTGCAGCGAACGCTTTAACCCGCACAACGGCGATTCTGGCTTTTACCTTTTTTGTAACGTCGATTGGTCTTGGCATAATTTCAGGCATTGAACGCGGCAGCGTATTAGACAATTTGCCGATCCAGAATCAGGAAGATGGCGGCAGCAGTATTCTTGATCAGCTTGGCGGCAGTGAATCACTGGACCTGGGTACAGACCAAGCACCATCGGAACCAAGTGTGCCGACAACCGAATAAACTCCTTTTCTACAATAACTTTGATAAATTAAGCCCGGCTCCGGGCTTTTTTTGTGAGAAACGTTACCTTTTTGCTATGCCAATGCAGAATCTCATGATAACGCTCAAATCCCATGGCGCGATATATTTTTATTACTGGCGGCGTGGTTTCTTCCCTTGGAAAAGGTTTGGCATCAGCCGCACTTGGAGCATTGTTGCAGGCACGTGGATACCGCGTGCGGCTTCGAAAACTTGACCCCTATCTCAATGTTGATCCGGGCACCATGTCTCCCTATCAACACGGCGAATGCTTCGTTACGGATGACGGCGCGGAAACTGATCTTGATTTAGGTCATTATGAACGATTTACCGGCAGGCCGGCCAATCAGCAGGACAATATTACCACTGGTAGGATATATCAGGATATCATAGCTAAGGAACGGCGAGGCGATTACCTTGGCGCAACCGTTCAAGTCATCCCGCACGTTACCAATTCCATCAAGGAATTTGTTCTGGATGGTAATGAAGATTACGATTTTGTCCTTTGCGAAATTGGCGGTACCGTTGGTGATATCGAAGGTTTGCCATTCTTTGAAAGTATCCGCCAATTAGGAAACGATCTACCGCGCGGTGGCTGCATCTATGTTCATCTGACATTGATGCCGTGGATTTGGGCAGCCGGCGAATTAAAGACAAAGCCCACTCAGCATTCAGTGAAAGAACTGCGTTCCATTGGCATCCAACCCGATATACTTTTGGTAAGAGCCGACCGGGAAATCCCAAAAGAAGAGCGTCGCAAGCTCTCTCTTTTCTGTAATGTAAGGGAAACTGCTGTCATTCAGGCGCTAGATGCAAAATCAATCTATGATGTGCCGATGACCTACCATAAAGAAGGGCTGGATCAGGAGGTTTTAAACGCCTTTGGCATTGACCCTGCACCAGCACCAAAAATGGAGGTTTGGGAAGAAATCAGCCGCAAGATCCATAATCCGGAAGGCGAGGTTACAGTTGCGGTTGTCGGCAAATACACAATTCTCAAAGATGCATATAAATCCCTGATAGAAGCCTTGCATCATGGCGGTATAGCAAATGGCGTGAAAGTTAATCTGAGGTGGATTGAAGCAGATTTGTTTGACGAAGCAGACCCTGGTGCTCATCTTGGCCAGGTGGATGGTATATTAGTCCCAGGCGGATTTGGTGAACGCGGTTCTGAAGGTAAAATTAGAGCAGTAACCTATGCGCGCGAAAACAAAATTCCTTATTTCGGGATTTGTTTTGGCATGCAGATGGCCTGTATCGAAGCTGCACGCAAGCTTGCAGGCATCAAAGGTGCTGGATCCACAGAATTTGGTGAAACAGACGAACCAGTTGTTGGTCTGATGACCGAGTGGCTAAAAGGCAATCAGCTTGAAAAGCGCGAAGAACAAGGCGATCTTGGCGGTACAATGCGCCTAGGCGCATACCCTCATCCATTGAAAGAAGGCTCGTTGATATCAGAAATTTATGGCTCTACCCAGGTTTCTGAACGCCATCGCCATCGCTACGAAGTAAACTTAGAATACAAACAAAGGCTGGAAGAATGCGGCCTTGTATTCTCTGGTATGTCTCCCGACGGATTATTGCCGGAAACCATCGAATACCCGCGTTTTATCCACCCTTGGTTCATCGGCGTACAATACCATCCTGAGTTAAAGTCTCGACCCTTCGCACCCCATCCGTTATTTGCAAGTTTCATTGAAGCTGCAAAAGAACAATCGAGGCTGGTTTAATGAAAGCGGTTTGGTATGAACGAAATGGTCCGGCAGATGCGGTTCTGGTTTTTGGAGATAAGCCAACACCTAAGCCCGTCAAAAATGAGGTGCTGGTTAAGCTCAAAACATCGGGTGTAAATCCTTCAGACGTTAAGTCACGTGCAGGACGACCAGCAGGCTATGACTACAAGATACCGCATAGTGACGGGGCAGGGGTGATTGAGACTGTAGGTGAAGGTGCAGATGGAAGCCGCATCGGCGAACGAGTTTGGATATGGAATGGTGCCTGGGCCCGTCGGGATGGAACTTGTGCAGAATATATCACCTTACCGCAGGAACAGGCGGTTAAGCTTGATGATTCAGTCAGTTTTGAAATTGGCGCCTGTCTTGGAATTCCCGGCCTCACGGCTGCACACGCAATTAACAGGCTTGGAGAACCTGACGGTTCGCCAATACTCGTGACTGGCGGCGCTTCCTCCGTTGGTTATTATGTAATCCAAATGGCAGTGCAGAAGGGGCATACGGTCATCGCGACGGCATCTGCATCAAAATCAGATGTCGCAATGCGTGCGGGTGCTGCGGCATCAGTTGATTATCAAAATCAAGATGTTGCACAAGCTGTTTTGGAGTTTACCAAAGGGGCAGGGGTCAAAACCGTAATCGATATGGATTTTTCCACGACTTCTCACCTGATTTCGACAGACGCCCTAAGCCCTCACAGTAAAATCATTTGCTATGGTTCCAATGACATGGGTGATCTGGAAGTTCCGTTTCGCGATCTTTTGTTTAAATCAATCAGAATGGACTTCTTTTTGGTTTATGAAATGACACAATCCGAACGTCAGAAAGCCGTTACGGGTTTGAATACTTTTTTGATGTCTGGAAAAATCGACACAAGGATTGCGGAGACATTTCCGTTATCACAAACCATCAAGGCCCATGAACTGGTTGAATCCGGTTCTCCCAATGGCAATATTGTTATTACTCTGTAAAACGGGTTAATCATCCCGTTGAAGATTTCAAACCAAAGATAAATTCATGACTAAACTAACGCCGCGAAATCTCGACCACGTCGTTCTACCGGTTCCTAATCTAAAAGTGTCGCGTAGCCGATATGAGTCGCTTGGATTCACCGTTGCACCTGATGGCCAGCACAGTTTTGGCACTGAAAACGCCTGCGTATTCTTCGAAAACGGTACTTATATCGAACCCCTTGCGATCGGTCACCGCGAAACGGTAGAAGCTGCCCGCGACAAGGGTAACAATTTCTTGCGCCGCGACAATGGTTATCGATTTCGAAATGGCGATGACGGGTTTTCCATGGTCGTTTTTGGTGGCAAGGACGCCAAACAAGAGAAGAAAGATTTTCGTCAGGCGGGATATCTGACCGGCAAGATTGTTACTGTAAAACGTCCTGGATTGAAGGTACGGGCCATTTTCGCCATCGATGAGCGCGCACCAGATTTTACTATGTTTCGTTGTGAACGACCGGACGGCCCACCAGAATTTGACGAAAAGCTGACCGGGCATGCCAATGGCGCGTTGAATATCAGTCGGATTTACCTCTACGAAGATGAACCCTCAGATTTTCAATACTATATACAAACCCTTTCTGGCATCCGCGAAATCCGCTCCCATTCCTTTGGCCTTGATTTTACACTTCCCAATGCGACCTTGTCCGCACTAAATGAAAGCGGAGTAAGTACATTGCTTGGTTTGGACAACGTACCGACAAGACGGGGAATGATCGCATTAGGCTTTGAAATAACTGTGAAATCTCTGAACGAATTGCAGTCAATCCTTTCAAAAAATGGCATTTCCTATCGCCAGCTTGGGGAGCAGTTGATTGTTGACCCAGCAGAAGGCCAGGGGGCTGTAATTACCTTTAAACAGTTGAGTACAGCTAAATGAATACGCAAAAAGAAATTGATGTCGGCGCAGTAAAATTCGGTAACGCCTTGCCGTTGTCGATCATTTGCGGCCCATGCCAACTGGAAAGCAGGCAACATGCTTTTGATATGGCAGGGGCATTGAAAGAAATGCTCACTGAACTTGGAGCAGGATTTGTTTATAAATCGAGTTATGACAAGGCTAACCGAACCAGTTTATCTGCTACACGCGGGATAGGAATTGAAGAATCTGCCGAAATCTTCGCAGATTTGCGCAATACATTCGAAATGCCGATTCTGACCGATGTGCATTCTGAAGCCCAATGCGAGCAAATTGCACCGTATGTTGACGTACTGCAAATTCCGGCATTCCTTTGTCGCCAGACTGACTTGCTGGTTGCTGCAGCGAAGACCGGCAAGGTCGTAAATGTTAAAAAGGGTCAATTTTTGGCACCTTGGGATATGAAAAATGTCGCTGCAAAGGTATCTGATAGTGGAAATGATCAAATCCTGCTTACTGAACGCGGAGCATCCTTTGGATACAATACGCTGGTTTCGGACATGCGCGCACTCCCGCAAATGGCAGAAACCGGATACCCGGTAATCTTCGACGCAACCCATTCCGTTCAGCAGCCAGGTGGTTTGGGCGGTTCTTCTGGTGGAGATCGCAAAATGGTGCCACCTCTGGCGCGTGCTGCGGTTGCAGTTGGAGTGGCCGGGGTCTTCATCGAAACCCATGATGATCCAGACAATACGATGTCATCAGACGGACCCAACATGGTTCCTCTCAACCAGATGAAATCACTAATAGAATCACTGCTGGACATTGACCGGATTGTAAAATCGTCTTAGGAAAATATGATAGCGGCATAGGTATTAGGTTGAAATTTTTTTTGTGTTTTTAAGAATTACTCAACTTGCCTCATTTATGCTGCTTTTGTGGTGAAGGTGCAGACAAAGATTACACTGAATCAGCTGAATGACCGCTTGAGGGTTTCGAAATCTAATTGATTTACTATCTCAAGTAGATGTAATTGCGTACGTTGCGCGGGGAAATAATGTATAAAAACAATACGTTAAGCAGTAAAAACATCATGCTTGGTGCTTTGGCTTCTAGTTTGCTTATTGTTTCCGCATGCTCAAATTCCGGCAAAAAAGAAGCTTCAAGCCCTGCGCATGACCTGTTAGTCGGCCTTGCAGAGAGTAATCAGGTGGAAAATACCGGTTCTGCTGGTCAAAATTTCGCTGCGATTCCCACGACTGCGCCGACAACACATGTAATTTCCAAAGCAACCAAGTTTTCATCCAGAGATTATGGAGTTCAAGGTAGCCCGCGTGTAACGACCGGTAAAGAAGTCCGCAAGGGTGGTGGCCGTTACCAAGTTGGAAAACCTTACACAATCCGCGGCATCCGATACGTTCCTCGCGAACAGCCCGGCTATAATCGCATTGGCCTTGCGTCCTGGTATGGTCCGAATTTTCACGGACGCTTGACCGCAAATGGTGAAGTATATGATCAACATGCGCTTTCTGCTGCACACCCAACCATGCCGTTGCCTAGCTATGCCAAGGTTACGAACATGGAAAACGGTGCATCCGTTATCGTGCGCGTTAATGACCGGGGTCCATTTTCTAAAAGTAGAATAATCGATCTTTCTTCTCGGGCTGCCAACCTTTTAGGATATACCAAGCAGGGTGTAGCCAAGGTTCGCGTTGAATACGCCGGGAAAGCCCGGATGGATGGACTGGACGAGAGTTATCTGGTTGCAAGCTACAATCCTGGTTCTCTGAACCCTGGTAATATTCCTGGGTATCAACCAAACGTTGTTGTTGCAGGCAATACTCCGCAAAACGCACCGCTTCCGGTTGCACGACCTAAATCTTCTGTCGGAACCCGGGTCACGCTTTCGGCTCTCGATCAGGAAGAAGATTACTCCCTGATCAACGGATATGCAGCCCAAAATGCCAGAAGTTCAATATTTTCAGGCTTCGATTCACCTGCCTACCAAATTCCAAAACAAGGCATGCATGAGTTAACGTCCTTGACACTGGGACCGTTTAACTCTGGATCAAAGGCGGATCACGCAGAAAACACGCTTTCCAAATTTGGCCCGGTAAGCCGTATTAAAGATACTCAAACCAGCTCCATATCGCTCCGACTGACCACACTTAGCGATGATTTGCCAAGAGTGATGAAAACAGTTCGCCTATCCGGTTACTCCGAGCTTGTTCAAGACCAACAATAAATAGGTCAGGATAAACGATAATATCCGATTGAACTACCAAAGCTCCGGCGATACTATCATAAGCGATAAATATTGAATGCTTGTGATGCACCTGACATACTTTCGACCTCTCAACTTTGTGCCGATTTTCCTATGTATTTCCATAGCTTTTTTCGTTTGGAGCGCGACTGCCAGCGCGCAATTGTACACTACGCCAGCTAAACAAGCGCTTTTGATGGATGCTGATACGGGTACGATTTTGTTTTCCAAGGAACCGGATACAAAGATTCCGCCTGCATCCCTTGCAAAGCTGATGACAATGGAAGTTGTATTTCATCAACTTAAAAGCGGAAAACTAAGCCTGCAGGACAAGTTTTTTGTAAGCGAAAATGCTTGGCGAACCGGCGGCGCTATATCCGGTAGTTCCACCATGTTTGCAGAGTTGAATTCGGAAATTCCGCTTCAAGACTTAATCAGGGGTGTAATCGTACAATCAGCAAACGATGGCTGCATCATAATCGCAGAGGGTCTGGCTGGATCCGAAGCAGCGTTTGCCGGTCTAATGAATGAGCGGGCAAAAACAATTGGCCTGTCCGGATCAAGATTTACAAATTCCACGGGATTACCGGATGAAAATCAATTTGTATCGATCCGAGATCTGGCAAAACTTGCCCAACATGTAATCTCTACCTATCCGCAGTATTATCGCTACTATCAGGAACCGGAATTTGAATGGAACAATATCCTTCAGCGCAACCGCAATCCGTTGCTTAAAATGAATATCGGTGCTGATGGCATGAAAACCGGTTTTACTGAGGCAAGTGGTTACGCAATTGTTGGAACAGCGACCCGGAATAATCAACGTCTGATTGCAGTTTTAAGCGGCATGGAATCCAAACGACAGCGGGCTGAGGAAGCACGAAAAATTCTCGACTGGGGATTTCGCGCATTCGACAAATTCAGTCTGTTCCAAGACGGAGAAGTCATCGGGCAGGCAAACGTTTATGGTGGCTTTAAACCCGGTGTTGAAGTGGTTGGCGATGGCCCGGTAGAGATATACCTGCCAATTGGAAACCGGGACAAAATCAAAGCGCGCATTGTATACGAAGGTCCGCTAATGCCACCGGTGGAGAAAGGCGACAAAATCGCGACGCTGAAGGTATGGATTGGCGATGAATTAAGCCAGGAAACTGCGCTCTATGCTAATGAAACAGTAGAAGAAGGTGGCATTACGCGCAAAGCGGTGGATGCAGCCAAAGAACTTCTGTTTGGATGGCTGTAGAAAGACACAGC
Source organism: Pseudomonadota bacterium (assembly GCA_039814425.1). Classification (GTDB taxonomy): domain Bacteria; phylum Pseudomonadota; class Alphaproteobacteria; order Rhizobiales; family Rhizobiaceae; genus JAALLB01. Next base: position 12,792 of record JBCCBE010000070.1, read on the forward strand.
ATTGGCAAATTCAGCTACATCAAACAGAACCAAAGGGCTTTTCATCACCTTTGAAGGTGGAGAGGGCGCGGGTAAATCTACGCAAATTAAACTGCTGGCCAAACATCTTGAGGATGAAGGCCACCCGGTAGTGCTAACACGAGAGCCCGGAGGTACAGTCGGAGCGGAATTGATCCGAGATCTGATACTTTCAGGAGATGTAGAAAAAAGCGGGCCTGAACAAGAAGCTATCCTTTTCACTGCTGCGCGACTGGATCACATCGAACAAAAAATTCAGCCGGCGCTTAAAACTGGCAAAATTGTTTTATGCGACCGGTTTGCGGATTCTACCCGCGTGTATCAATCCGCAACTTCGCAGATGCCAATGAGCCTGATCGACGGATTGGAAAACCTGATCCGGCCCAGCGCATGGCCTGATTGCACCATATTATTGGATATTGAGCCTAATATCGGCATTAAGCGGGTTCAGTCGCGAAATAAGGATGGTGAGGCGCCTGATCGTTTTGAAAAGGAGGCTCTAGCCGAGCACAAGCGCCGCAGAATGGCATTTTTGAGAATTGCAGAAGCTGATCCAAAGCGGTGCCATGTCATCAAGGCAAATTCTGAACCTCAAGTGGTCCACGATGCAATCTGGAAGGTAATATCCAGTCTTTTGAAAATCGAAAAAGGTGCGGTCCGTGGATGATGGGAGACCGATTGCTGATGCAATAGAAGGCGTGGCCGTGCCTTCCAGCCTGCATCCTTTGATCGGCCATCAAAGTGCTACAGACAGTATGGCCAGACAATTTCGTTCCGGCCGGGTCCATCATGCATTGCTTTTGACCGGACCCAAGGGCATTGGCAAAGCTACCCTAGCTTTTCATATGGCAGCGCATTTTTTGCGTTATGGTGGCACAGAAGCAGAAATCGCTACTTCCGAATTTTCATCAGAAGCAATCAACGACACTGTATCAGCACAGATAATCGCCGGTTCCCATCCCAATCTTCTGCATTTGACACGGCGATGGGACACTGCCCGTAAACAGTTCAAAACGCAATTGACGGTTGATGAAATTCGCCAGACGCTTCGTTTTTTCAATGCCTCACGAGGAGAGCAAGGCTGGCGGGTCGCGATCATTGATGCTGTTGATGACATGAACCGAAACGCGTCAAATGCACTTTTGAAAATCCTAGAAGAACCGCCTGAGAAAACAATTTTCTTTTTGCTTGCTCATTCAAATGCGAGGATATTGCCGACAATTCGTTCGCGTTGTCAGCGCTTGAACCTGAACGCGCTAGCTGATGATGAAATAATACATGTTCTTCAGCAATTAAATCTTGCTGGAAACCTAGATGTAGCAGAGCGTGATATCCTTATGAGGCTGTCAAAAGGGTCAGTTCGAAATGCTATCAAGCTAATTCATCTCGATGGCTTGTCCATATACAATGAGTTTCAACAGGTCTGCACTTTGCTCGATCAGGGGAATTGGGCAAAAATCCACAAATTGATCGACACAGTGACAAGGCGCGGCAAAGAAGATGTATATTCGCTACTGATGGAATTCATCGAAACCCGGATTGCGGATCAGGCAACCGGCAAATCTAACCCGACTGCATCAATCACAGTGCTTGCTCGATGGGCCGGGGTGTGGGAAAAAGCAGTCGAATCCATCCGGCTTGCCGAAGCTTATAACCTTGATAAAAAACAGGTTATGTTAAACCTCTTCAAAGCTATGGATGAAGCCACTCAATCCTAATGCGATAGCGTTTATTCCAGATGTCAAAAGACGAATTCTATATCACAACTCCGATCTTCTACCCCAATGGATCGCCTCATATTGGTCATGCATATACCGCCATTGCGACCGATACGGTAGCAAGGTTTCATCGTCTTGACGGGATTAATACCTTCATGTTGACTGGCACAGATGAGCACGGTCAGAAAATGCAACAAACAGCGGAAAAAGAAGGCATCACTCCAATTGAGCTGGCGGATAAGAATTCTGCTGTTTTTCAGGAAATGATGAATGCTTTGGGCTGTTCGCATGACGACTTCATTAGAACCACTGAAGACCGCCATAAACTCGCCTGTCAGGAGCTATGGCGGCGGATGGCTGCCAATGGTGATATTTATCTCGGTTCCTATGATGGGTGGTATTCTGTACGTCAGGAAGCATTCTTTGATGAAAGCGAAACCCATATCAACGAAGAGGGCGTTCGTGTAGAGCCGCTTGGATCACCGGTCGAGTGGGTAGAGGAGGAGAGTTACTTTTTTAAGCTTTCTGCCTATGAGGAAAAACTGCTTGCACTTTATGAGTCTAACGCAAATTTCGTGATGCCGGAAAGTCGCCGCAACGAGGTGAAGAGTTTTGTAAAATCAGGCCTTAAAGACCTCTCAATTTCCCGGACAACTTTTGATTGGGGCATTCCGGTTCCAGATAATCCTGATCACGTAATGTATGTCTGGGTGGATGCGCTGACAAATTATGTAACCGCAACCGGCTGGCCGAGCGAGAGCGATACGCTCCCCAATTGGCCAACCAGTGTTCATATGATCGGAAAGGACATTGTCCGTTTTCATGCGGTTTATTGGCCTGCGTTCTTGATGTCAGCAGGGCTCCCTTTACCAAAGCATGTCTTTGCCCACGGGTTTCTTTTCAACAAGGGTGAGAAGATGTCCAAATCAGTAGGCAATGTTGTTGATCCATTTGATCTGGTGAATGGTTATGGCCTCGATCAGGTACGTTTTTTCTTCCTGCGTGAAGTCCCGTTTGGCAATGATGGATCCTATAGCCATGAGGCAATTGTTACGCGCATGAATTCAGATCTAGCCAATAATTTTGGAAATCTTGCGCAACGTTCCCTATCCATGATTGCGAAGAATTGCGAGGGAAGGGTGCCAAACCCAGGTGATCTGATAGAAGAAGACCGGGTGCTTTTGTCTTCGGTCTACGGTCTCCTGCCGCTTGTACGCAATCATATTGAGAAACTCGAAATCCATAAATATCTCGAAATGATCTGGAAAGTATTGGGAGAGGCCAATCGCTATATCGATGAGCAAGCGCCCTGGGCATTAAAAAAGACTGATCCGGAACGGATGAGAACAGTGTTATGGGTGGTAGCAGAAACAGTGCGCAATGTTGCAATCCTGTCTCAGCCAGTTATGCCAGCCTCGTGTAATCAACTGCTGGATTTACTGGCAATTGAGTCTGATAGTCGCGATTTTTCAGTTCTAGGCGAAGCAGGTGCATTAAAATCAGATGTGGAACTGCCAAAACCACAGGGTGTGTTTCCAAGGTTCGTTGAAACGGAAAGCACCGATTAATGCTAGTTGATTCCCATTGCCATTTAGATTTCCCTGATTTCGAAGAAGAATTGACGGAGATTGTTGCTCGCGCTGAAACAGCAGGCATTGGTCGCATGGTTACAATCTGCACCCGGATGCGGAAGTTTAAGCAAGTGCTAGCCGTTGCCGAACGATACGAGAATGTTTTTTGTTCTGTCGGCACACATCCACATAATGCGCACGAAGAGTTGGATCTGACGACACAGGACATTATCGATTACACAGGCCATCCTAAAGTAGTGGCAATTGGTGAGGCAGGCCTTGACTATTTCTATCAAAAAGATCACTCCGCAGCGCAAGCACAAGGCTTGCGCAACCACATTGCAGCTGCCCGGATAACTGGTTTGCCACTTGTGATACATTCTCGCGATGCTGATGAAGATATGGCGGATATACTAACTGACGAAACGGGGAAGGGTGCATTCCCTGCCGTATTGCACTGCTTTTCTTCTGGCGCAGACCTGGCTCGAACAGGTATTGAGCTGGGGCACTACGTGTCTTTTTCAGGCATTCTTACATTTAAGAACTCAAACGACCTTCGTTCGATAGCTGCGGACCTGCCGATGGACCGATTGCTGGTGGAAACCGATGCACCCTATCTTGCGCCGACCCCATATCGTGGGAAACGCAATGAACCATCTTATGTTGTTGAAACGGCAGCTGCTCTTGCGACGGTCAAAGGCGTTACGGTCGAAGAAATCTGGCGCGTAACAACAGAGAATTTCTTCCGTTTGTTTTCAAAAATTCCAACACCTGAGACATACAATGTCTGAGATATCAAATGTCTGATCGCATGCGTTTTACTATACTTGGATGCGGTTCTTCACCTGGTGTTCCACGGGTAAACGGCGACTGGGGAGCCTGTGATCCACTAAACCAGAAAAATCACCGTCTGCGTTGCAGTCTTTTGGTCGAGCGGATTTCTGCTACTGGCAAAACGGTAATAGTGGTTGATACAAGCCCTGATTTTCGACAACAAATGTTGAGCGCACAAGTCGAGCGCATTGATGCGGTATTATATACCCATCCACATGCGGATCATGTCCATGGCATTGATGATTTACGTGGCTTTGCGCTTTCACAGCGCGAGCAGATACCTGTTTACGCG
>JBCCBE010000085.1:0-14774 GCA_039814425.1 Pseudomonadota bacterium
CAACCGCCGTTCAGATCGAATACCCATGATATAGCCAATCAACAACATACGGATCATCAGTTCAGGATCAATCGATGGACGGCCTATATCACTGTAGAACTCCGCTAGATATTTGCGAATATTATCAAGATCAACAAACCCATTAATCGACCGTAACAGATGATCAGATGGCACATGATCTTCAAGGCAAAACTCGTAAACAATGCTGCCTGTGCTTCTTGCTTCGAACCCATCATCGTAATCAATCTCCCAAATCAATGAGGAAACTGAATCAGCACAACATGCAGTCAATAAGGCGACTTTTTCAACAAAATAGGCTCGAAGCGAACATGCATTCATTATCTGATCAGCTACTGATCTAAGAAGCTTTGTATTTGCTGCATATTTTTCAGGCCATTACCAAAATATTCAATTCCCGGAATAGTGAAATGTTCCCGGTCAAAATACAATGGATGTCCATGTTCGATCATGAGTGGACACCCCTTACCCGAACATACTAATTGAGATACCGGCACAAATGATTTTCCGTATCCCGAAAATCCACCTTCCAATTTGGCAATATCGTCTTTGAACAAGTTGGGAGATAATACCGTATCTTGTGATATCGTGATGCCTTGCCAGGCCATGTTACGGACAAGTTTTCCGACATTACTTTTCAAGACCGGTTTTGGACCAATTATCAGAGATTTCATGCCGAGATCAGCAATTACCTTCAACGATGAAGCAACGAGTCCAGGTTCTGCCGCGTCCCACCTTGCTGAAAGCAGGATTTTACGAATGCCTGTTATCTCCCTGGTCTTCGCGAGAATTTCCCCAAAACTTGGAAAGCAATCACGATTTGCGGGCTTTTTTTCATAATCTATCGGCGCACAACTGCTCTGATGAAGCATGATGAAATGTTTTTCAGGATAAGCAAATTTCATCGCGTGAAGAAAGTCGCGCCCATGGCTATCACCGGCAATCAAGACTGTATTTGTCCGACTGAGTCCTTGAAGACATTCGATAATACGGTCTATGGAATTAGCCAGATCATAGCTGCATGTGTAACCTTCAAAACGGATTGCATCGAACGGACCGCTTTCGCCATTGAAATTCTGATTGACTTTGGCATGATACTCGACTTTCTCAATTTCGAGTTTTTCGGCAAATTCTCCAAACGCTCTAAATTTCGTTAGGCGTGCTGTCGTTTGAATTTCTTTGAAAGGCGGTGACTGTACAACAGCAAACAGGCCAATCACCATTATTGCAGCAACCCCGATGGCAGTGCTGAAACTTCGGTGGGTTTGCAGCAATGTACGGCGGCGAACAGGATTTTCTACGAAGCTGTAGTTCAAAACTGCAAATAATAAACTTAGTCCCAGGGCGCCGGCGAAAAACCCTTCGTTCGGGCTTGGTATGTATAAGTGTATAAGCACGATTAGGGGCCAGTGCCAAAGATACAGCGAGTAGGATAGTTGCCCGAGCCAAACCATCGGAGCTGATGCCAGGGTGGCGGAAACAAAATTTTCTTTTGCCGGAATAATCAGGAGCAATGTTCCGCATACCGGCAGCAATGCCGATGTACCGGGAAATGGCATGTTTTCGTGATAAGAAAATACGGCTAGGGTAACTGCCGCTAGGCCAAGCAGTCTGACGGTCGCGATAACGCCTTTGTTTTCCGAAAGCTTTGCGCCAGACATTGCCAGAAGTCCGCCAACACCTAATTCCCATAAACGCGGAAATACGGAATAAAATGCCTGCGCTTCTTTGTCCAATTCAATCAAATATACTGACAGGGAAAAGGAAAGAGCCGAAATTGCCAACACAAGCCAGAACCTGAACAATGGCCCGGCGATCAGGATTGCAAAGGGAATCAGCAGATAGAACTGCCACTCGACGGCTAGCGACCACGTATGGAGAAGAATTTCATACTTTGCTTCCCGTTCAAAATATCCGGATTCGGCAAGGAAAACATAATTGGATGAGAAAAAGCCCGCTCCAACAAGTGTCTTGAAGAAGTCTTGAAAGCCGGTATTGGTTAGAGTGAAAAAAGCAAGAACCAGAGAAAATATCAAAACCGGAATAATCGCCGGAACGAGCCTTCTGGCTCTACGTATGTAAAACTCCAGCAGGCTGAATTTGTTAGCATCTGTCTGCTGTGAGATCAGTCCGATAATCAGATAACCAGATAACCAGATATCACAAAGAAAATATCAACACCGACAAAACCGCCTGTAAATCCATCAAACCCGGCATGGAAAAATAGGACTGCCAAAACTGCAATTGCTCGTAAACCGTCGATATCGGGGCGATAATTGTTTTCAGCATGCATACGGAAGTTACCCGGCCATTATATGTCGCAACACGTATAGTTTAGAACTTGGCTGGCAAATAGACTGAGCTCTGGTTTCTCAACAGCAATATTCCGGCGTTGTAATGGCTGTTATAGGACAGGGAGCAGTTGTTGGACGACGTCCAAGTTATATCTGTTTTGTCCGCTCACCAGACTTCACATAACTTCCCTTTCCCTTCGCTCTTTGACATACTAAATTGTTGCCAAGACTGGTGATTTGCCAATCTCGGGGCGTAGTAACCCCATGCACAGCGGTCGGTATCTGACCGTAACGATACCTCATCGAACCTTATGATCAGGGAGGCTTGGCGTATGTCCGGGGCCCACTCCATGGGACGATGGCCTAAAGGCCATAGCGGTCCGGCCTGGCACCGCTTACAAACTTCCCTGCTGCTTTATCTGAGGATAGGGCACGATAGCTTTTCGAGCTTGAGTTGCGCTTGACTTTACGACTAATCGTGGAAGGCGAGCGCTTGAGTTTACCTGCAATGGATCGCAGTGTTTGCTTAGCTATGAGGCTACGGCAAACCTCTTCACAATGCGGTTCGATGTCATAGATTTTGCAGTTTTTGACCTCTTTCTACTCAAACGAAGTCATGCTGAAAATGAATTCTCAAAAGACACGATAAACGACGCGAAGCTCCGTTTGAGGTCATGACAACTGAACAGCGCAAACAATTGGCGAGTAATATTGTTTCAGGATTGCCCGGGGCTAACGACAAGTGGGCTGTCCACGATGTTCAGATGTTGCTCGCCACCTATGATCAGATTGACGTTGAAAAATTACGCGGGAATTTAGTCGATTTTTTAGAGCTTGTTACTCCCCTAGCAGCAGAAATGTGTATTAACCTTTGTTGCCATCCAGATGACCCCCCATTTTCGGTGCTTGGCCTTCCAAGAATATTGTCCACTGTTGAAGATTATGAAAAAATCATGCTCGCGGTGGACATTGCTCAAAATGGTATCACGCTTTGCACCGGTTCAATGGGCGTCTTACCCAATGTGGATTTTGTGAAATTTATTAAAGGCTGGGGTCATAGGATTCACTTCGTTCACTTGCGAAACACCCAAAGAGAAGCGTCTTCGGAAACAAGCATGTTTAGTTTTGTCGAATCTGAACACCTCGACGGAGACACTGATATGGTTGCGGTTGTTGACGGGTTGTTGGCCGAAGAAAAAAGAAGAAAAACGGAAGGAAGGAAAGATTGGGAAATCCCAATGCGGTCTGATCATGGCCAAGAAATCCTTGATGATATTGGGCGCAGTTCGCTGCCGGGATATCCGCTAATTGGCCGTCTTCGGGGGCTCGCTGAGTTACGAGGAATTATGGCCGCTCTTGATAGTAAACACAGAATTGACTGGTTGGTGAAATGGGTCGACAGATTCAATTCAATTCGACTTTTTACCAAAATATTTGCAGCAGTCATACGTTCCCGCTACTCTTCCAGTTATGTGACCGAGAACCCCTCAGTTCGCGAAACCGGGCCAAATGGGCAGCTAACGACTGGTGAATTTTGTAGATTGTCTATCCGCTTAAGTTAGTAATCTAACCAAGCCCCTTCTTTGCTTTTATGGAGCCAGAGAACAGTGTCACTCCGCCAGTTGCCGAGAAAATACAATATACCGGGTACCAATGGGATCGGTTCTTGATAATCCTCTAAATCTGTTGGTTTCTATATACTTTGTTAGTTGCGCGCGGCCCTCCAGTTTCGGGGCGCTAAGCCAAATCTTCTGCGGAATGCCTTCGCGAATTGGGCCGGGTTATCAAAACCAACACTTTGAGCAACATCTATTATGCTCTTACCACTATCACCAGAGAGTGCGCTTGCTCCGAAGTCTAATTTCTTTTGCAAAACATATTGATAGGGGGAAATACCCGTTGCGGCTTTAAATCTCCGTGAAAAATGATATTGGCTTACTCCGCAAAGTTTTGAGAGTTCCAAGACCGTAATTTGCTGGCCAATATTTTCATTGATAAACGTTCCTATCAAATCGATCGTTCTAAGATCAAGCGCAATAATTCCATCTGGTTCTTGCTCTCCAATTTCCAATTCGAAAGGGTTATCGAGAAGCTTATGGATTACCATTTGGGCGGCGTATTTCAAAACTTCGTCTGAAGTTTTTCCGGCTTGGGTATATCCAATTTGCATCATTGTTGTTTCCACCAATGCATCGCAAAATGGGTTTGAAATCACATCACAATGAAGTCGCTCAGGCCACCTGTCTCCGAAGCTCTCCATAACTTTACCAACTTCAATTCCCATGCCGATTGCTCGTAATTCGGGCCATTCACCGAAACCGGTGGAAAATGGAGCGGTAACGCCGATCCCACCAGGCTCAATAATTGCATCAAAGTCTTGCAAGTCAGTTTTCTGAACGATACGCCCTCCGCCGCTGATACAAAGCATAATAAAAAGCACGGGAAGATTGGGAATCGATCCCATATGCGCCCCATAGGTAGCGTCATACACCACAATTGCCCTGTCCTCAGTGAGTTGGATGCTGTGAACTTCGGCACCCCTACTAATAAGTCGATCTCTTACAATATCACTCGAAGGTATTGGCATAGTGGCCTAATAAAAAATTATCGATACGGCGCATCTTAATTAAACATGACTAATTTTGTCAATTTAGCAGGAATCTACAGATTATTCGCACGAATAGATTAGAACTAAGAATTCGTTACATCTTATTATTACGGAGGGAAAATCAAGTATCAGGGGTTATACGGTGAAAAGCAAAAGCATTTGGGCATTGTTGGCAACGACTGCCATATCATTAATTCTAACACCGGTTGCGGCGCAAGAAGCTCAAAGTGATCTGGATGTAACAATCTTGGACAGAATTATTGTAAGAGGCGATAAGGTTGAGCGGGAATTGCAGGAGACTTCAGCTGGCACGACAGTCATTAGTGGTGAAGTGGCCGGCGCTCCAAAAAACGAAGACATTGATGATGTGGTAGCCGCAGAAGCAAATGTGTTGGCAAATGAAGGATTTTCGCTTCCCTCTATTCGCGGAATAGATTCTACCAGTGGTGGTCGCCCCAGCATTACAGCTGGTTCTCAACCACGTACGCCAATAGTTGTAGACGGCGTTGCACTACCATCAAACGAATCCTCAGCGATTTCAAACGTGTCCATCTGGGACGCAAGTTCAGTCGAAGTTGCTAGAGGCCCACAACCAACTAGTACCGGGCGAAATGCAATCGGAGGGGCAATTCGAATTTTCACAAATGATCCTGTTTTTGAAACCGAGGCAGCAGCCCGAGTTGGATTTTACAATCAAGATGATACGGTATCTGGTGCGTTTATGATGAATGCTCCAATTGTCGAAGATGAACTGGCCATTAGGATTTCAGGAGAAGGTAGTCTTGGCGAAAGCTATGTAGAAATTTTACCTATTTTACCTGCGGGCTTCGACCCAAATGAAGAGAAAAGTGGGCGGCTGCGTGGCAAACTTTTGTACCAGCCTGCGGAGATGCCTGAGCTAAGTGTCCTCGTGAGCGTTGACCACTTGCAAAATGAAGAACCTATCGAAGGTTTTGTCACGGATGTGGAGGGCTTGAAAATTGACGCAAATGGACTTTTCGCCTTTGCATCGTCCTATGAGGACGTTGAGCAAACCGTATATCAAGCAAAATCCACCTACGATATAAGTGATCGGGTCAGTTTGATAAGTAGGATAGCATATCTGGACAATAGCCTTGTATTTGAGCGTACCGGAGAGACATTTTTTGGATTGGATTTTGGTTCGACCGGTTTTGATAAGAGCCAGACTGAAGGAGAGGCTTATTTTCAATTTGAAGATATAGGAATTATTAGACGTGGGGTGTTTGGCGCAATTCACAATACCGAAGACGAAACAGGTTTCAACGATGGTAACTTGGTGTCTTTTAATCTTGAGGGCGAAGTTCAGAACACTGGAATATATGGCGAAGTAGAGCTTTCCGCTGATGTCTATTTACAGGGTTTGACGTTTATCGCCGGTGCTAGGCTTGAAATTGACGATCGGTTTAGGACCATTAATGACACTGCTGGCAACCAGTTAAGCAGCTTCCAAGGAAGTGAAACTGAGTTTCTTCCAAAGTTAGGTCTTCGATACGAGCCAAACGAAGAAACCGCCTATGGCTATACATATTCTCGTGGGTTTAGAGCTGGTGGTTTAGATGCAGACCTTGGTGCAAGCCTTGGTGGCCTTCCAATAACTACATCAACATTTGGCTCAGAGTTTATTGATCAACACGAGATCTATGCACGTGGAAGTTTTATGGATGGGCGATTGGATGTATCTGCAACCGGGTTCTACTACGTTTGGGAAGATGCTCAAGTTGCTGGCGCAGCGGTAAATATGGTTACCCCTTTTGGAGGTGGTCCGGCTGTACCGGTCAGTCTTATAGGAAACGTTCCAGAAGCGATTGGTTTTGGCGCGGAGTTTAATCTAGCATATCAGGCATCGCCGGACTTGTTGGTACGCGGTGCGCTTGGATTGCTCGAAACCGAAATTACCGAGCCAGGCGGAAACCTAGCCGCATTCAAAGGTGCAGCACTGCCCCGTGCGCCACAAGTTACAGCTTCAGTTGGCTTTGTTTGGAACCCGGTTGAAAACTTCGATGTTGGATTTGATGTGCGATATGTAGATGATACAGTAACGGGCTTAGGCCAAACAGAAATTGATAGTTATACCATCGCTGATCTTTCCCTAGGCTATACATTTGAAACAGAGAATGCAGTGATTGAGCTAGAAGGTTTTGTTAAAAACATTTTTGATGAACGCAATGTCACATTTTCTGAAAACAATGGATTTCCTCTCACTGCTGTCGGGCGCCCACGTACATTCGGAGCAGCGCTTACAGCAAAATGGTGAGTATGGTCATCGCAATATCAAATTGGATTTTCTAATCGGATAAAGTCTGGGACAGTTCAATGCGATGGCATATTTTAACCGTGATTGGTGTTCTTTACGCTGTTCAATTCATTCCGTTTTTCTTCGCCTTTATAGCCCTTCCGATTATCTTGCGTCAGGAGGGGCATGATGCGGCTACAATTGGCTTGGTCCAATTGGTTGGTTTACCATACGTATTTAAGTTTCTTTGGGCGCCACTAATAGACAAGTACAAGTTAGGAAAGAACCGCTACAAATCTTGGATAGTTGTTCTTTCGACTTTGCATATGTTTAGCATTGCAATCTTGGCTATGGTTGATCCGTCTGGATCGCTTTTACCTCTCTTCGTTGCGCTTTTAATCGCTTGTTTGTCAGTAAGCACACAGGATGTCGCGGTAGATGCGCTTGCAATATCTTTAATGCGCCCTTCGGAACGCACGATGGGTTCGACTTTTCAAAATGCAGGAGCTTATGCTGGTGCCATTATTGGTGGTTTTGGCTTCCTGTATTTGTATGACAAAATTGGCTGGACGTCTGCTTTGCTAATTCAAGCAATCCTTTTTGGTATTCCGCTAGGTTCCCTCGCTTTTGTAAAAGAGCCCGCCCGTTTAAGAGGCGCGCCTGCAATTAGTTGGAGAAATGTTTTTCATTTCTTTACTCAACCTCGAATGGGGCGTTGGCTGGCAATACTTGGTACTATGCGCTTACCACTTTTGCTCACAATGTTACCCATGCGCCTTATGATGGTTGATCAAGGGATGGCTATCGAAGAGATTGCGATTTGGTTTGGACTTTTTGCAATGTCAGCGGGGGGTGGGGCTACCATAGTTTTTGGCCCGTTGTTGCGTAATCTCCCAAGGGTGCGTGCAATTTACCTGGTAGGCTTCCTGAACATACCTGTACTGATTGCGATTGCTTATCTGGCAGCAGCCTTTCCAGAGCATATCCGTTATTCTATTGTGATAGCCTGGATTGCCATCGCTTTGACGGACGTTGTCATGTTTCGCGGCGCTATAGAAAAAGTTCGTCCGGAAATACCCGGGTTTGATTTTTCTGTACAGATCGCATTCTACATGTTGCTGCCAGCATTTACTGAGCCGATTGTAGGGCAAGTGATCGATGCCTACGGATTTTTACCAACCTTCATAGTTGCAATACCAATAGCTTTTGTACCGCTTGGTATTCTGTACTTTTCAATTGCGCGGTTCAGAGATTCTGGAGCCGGACTTGATGGCAAACGTTCGATTTCCAATGGGACAATGGAAACGAAAAATCCCAAATTGCTAGTTGAATACTGTGCAAAAAAATTCACAGAACATGGGCTCACATGTGCATGGCCGGAAACAAATGTTGTGCGAATAGAAGAGATGGGATGTTTAGTCGAAATCAGGGCGTTAGATTCGAATGTTGATGTTCTCATTGACACGCCGACTGAGAACTATCTTGTCTTTATACGGGAAGAAATTATTGAGCATATGGAAGAATTTGATCCAAACGGCGTCAAAAATCTGCGTTGGACTGGTAGTGTAAAGGCCGGGGAAATCCCGTCAAACTTTCGCATCCTACGCGCCAAAGCAAGACGTGAAATCTTCCCGGGTCTGGTTCGCGTGACACTTCATGGTACGGATGTTCAGGCTTTGGCCAAAGATGGTATTCATATGCGCCTTATGATGCCGAAAGAAAGAGGGTTATCGCCAAAATGGCCCCTCATTGCAGAAAATGGCAGCACGTCTTGGCCAGAAGGCGACGCTAAACTCCATACCCGTTATGTTACAATTCGGAACATCCGCATTAATGCGTGCGAAGTCGATGTTGACATAACACATCATGATGGTGGGCTGATATCTGATTGGGCAATGCTGTCAGGCGATGACCAGGAAGTTGGCGTAATGGGGCCAGGGGGTGATCCATATCTAGAATTTACCGATAATGTCGTTTTGGCAGCTGATTGCACCGGGCTTCCTGCTATAGCGAGAATGATCGAAAGCGTAGAGGGTAACGTTTCTGGGTATGTTTTTGCTGAAGCCCCTTCGCAAGCAGTACTGGAAAATTATCTTCCACCTTCGAAAATGAAACTTATCGCTATCAACTCAAACGATTTTGCCGGGAACCTGCCGGAACTAATACGGTCTTGTACCAATCAAACAATTGGCTACGGTTGGTTTGCGGGAGAGTTTGAACTAGCGCAGCACATTAGAATTATATTCAAGAAAGATCTAAGGCTTGATAAGAAGAGGCAGCTGAGCGTGGCTTATTGGAGACAGGGAGCTCCGGGTCATTCATCAAGGGCTGTATGATAAAGATTGCGTCTGCATTTGAGAATTTTGCTCCACGTTCTTTCATTTTTGAATTTCCGTATTGAGTCTTTTTCTACCAAAGTAGCTTTTTAGCTGTGGGAATACAAAAAGTGTTGTTACAAACTTTAACATACTCCTTAATTCAAAAATCGACCTTAAACGCAAAGCGCTGTTTCCATGAACTTCACTATTAAATTTTCTTATATAATATTTTTTCTGATCTCCATAATCTACGGTACGAATTTAGCTTCCGCACAATCGAAAGAAGAGGCAAAAGCGATTCAACGAAATCTCAATCAACTCGGCTATGGGGCTGGTACAATCGATGGTGCAATCGGCAAAGGAACACGCGCAGCAATTAGGAGTTTTCAATATGATTATGGTCTAGGGGTCACTGGAGAAGTGAATATTGAACAATTCAATTTATTGGGGTCAGAAGCCAACCGACTAAAATTAGGAGCACGCCTGAAAAGGCTGGAGCACAGAGTAACTAGCGAGTTCAAACGCCTATTACCTAGTTGTCTTATATCATCAAATCTCTTCACCCTTTCTACCCGGGAAGAGAAAAGTGACGGTCGGTGCGGCTACGTGAATGAAAACGGCCAATGGGTAATGTATCCCGACAAAGATCAAGTCAGAGAGTTTAGCGATGGATACAGCTACTATATTGATGATGGCAAAACATATCTAATCGATCGTAATCTAAAACCACTATCAGTCGGTTTCTTCTCTTACAACAAACGGACCAACCCGTACCTAGACATTGCCTGTATCAAACAAAGTAGATGTGGTGTTTTCGAACCAGATAGAGCGACTTGGATACTTGAACCGAAATACAAATCAATCGCACAAACAAAGAATTTTTTGATTTTGACATCTAATAAGCAAATTTTTTTATACAGCAAAATTGATGGAACGGAGATCGATATATCAAGCTTATTCGATCAAAATGTTCCAACTATCTATGAAATCTCAGATCAATTCCTATTGGGTGATACGTATAAAAACAAAGATATGTTTATTTTTGATAAGTTTGGGAAACGCACAAAATCTCTTAATAGCTTTGAAGGTGCTATCCAAGATTGCAAGGGTGATTTTATATTCAACCTCAAAGGCGGCGGTAGACAACACTTCGACTCAAAAAAGATGGAGGTAACCGACGTTCCATACATCAAGCAACCAACATACTATGCTGATGGATGTCCAGAGTTCGTCGTAAACAAATTTAATGCTGTAGTGAATAGCAAGACAGATGCTATCGTTCGACATTTAGGCAGCGAGAAAAATATAGAATTTTCCCATGCCACTAAGGACTTCTACTACGAGTATCAGAGAGGCGAACCTCGTATCTTTAAAAGACTTTCTGATGATTCCATTGTGGCGACTGGAAGTAAGCGAGCAAAAATTTATGGGCATGGCCCAAATGCTTCAATGATAATTGATGGCAATCGAGTAGCTTTTTGGGAAGATAAAATGGGGAGTTGGAAATCTATAGCAACGTTTCAAGGGGATGACTATGGATCTCAATGTGCAAGTAATCGTAAATTGCCAATTATTTCATACGGTGGAATGCCTTCTCGACAGGGTGGATGTTACTACGCAGATATTTCGACCAATACTTTAGTGAGTATTGGTGCAAAGCGTGAGATTGTAATTTTCGAAGATGCCTGTGATTTTGCTATAGGAAGAAGGAATCGAGAAAACGACAACTTGCACCTTCAATGTTATTTTTATTATGAACAAAAAAATGATGTAGAGGACAGTGCGGCGAGCAATTATGCTTTGGGATGGTCGTCAATGTTATTCGGTTACGATGAAGGCATCGACTACATTCGTCGCGGTGCAGAAAAAGGTCATTCAGATGCCCAATTAGCACTTGGTAATGAGTATTACAAAGGTTCCCCAAACCTCAGCATAAAGCAAAGTTTTGAAGACGCCGCCTATTGGTGGCAACGAGCAGCTGCAGGAGGCAACACTTACGCAATGAACAATATTGGTGTGCTATATTTTAACGGTGAATTTTTCCCTAAAGATTACGAGAAATCCTACTACTGGTATAAACGAGCTGTAGGACGTGGAAATTATGCAGGTTTAAAGACATACAATCAGTTAGAGAACTATTTCAAAAACCAATCTGCTGCGCGTAGGCAGAAAGCCAGTGGTCAATCTCTTCTGGATGTTTTTCAAACACTAAAAGGATATTCATCCTCCTCAAGCAACTTCAAACGTGAACAGGCCGCTTCACAAGCTAGAAATCAATGTGTCGCTTCTAAACGTCAATGCACTGCACAATGTGAGGGGCTACCAAAGAGTAAGGGTGTTCGAGCTGGATTTGGTCCGTATGGCAAATGCAAAAGCGAATGTAGGGCAAAATCGTGCTACTAAGTAAAATTCTTGAGCATCCTGTATTAGGCTTGCTCTGCAAATTGACTGCGGTTTCGACGCATCATAATTGGCTGCTTAGTCCGCGTACCGGATAACACGGGTTAGGAATTCTGTAGAAAACTGCTCAACGCCTACTCTGAGCCCTTAACCGGTATCAATTTCATGTTGTAATTCTTCAGCGACCCACATTCTTTGAAAAATCAAAATTACTGTTGACCATCAACTTAACCATCAGGGCAATCTGGATTGAGTTGCCCACTTAGTTTCAATCGCCTCAAGTCACCAGTTTATCTTTTTGTTTGGATGGCTCAGATTTTTTGAAAAATTTCGCCTTGAACCTCTGCTTAATAGTTTCCCACAACTTCGCCATGCCGAGAGGTTCGTAGATCATGAACACAATGATCAATACCCCGAATACTACCAATTCGATAGATGAGATGATTGTTGCATCGATCATGCCGTGGAAAATCTCATTCCCCAGTGTATTCAGGACAACCGGGAAGAGCAGGATAAAAGCAGCCCCAATAAAGGCTCCATTGATTGTGCCTAGCCCGCCAAGAATGACCATGAAGAGAATACGAAACGACAGTTTGATATCAAACGCCACAGGTTCCATTGATTTGAGATAGGTAAAAGCAAATAGCGCCCCCGCCACACCGCAGAAAAACGCGGAGATAGCAAACGCCTGCAGTTTAGTCTTGAGCAACGAGATTCCCATACTTTCGGCAGCAATATCCATATCGCGCACCGCCATCCAGTTTCGCCCCGTACTACCCCGCGCCATGTTTATCGCAAGAATGGTCATGACCGTAACAACGGCCAGCACCACCAGATACATCTGGAGCGGTGTAGTAAATTCCACACCAAAGATAACGATATCCTGAGCAGTGATGATACCTGACGTATCGTAGTTCTTGAACCAGCCAAACTTGTCGATCATCCAGATAATAAAGAACTGCGAGGCTAGGGTCGCTACCATCAGGTATATGCCGCGAACCCGAAGACTGGGAAGACCAAAGATAACACCAAAAGCCGCCGCTATCAGGCCCGAAAAGACCAGGTTGATCGGAAACGGTACAAAGGGCAATCGTAGCTCAAGATTGAATAGTGCAAACGCTCCGGCTGCCATGAACCCTGCCGCACCCAGCGCCAGTTGACCGGCGTAGCCCATCACAATCTGCTGACCGATGGCAGCAAGTGCCAGGCAAAGCCATGGGATCATGATGGATGAATACCAATAGTCAGTTTGCACTACAAACGGAATGACAGCAAACCCAACCACCATGAGGACAATAAAGTTTGTTACATCGCTGCGCGAATAGTCTGTGTTAACCGATTTCATTTTCTGACCTCCCTATACGCGCCGTATAATTTTTTCGCCGAAGAGACCTTCAGGTCTCCACAATAGAAAGAATATAGCCAGTACAAATGGTGCCCAACCTTCGATTGCGCCTCCAAAGTATGGACCTACATAAACCTCAAGCACTTTTTCTGAGGCTCCAATGATAAGCCCGCCAATGATCGCCCCTGGAATCGATGAGAAACCTCCGATGATCAACACCGGCAATGCTTTAAGTGCTAAATCCACCAGAGCAAATTGCACCCCTGCACGTGCACCCCACATCATGCCGGCAACCAGTGCCACTACCCCTGCCGCGGTCCAAACCAGCAGCATGATGTTGCCCAAAGGTATGCCGATGGAACTGGCTGCGCCTGGGTCATCTGCCACTGCGCGCAAACCAAGGCCCATCTTGGTATATTTGAATATCAGTGCCAAGCCGATGATTAGCACGGCGGCCACCAGACCGGCAGTCAAATCAAGCGCGGAAATGAACAAACCCGTGCTATTAATGATCCACT
The DNA here is from genome assembly GCA_039814425.1 of Pseudomonadota bacterium. Taxonomy (GTDB): domain Bacteria; phylum Pseudomonadota; class Alphaproteobacteria; order Rhizobiales; family Rhizobiaceae; genus JAALLB01. The sequence continues at coordinate 13,756 of JBCCBE010000085.1, forward strand.
GGATAGGGAAATCACCTATTCCCAAGTCCAGCCTGCGCACCTCTACTCCCCAGGCTGCTTGCGCGAGGCCTTCGAGAACAAATCCAAGACCGATGGTTGCCATCAAAAGCGTATCTTCGCTCTGATTCATCAGGGGTTTGAGTACCAGCCGTTCGGTTGCAAACCCTACCATTGCCATTAGCAGGATAGTAACGAAAAAGGCCACCACAAACGGAAGACCAAGCTCCATGAATCCCACGAATGAAAGAACTGCGAAGAACACCATGGCACCCTGTGCAAAGTTGAAGGTTGAGGACGCTTTATAAATCAGCACAAAACCCAGCGCGACGAGCGAATACATGGTCCCGGCCAAAAGCCCGGCTACCACCACTTCAATGAAAAACAAAAACTCAGTCATGAGCCACCCCCAGATAGGCGTCAATTACATCCTGATTATTCCTGACTTCGTCGGGCGGACCATCTCCGATTACCTTGCCATAATCCAGCACTACGACGTTGTCTGATATATCCATAACAACGCCCATGTCATGTTCAATAAGAACCATGGTGGTGCCCATTTCATCATTGACCTTTAAGATGAAACGACACATGTCGCGCTTTTCTTCTACGTTCATACCAGCCATAGGTTCGTCCAGCAGCAGTACTTCGGCCTCTGTTGCGAGGGCCCGGCCCAACTCAACCTTCTTTTGCAATCCATAAGGTAACTTGCCTACCGGGGTATCGCGGATATCGGTTATTTCCAGAAACTCTACGATTTCTTCGCAGTGCAAACGGTTGTTTCTTTCTTCTTTCCTGGCGCTGGGCAGTTGTAATGCAACTTCCATGAAATTAGCGGATATGTGCAATTGTCGTCCGACCAGTATGTTGTCGATGACCGACATGCGTTTGAACAGGGCGAGGCCCACTACGTGACGCCGCGCCCGACGCTGAATCAGGCGATCAAGTCGATTAAGGCGGAGCTGGCGGTGCGCCTCAAGCAGTTGACCGATGAGGGCCGCCTTCTGGAGGCGCAGCGGCTG
>JBCCBE010000002.1:0-75597 GCA_039814425.1 Pseudomonadota bacterium
CGACCCACAGACCAATGTGGTCGATGTTCATATTTCGAGGCTTCGCGGAAAGGTTGATAAGGATTTTGAATTGCCCATGCTCCACACAATTCGGGGATCGGGATACAAATTGTCTGCCGCTGGGGATCAATGATGATCCGGCGCGCGCGTTCTCTTTTCCGCGTTACTGCAGTCCGACTATCAATTATCTACACGATTATATTCGGAATTCTTGCCGTTGGTATTGTTGTCTATATCACAGGTGCAACCGTAAACGTTTTGCGCCAGCAATTAGAAGAATCCATTGATCAGGAAATCGCTGGATTATCACGGGTTTATAATACGCGCGGCCTTCGGTCATTGATTACCAGTCTTGAACGCCGGGCCCGTGCACCTGGGGCCAATCTTTACGTTGTTACTGATGCACAAGGTGAAATCATTGCCGGTAATGTGCCAAGTATGGAAGCCGGGGTGATGCGCCGTATTGGGTGGACCGGACGTCCGTTCCGCTATTACCGATATGGAGATAGCCCGGAAGAAGACCATCGAGCGATTGCCCGGATCGTAGAAGTTCCTAACGGACTACGTATTTTGGTTGGGCGGGATATCGGCGAGCATGAAAAGTTTCGTGATGTTGTTGGAAAGGGTTTTAAGCTGGCAATCGGAACCATGCTGGCGCTTGGCATACTCACCTGGTTCTTTGTTGGCAGGCGAGCATTGAAACGCATTGATGGAGTATCAAAATCGACCGCCCGAATTATGGCTGGTGACAGGACAGAACGTTTACCTGTAACGGGAACCGGAGATGAGTTTGATCGCTTGTCCGAAAATCTCAATCACATGCTGGATCGGATTGATCAGCTTAATGATGGGGTCAAACAGATGTCGGACAATATAGCCCACGACCTCAAAACGCCAATCACCCGATTGCGGAATAAGGCAGATGAGGTAATTCGCATCAATGATCCTGAGGATCAGCGCCAGAAAATGACAGACATCATTGCAGATTGCGATCAAATCGTTCGGACCTTTGATGCACTGTTGATGATCTCGCGGGTTGAGTCAGGATCAAGCGTGGCAAAAATGGGATCAGTAGATCTTGGCGCTTTGTTTACTGATCTGCACGAACTTTACGAAGCTGTTGCAGAAGAAGCGGGCGCTGTTCTGACGCTTGATATGGATACCGAAGTTAAACGGATCGTTCATGGTAACCGAGAATTATTAAGCCAGGCATTCTCTAATTTGATTGATAATGCTCTGAAATATGGTTCGCTGAATAATGCCCCATTGCAGATTAGACTTTCCTGTCAAAGCAAGGGGGTCGAGTTCCTATCAAGCGTTTCTGATAATGGTCCTGGCATACCGCTCGAAGAACGTAAGCGGGTATTAAAGCGCTTTGTGCGCTTAGATGAAAGCAGGAAAAGCCAGGGCAATGGCTTGGGCCTGAGTTTGGTTCAGGCAATTGTCAATCTTCACGGAGGCAAACTCTTGCTGGAGGACAATAAACCAGGTCTCACAGTCTCAATCAATCTTCCCGTCAAAGGGGAGATGGCAAATGAGTAATCCGGTTATCAACGGAATTAATCAGCCGATCGCACTGGATCAAAAAGCGGCACAAATTGCATATTACGAATTTGTTAATCGGCTTTCAGATCAGCCAGACGAATTGCTCAACCATTCGCAACTTCTTGGCACTTGTTTCAGTTTGTCACCTTTCTTGAAAAACTGTGCAAGACATGAAGCGGAATTGTTGGCGCAATGTTTGGTAGGCGGCTTTGAAGCGCCGTATTTGAGATTACTCGAAGATACCAAAAAGCTAGGCTTTCAAATTGAATCGGAGGCTGATTTCATGGCCGCCCTTCGCAAAGCCAAGCGTCGCGCTGCGCTTGTTTGCGGTCTCGCGGATCTGGCCCGGCTGTGGGACGGAGAGACGGTCACAAAAGCCCTGTCTGATTTTGCAAGCGCTTGTCTCTCTGCAACTTTGGATTTCATTTTATTGCAGCAGTCAAAAGCGGGAAAGCTGAGCCTGGCAGATCAGGAATCTCCTCAGGTAAACTCTGGTCTTGTTGTATTGGGCATGGGTAAATTCGGAGCAAATGAACTGAATTATTCAAGCGATATAGATCTTGTTGTATTCCATGATGCATCAGCTGCCATGCAACTAGAAACGGATGATCCTCATACTCTTTTAAATCGTATCGGAAAACAATTGATACGTCTTATGCAGGAACGAACATCCGACGGTTATGTTTTCAGGACCGATTTGCGGTTGCGTCCCGATCCATCTTCAACACCGCTCATTATACCCATTGAGGCAGCACTGAATTACTACGAAGGGCAGGGCCAGAACTGGGAACGCGCAGCAATGATCAAGGCACGACCAGTTGCAGGCGATATAATCGCCGGGGAACGCTTCTTGCGTGAGCTCGCTCCCTTCATCTGGCGCAAGTATCTGGACTTTGCCGCTATCAATGACGTGCATTCAATTAAGCGGCAAATCCATGCTCATAAAGGGCATGGTGAAATCCGTGTCAAAGGGCACAATATCAAACTTGGTCGTGGTGGCATTCGTGAAATTGAGTTCTTTGTTCAAACCCAGCAATTGATTGCCGGGGGACGAAACCCAAGCTTGCGTGTTAACGGCACGATTGCCGCACTCTACCAGTTGCACAGGGAAGGCTGGATAGAGCGAGCACCAGCTGATGAACTTGCTGACGCCTATCGGTTTTTGCGTGATATGGAGCATCGGCTGCAAATGGTTCAAGATGAGCAAACGCACACTATTCCTGAATCAAATAAAGAATTTAAGGTAATTGCCGCACTGTGTGGTTATTCTGATAACAAGAATTTCTCAAACATTGTAACGCAAAACCTGAAACTGGTGGAGCGCCACTATGCGGGACTGTTTGAAGAGTCCCGGTCATTGTCATCAAATAGCGGAAACCTTGTTTTCACCGGCCATGACGATGATCCAGATACCGTCAAAACGCTTGAGTCGATGGGTTACAAACGGCCGGGCGATATCATCCGCATCGTGAAAAATTGGCATGTTGCAAAAATCCCGGCACTTCAGGCAAGCCAGGCGCGCGAACTGCTGACAGAGCTGGTGCCTGATTTGTTAAGTGCCTTTGCCAAATCTGCGTCACCAGATCACGTGGTCTTTACATTTGATCAGTTTATTTCTGGCCTGCCGGCAGGAATACAGCTGTTTGCAATTCTTAAAGCAAACCCCGCACTTAATGATCTGCTGCATCGCATTCTGGTTGCCGCGCCAAGGTTATCAACACAGATAGCGCGCAAGCCTCATATTTTCGATGCAATGCTTGAACCCTATCTTGAAGATCAGATACCGACTGCCTCGGACCTTGAAAAACTGTTGCGAGACACGCTTGATGGCATTTCCGCATATGAATTGAAACTCGATGCAGCACGGCGGTTTTTCTCTGAGCTGCGGTTTCAGGCTGCGTGTCGGTTTTTTGGTGGGACGCTTTCCACCCGAAATTACGCGGCAATCCTATCTCATCTTGCTGAAGCAATAATTGCGGTCTTGCTGGACGTGGTCATTTCAGAATTTGAAAGTCACCATGGTCGGGTACCGGGAGCGCAGGTATGTATCTTGGGAATGGGAAAACTGGGGAGTGCTGAACTGACAGCGGACTCGGATCTCGATCTGATTTTCCTGTATGACTTTGATCAGGAAAGCATCTCTTCTGATGGCAAAAAGCCACTCGACCCAACGGTTTACTTCATTCGCCTGATGCAACGTTTTATAGCAGCGATGAGCGCGCCGACTGCTGAAGGCATAATTCTGGAACTTGATTTTCGTCTGCGCCCTTCCGGAAATGCCGGTCCGCTTGCAACTCCGGTGGAGAGTTTTCTGAAGTATCAAAGCAACGATGCCTGGGTTTGGGAATCACAAGCGTTAACTCGTGCCAGAACGGTAGCTGGTGATTCGTTGCTCAGAGAGCGGGTGCAAACCGAAATTCCGAAAATACTGAAAGCGGTTCGTGGCAAATCTGATATCAGGGCTGAAATCGCGAAGATGCGTGATCTGATTGAGAAGGAAAAAGGAACGCAAAATACCTGGGATTTGAAAACCGCACAGGGTAGTTTGATAGATATCGAATTTATTTCCCAATGGCTGGTTCTTAAAACCGCAGATGGTAATCCGCTGCCGGAAGGTACTTTCGATATTCTGGTCCAAGTGGGTGAGCAACATCTGCAGCGCTCAGAAGTCGATTTATTGATAAAGGCTCATGGTCAGTTTTCTAATCTGTTGCACTTGCAACGCACCTGTATTGGCGAAGCAAACCTGGATGAGGAGTTTCCTGAAGGGTTCACCCCGATCTTAAGTTCCGCCCTGGATATGCCCGACCTAGATTCAGCACAAGCACACATTCAAACGATGAAAAAGTCAGTTCATGCGGTGTTCAATAGGATTTTCAAAGATAAAAAATTCGGTAGCGGCCAACTACCACAAAAGGAGACTTAATATGAAACGTAAAACAATGATTATCGCCGCATCGATTGCGGGTGTTGTCGGGCTCGGCGGATTTGCTTTTGCCGCGCAAGGATACAAGGAACATAAGCAAATGAAGCGTATGTTTGCTCCTGAAAAGATCATGCAGAAGATCGATACAGATGGTGACGCTGCCGTCAGCAAAGGTGAAATTTCTAAACTGGTTAGCAAACATTTTGGAGAAGCTGATTTAAACAGTGATGGTCAGGTAACGAAAGCAGAAATCGTTAATGCAATCGACAATATCGAGGGTATTAGTCGATTAAAGCGCCGGTCTGGAAAGCTGGCTGATCGCATGGTGAGATTTCTCGATGTCAATCAGGACAGTGTTTTGACAACAGCAGAAATAGAAAACCGTATTGGCAAATTTCATGCTTTAGCTGACTGGAACGATGATCAAAAGGTTGAGCTGGCTGAAATTAAAAGAATGCGTGGTTCGTTTCGCAGTCGCTCGCATAAGAAATAGATGCTGATGGGGAGGAAACTATGCTGCTGGCGAGGATGCTCGTGCTAGTTTCTGCTCTTCAGTGCAATGAACCGGGAGGCGGAAGGACACAATAGTTCCAACGCCTTCCGTAGAACGTATTTTCATGGCACCCCCATGCATCTCAATAAGCGAACGTGAAATCGCCAATCCAAGTCCGGAACCCTTGTGGCTCTTCGTAAATTGATTTTGAACCTGTTCAAATGGCCTGCCTAGTTTCTTCAAATCCTGCTTTGAGATTCCAATCCCGTTATCTTCAAGCGTGATCGTAATTGTTTCACCGCGTTGCCTGGCTCGGATCTGGATCCGTCCATTGTCTCTTGAAAATTTAACCGCATTTGTAAGCAGATTAATCAGGATTTGTTTTATTGCGCGGCGATCTGCTTCCAGTTTAATTTTTGAAGAAACAGATTCCTGTATTTCTATCCCTCGATCTTCGGACTGATGACGAACGATACGCAGTGTTTCTTCAATCATCTCGTCGAGATTGAACGTTTCATAATCGAGAACAAATCTGCCGGCTTCAATTTTAGACATATCCAACACATCATTGATCATGCCTAGAAGATAAGTGCCGCTTTCGCGAATATCGCGGGCATATTCCTGATATTTCTCAGAACCCAGCGGACCAAACAGGCCCTCATTCATTATTTCGGAAAATCCAATTACAGCGTTTAGCGGTGTACGAAGTTCATGCGAAATATTTGCCAGAAATTCGGATTTAGCCTTATTGGCTGCTTCTGCCCGGTTTTTCTCAAGGGCATATTTTTCAGCCATTTCAGCTAGTTTTTGTTTCTGTATTTCCAGCGTTTGTCGTGATTGCTCTAGATCGGAGATAGTAGCCATCAGGCGTTTTTCCTGATCCTTCAATTTGGCTTCACTACGCTTGATTGTTGTAATGTCTGTTCCGACAGAAACAAAACCTCCGTCCTTAGTATGGCGTTCATTGATCTGTAGCCACCGCCCGTCTGAAAGTCTGGCCTCCATTGTCCGTGTACTTTCGTCCGCATGGAGATCACGTATTAGCTGACTGGAAATGTCTGGCGAGGAAGCCCTGTCCATGATGTCTTCATAACGCATGCCTGGTTGCACATCATCATGCATCAGATTGTGAAGTTGCTGGTATTTCGAATTGCACATGACCAGCCGTTTACGGTCATCCCAAAGGACGAATGCTTCTGGAAGATTTTCAATCGCATCGCGCAGTCGCATATCTTTTTGATTGCTCGCCTGTTCTATCGCACGTTGCTCGGTTATGTCCTCCGCTATGCCGACGAGACGTGGACGGGCTTTATCTGTTCGGGCCATTTCCACCTTCAACCGAATCCAGATCCATTGATTGTCGATATTGCGCATGCGGAAAATTTCCTCCACATGCACCATGCCTTTCTCCATTACGACACAGGCCAGTTGATAGAGGTCTGCATCATCCGGATGCACCATTTCATTCACTTCAGCAAAACTAACGATTTCATCGCGGGGTTCTCTACCGAGCAATTCAAACATGGATTTTGACCAGTAAAATTGCCCTCTAGAGAGGTCCCAATCCCAAAGTCCGCAGCCACCACGCATGAGTGCCGTATCAAAACGATCCTGAACTTCTGCGTATATCGTATCTGCTTCGCGCGCCCTCTGGCATTGGGCAAAATAGGCATACAGGATAACCAGCAAAATACTGGATGTGCCAACAAATAACGTAACATTTAAGGATACTGTTTTCCGCCAGTCGGTATAAATAGCGTCCTCAGGTTGAACTAAAGTAACGCCTCCAAAAGGGGTCGGCAATATCCGATGAACTGCTATCGCTTCGCCATAGTTTGGTGTCAGAATTTTTCTGGTATTAGCCCTTTCGCCGAAGGTTGTGAGCAGTGTTACATCTCCAAAAATGCTTTCAAGACTACTGCCATGCCGATCAGGCATATAGGGGAGGCTTGCAACAATAATACCTTCACGGTCGGTTAATACGACCTGGCGTTTCTTTTCCAGATAACGCGAGGGTACAGCGTCAGAAACGAGGTTTTGAATATTAAGCCCGTTTGCAGATGTACCCAGTTCCAATTCTGCATTTTGTAGCCGTTCTTCGATAAGCTCGGCGATGAAATGCATCTCGGAATCTGCATAAGATCGAATAAACTCACTCTCTGATTGCAATTGAACCCAGCGAGCGATTGCGACAATTGCCAAAAACATAACGATTAGAACGGGAACCAGCCGTCGGAGTAAGGATTCTGACCGTAAAAGGCTCTCATAGGCAGGATGGCTCAATTGCCGGGCATATCCGGCGACCACACTTGCTGTTCGGTCGCCGCTTTTGCCCTTCAAAATTCTGTCACGCGCCTTAAATTGAGGCGAAAAAGAGCGGGCCATTAGTGTCTCCAACAGGACGCGGCATTAAGAAAAACTGCGCCAGCGAATCACTTACACTTTGAATCAAGCAGATTCGTCTTGTCCATAGCTGGAATGCATTATTTTAGCAGAAACTTACCAACTTGAAGGAAGAATGGCACTTTTGGTGCCTTATTCTCCAAGAGTGCGGGTGATTATGTCTCTTACATCCGTTGAGAGGTTTGAAACTGAATTTAGTTTCTCAAGGAGCGAACGCGCTTTTTTACGACGAACTGGTTCGAGCGTTCTGTAGGACCTGAATGCTGTTAAAAGACGCGCAGCGACCTGCGGGTTCTTTTGATCCAGTTTCTCAATCGTATCCAGTACCAGTTCAAAGCCCTTGCCGTTTTCAGCGGCAAATCCAATCTGATTTGACATTGCGAAAGCACCAATTAGGGATCGAAGGCGATTTGGATTTGAAAAACTGAAGTCTGGATGCCGCATCAACGATTTTACTTTATTGCTGGCAGTTTTATCTGGTCTGGTTGCCTGTACCGTGAACCACTTATCAAGCACAATGTGATTGTTTTTATATCGCTGGTAAAAATCCTCAAGAATATCACCCCGAACTGCTGGTGATGGATGGAAATGCACAATAGTTGCAAATGCATTGAAACGGTCCGTCATGTTGGTTGCAACATCATAGGCTGATTGAATATCCTGCAGGGCGGTTTTACTCCCGCAGATTACAGACAGCTTCAAAAGGACTGCCCGCAGGCTTCGTTTGCCCGCTGCCCCGGAGCCAACGTCAAATTCACCTTCCTCTTGAAGAGAATCCATCAGGCTTTGATGAAACGGAGAAAGTGCTTGTCCGATCTGTTTTTGCAGCACTTTGATTGTACTATGAATAGCTTGCGGATCGACATTGCTATCGATTTCACCTGCCAGTTCAATATCACTGGGTAAAGTCAAAAGCGCTGCGCGATAGGCAGGATCAAGCGTGTCATCTTTGGCAATATGGGTGCATATTTCCAGGAAGCGCTCGTCTGGTGCTTGCTTCTTGCCCGCCTTCATGCCGCGCGTGCCTGAAATCAGCAGGCGGGTTGCATAATTCTGTAAAGCATCCCAACGGCAAAAGGTGTCTGTGTCATTGCGCGCCAAAAAGGCAAGGTCTGCAGCGCTTTGTCTAAAGTTGATATTTATCGGTGCTGAAAACCCGCGGTTGATACTAAGGACTGGCCGTTCTTCAAGGTCATGAAAAACGACTTTATGTTTGCGCTTTGACAGTTCAAGAAGCCCATCTTTGATTGTACCACCGGAAATCTTGTTACCGGTTATGGTCTCTCCATCTTTGCCGAGCAAGGCTATTTGCAATGGAATTTGCAAAGCAGATTTTCTGCGTTGGCCAGGGGTAGGTGGTGTAAATTGTTCCAGTTCCAATGAAAAACGTTTGGACGTTCGATCATAAGAAGTAGAGACGTTTAGTACTGGCGTTCCGGCCTGCCGGTACCAAAGCATAAATTGTGAAAGGTCAGATTTGGCAGCTTTTTCGAAACAACTGATAAAGGATTCTATAGTGGTAGCTTCACCATCATGTTTTCTAAAGTAAAGGTCCATGCCTTTTCGAAACTGCTTTTCTCCCAGTAAGGTTGCAAGCATACGGACCAGTTCTGCGCCCTTTTCATAAACGGTAGCGGTATAAAAGTTATTGATCTCCCGGTAGTGCTCCGGGCGAACCGGATGTGCCAACGGGCCTGCATCCTCCGGAAATTGAGCTGTTTTAAGTCGCCGCACATCTGCAATACGCTGCACCGCTCGTGAGCGTTCATCGGAAGAAAACTCCTGATCCCGATAGACCGTCAATCCTTCTTTTAGGCAAAGCTGAAACCAGTCCCGACAGGTGATGCGATTGCCTGTCCAGTTATGGAAATATTCATGGGCAATAATGGCTTCAATATTTGCATAATCCGTGTCTGTCGCTGAATCGCGATCAGCCAGAACATATTTGTCATTGAATATATTCAATCCCTTGTTTTCCATGGCACCCATATTGAAATCGGATACGGCCACAATATTAAATACGTCGAGATCATACTCACAGCCAAAGCGCTTTTCGTCCCAGCGCATCGAGCGAATTAATGCATCCATTGCATATTCTGCCTGGGCAGATTTTCCTTTTTCAACGTAAATGCCAAGTTTTACCGGTTTGCCCGATGCGGTTTGAAAATCCCGGAAAATACTATCGAGCTTTCCGGCAACAAGAGCAAAGAGATAGGAAGGTTTGGGAAACGGGTCATGCCAAACTGCAAAATGGCGACCACCATCTGCTGCACCGCTTTTAACCGGGTTGCCATTACCAAGTATGACAGGGGCATCTTTTTTGTCTGCTTCTATACGCGTGGTGAAAACTGAAAGCACATCCGGTCGATCGAGAAAATAGGTAATCCGGCGAAATCCTTCTGCCTCACATTGTGTGCAATAATTCCCGCCTGATCGATAAAGTCCCATCAGCTGGGTATTGGCCTCTGGGTTAATCTCGGTTTCAATTTTCAGATCGAAGGTTTTTCCACTTGGTGGATTGATGATCGTGATGCCGGCATCATCAAGTTTGTAATCTTTTGATGAAAGCGTATTTCCATTGATGGAAATCGAGATCAACGTCAGTTCGTCCCCATCCAATATCAGTGGTGTGCCTGGTTTGGTGGCCTTTAAGCGCTCAATAGTCATTTCTGAAACGACGCGGGTTTTGTTGATTTGCAAATCAAACATTAAGGAAATGTTTGGTATCTGATATTCTGGCTCTCGGTAGTTCTTTAAGTAGATAGCCTGTCCCTGAGATGTGCGCATTTGTGATGTCTCATACGGTTGGTGGTCGGATGCGAATCCGATAAAAGCAAGGTTGTAAAGCAAGCGGGGATTGTTGCCAAATCCAGCTGCAGAAAAGAAAGTTTACCTCATGAACAAAGCGGTATTTGATCGCCATTTGTCAGAACTGAACCAACATCATGACCGTTTGTCTGATACAAGCATAGTTGATCTGTTTGAGCAGGATCCTGAGCGTTTTGATCATTTTTCTGCCCGGAATGGGCCATTCTTATTTGATTATTCAAAAAATTGCATCGATGCAGATGCGTTAAATGCATTACTGTCGATTGCCGAGAAAACCGGCGTTGCAGAATATCGCGACCGGATGTTTGCTGGCGATATTATTAATGAGACCGAAGGTCGCGCTGTCCTACATACAGCGCTTCGCTGCCCTGAAACAGAATCAGTTTATGTCGATGGGCAAGATGTAATCCCTAAAATTCATCAAGTTATCCGACTTATGGAAGATTTCTGCGCCAAGGTGCGCAGCGGAGAATATCAGGTAACAGGTGGGCAGGTTACTGATATTGTAAACATTGGTATTGGCGGTTCCGACCTTGGTCCCCGCATGGCAGTGCTTGCACTTTCACCATTTGTAACTGGTCCGAAAGTGCATCACGTTTCAAACGTTGATGGTGCTGACCTTTCTGACATGATGAAAAACCTGGATCTTAAAACAACGTTGTTTGTCGTCGCGTCAAAGACATTTACGACCCAGGAAACCATGACCAACGCGCATTCTGCCCGCGCTATATTGGAAGAAGTTGTAGGAGCAGATAAGGCAGCAGATCATTTCGTGGCTCTTTCTTCAAATCTTGAGGCAACTGGTGCATTTGGCATTCCACCAGAACGTACCTTTGGATTCTGGAATTGGGTCGGCGGACGATATTCTGTCTGGTCTGCAGTTGGGCTTTCGTTAATGTTGGCGATTGGCAGAGAAAACTTCCGTGCTTTCTTGCGTGGTGGTCATGATATGGATTGTCATTTTCGCAAGGCGCCGCTGGCGAAAAACATTCCTGTGCTGATGGCATTGATTGGCATTTGGCATCGTAATGTTTGTGATTATCCTGCCTATGCACTTCTACCCTATGATGATCGCCTGTCCCGTCTTGCAGCCTGGTTGCAACAATTAGACATGGAATCAAATGGCAAGTCCGTGACCATGTCGGGTGAAGCGATGAACTGCAATACCGGCCCGATAGTGTTTGGAGAACCAGGCACAAATGGTCAGCATGCTTTTTATCAGTTGATCCATCAGGGTACGACCGTGATTCCGTGTGATTTTCTGATTGCAGCAAAAAGCCATGAACCGGAAATGGATCACCACCATCGCCTATTGGTAGCCAACTGTCTTGCTCAGTCAGAAGCCTTGATGCGTGGGCGTTCTCTGGATGAAGCGCAAGGTAATCATCACCGGGTGTTTAGCGGTAACCGTCCCAGTAACACCCTGCTTTATGAGGTTTTGGACCCTCATACATTGGGCATGCTGCTTGCACTGTTTGAGCATAAAGTTTTTGTCCAGGGTGTTATCTGGGGAATTAATTCTTTTGATCAGTGGGGGGTTGAACTTGGCAAGGAATTGGCAAAAACTCTAGAGCCAATGATTGAGAGTGGTGCCAATGATGCAGCAAATAACGGCTCTACGGCGGGGCTACTGAGCACCTTTTTCCAAATGCGGAAAGACTAATCACGGAATTTTTCCGCGCCCCTCTGGGGTTCGCATAATTACCTGTTTGCGCTGACCTTCGCGATGAATTGTATAGATTGATGCTGCAATGATCACCAGGGCGCCGACCCAGGTCCAAGCGTCTGGCAGATTGTCAAACAGCAGATAACCGAAGAATACAGAATAGATCAGGCGAGCATAATCTAGAGAAGCCATCACTGATGCCTCGCCATATTTATAGGCATTGATGTTGAACATCTGGGCGATGTAGGAAATTAACCCCATGGCGATCAACAACATCCATTCAATAAAGCTAGGCCACTGCCATAACCAGATGCCGGGAATTGCTACTGCCAAACCAACACCAATTGCCTGATAAGACAAAATAGTGGTCGAGCTTTCCGTGCGTGTCAGGATACGAATAACAACCATGACAGCACCTGCCGCCGCTGCGCCAATAAGAGCATAGACACCATAAATATTAAAATCTTCAAGGCCGGGGCGCAGGATAATCAATACGCCCGCAAAGCCGATAATTACCGCCATCCAACGCCTGACACCGATCACCTCGTTCAAAAGAAAAATCGCACAGATCGTTGTGAAGAAGCTTTTGGCAAAACCAATTGCTGTTGCATCGGCAAGCGGCATATGAACAACGGCTGTAAAGCCGAAACTCATCGCGATCAACGCAAGAAATACCCGCAGCAATTGCAGCCCAATATGGTTGGTTTTCAGGCTACCAGGAAAATTGCTGAGGATTGTTGGTGCAACAATAATCGTCATTACGATCTGCCGCACAAACAGGATCTGCATGATATGCAGGTTTTCGCCAAGTAGTTTTATCAAGGCAATCATTGTACTAAAGCACGCTGCTGCCACCATAAGAAGCAACCCACCCTTCAGATTTTCGGGGAGGCGGTTGAAACTTGAGGTAAGAGAAGCGATTGACATAATGGTTTGACCATCCACTTCTTCGCATTGCAATTGCGTTACTGCAAGACACAACCGACAGTCTTGACACTTTTATCCTCTCGACAAACGTAAAAGGATGATTAAATCTCAAACAGTGAGGATCTTAGGATCTTTATTGCCGCAACAAAAGATTTGGAACCGTAATATGAACCAAATGAAACCGATAAAGTTCGGACTGGGTGCATCTGTACTTCGTAAGGAAGATGATGGTTTTATAACCGGCAAAGGAACTTACACGGATGATAAATTCCTCGATGGGGTCTTGCACGGTTATGTGTTGCGCTCGCCAATGGCGCACGCGAAATTCAAGATCAATGATATATCAGAAGCGCAAAGCCATCCCGGCGTTCATCTGGTACTGGTGGCAAACGATGTTAAAGCGTTAAACCCGGTTCCTTGCGTAGCTTCGGTGAAACAACCGGATGGGACGACAGCCAAAAACCGCGACATTCCAATTCTTTGCGAAGATACGGTCCGCCATGTGGGCGATGCTATCTGCTTTATTGTTGCTGAAAGTACAGCAATTGCAAAGGATGCTGCAGAACTAATCGATATTGATTTTGAAATCCTACCCGCGATTGCAGATACGGCGAGTGCATTGGAAGAAGACGCAGTCAGTGTTTATGACGATGGCAATCTTGCGTTCAGTCATTTTTCAGGCGACCAGGAGGCAACCGATAACGCTTTTGCAAAGGCAGATCACATAACACAGATCACGCTCATAAATCAGCGATTGGTTTGCAATTACATGGAACCACGTGCCTGTCTTGCCTATTGGGATGATGAAAAGCAACGTTATGATTTGACGACTGGTTCTCAAGGTGTGTTTGTGCATCGCCGGGTAATCAGCGGCATCTTGAAGATTGATCCAACGCAATTGCACGTAACAACACCAGATGTCGGAGGCGGGTTTGGAACCAAACTCTTTGTCTATCGGGAATACCCGCTTTGTCTGGTGGCAGCAAAAGAACTTGGGCGGCCTGTAAAATGGACAGGCGAACGCACCGAGCATTTTGTTTCCGATGCCCATGGGCGGGACAACGTTATCACGGCGCGAATGGCTATGGACAAGGACGGCAGGTTCCTTGCAATTGATGTGGATTTGATTGCCGCCATGGGCGCCTATCTTCATGCCTTTGGCCCGTTCATCCCCCAATTGTGTATCTCGATGACAACAGGGCTTTATGACATTCCGGTTATGGCTGCGCAAATACGGGGCAGCTACACCCACACTGTTCCCGTAGATGCCTATCGAGGAGCCGGCAGGCCGGAAGCAGCCTATATGATTGAGCGATTGGTAGATAAATGCGCCCGCGATATTGGCGTCAGTCCCGACGAAATACGCGCGCGTAACTTAATCAAACCGGAGCAATTACCCTACACAACCCCGCCTGGCCGGATGATTGATGTCGGTGAGTTTGACAAACATATGGACGAATGCATGCAGCGTGCTGAATGGGATACGTTTTCCAGCCGGGCAACCTGTGCGAAAGCCAACAGGAAATTCCGCGGAATTGGTATGGCAACCTATATCGAGGCCTGTGCCTTTGCCGGTGGCGAACCTGCTAAAGCCGAATTACGCGAAGACGGAACGATAGACATTATAATTGCGACGCAATCAAACGGGCAGGGACATGCAACCGCCTATACGCAATTAGCGGCAGAAAAACTTGGCCTTGATATTGCCCAGGTAAACCTGCGTCAAGGAGACTCCGATCAGCAGGCGGATGGTGGCCATACGGGGGGTTCACGATCGCTGCCGCTTGGAGGCGTATCTGTCGTTCGCGCGAGCGAGGAACTGGCAGAAAAAATCAAGCATATTGCTGCAGATGAGTTGGAAGCATCTTCCGCGGATATTGAGCTTTCTGAAGGGGAGGCAAGGATTATCGGTACAGACCGGGTGATCAGCTTTGCTGATATTGCAACAGCTGCACCTGAACCGGCAGCAATCCGAGCAGATGCGCTGTTCAAACAGGAAGAAGCAACCTACCCAAACGGCACGCATATTTGTGAAGTGGAAATAGATCCTGACACCGGAAAGACGGAGATCATCCGATACACGGTTGTAGATGATTTTGGTGTCACGATTAACCCTATATTGTTGGCTGGCCAGGTCCATGGTGGGATCGTGCAGGGCATTGGGCAATGTCTTAATGAAAACACGGTCTATGATGAGGAAGGTCAATTACTTACGGCATCATTCATGGACTATGAAATGCCGCGCGCCGATGGATTACCCATGTTTGATTTTTCAACCCGCAATGTACCATCTACAACAAATGCACTTGGAATTAAGGGTGCAGGTGAGGCCGGAACCATCGGGTCGACGCCAGCGGTAATGAATGCCATATCAGATGCATTGTTTCGCGAATATAAAATCGAACATATCGATATGCCTGCAACCCCGGCTAAGCTTTGGTCAACAATTCAAACAAAGCGTTCATAGCTGCTTGCCTTGCGGTGAATTTCACCCTAAGAAGCCATGTCCATAGAGGTGCCTTCCCGGGCAGGAAGGCTGAGAAGCTTCGGTTTGGTATGCTGTATATTGGATTACGCAAACCAAACCATAAGGCTAACTCTTTGAACCTGATCCGGATTGTGCCGGCGTAGGGAATGGGAATGATACAACGCAAAGAATATTTTCAGTCAGGATTGGGATCGATAGACCAATTGCGTACAAAAAGTGCGCATGTGCATTCGATCACGAATACGGTTGCTCAGAACTTTACCGCCAATATATTACTTGCATGCGGTGCAACTGTATCGATGACGGCAAACCCTGATGAAATTGCTGGCTTTGTTAAAAAGGCTGATGCCCTTCACGTTAATCTTGGAACGCTTGATCCTGAACGTATGAAAGCAATCCGGATTGCATTAAGTGTGGCTGAGGAAAAATCAATCCCAATTATCCTCGACCCGGTCATGGTGCACATGTCTGGACTACGGGCAGAATTTGCCCGGGAAATCGCAAAATCTGCTTCGATCATTCGGGGTAACGCTTCTGAAATGGAGTATTTTGATAATTCAAAGCAATCGGAAACATGTTTCATCACAACTGGAGCAACGGACACAATTTGTTATCAGAATGCAATAATTTCAGTGGCAAATGGTGACCGCATCATGGACAGGGTGATTGCGACGGGCTGTGCACTTGGAGCACTGGTTGCGGCTCTGAGCACCAGGGCTGATAACCCGATGGTTGCAGGTTTAGCGGCGTTGATTTGGTATGGGGTAGCCGGTGAAGTGGCAGCTGAAAAAGTCAAAGGCCCAGGCAGCTTTATTCCAGAATTTCTGGATAGTCTTTATGCGATTGAAACTGCAACAATTGCTGAAAGGGCGCAGATTATATGAACCCCGTCGATATCACACTTTACGGCATTATAGATCCTGATCGCTGTCAAGGAAGGTCGCTTGCTGAACTGGCATTCGCTTCCGTGGAAAACGGTGTGACATTGATCCAGTTGCGAGACAAGACATCCAACATTCATCAAATGATCGACAATGCAAAGAACATAAAGAAGGCGTTGGAAGGAACCGGCGTGCCTTTGATTATCAATGATCGCGTGGATGTGGCACTGGCAGCAGATGCACAAGGGGTTCACCTTGGGCAGCAGGACATGCGGGTTGAGGATGCACGCAAGGTGCTTGGAACCGATGCGATCATTGGGCTATCGATTAAGACAATTCATGAGGCAAAAAACTGCCCTGTAGAAATGCTAGATTACGCGTTTGTCGGCGGAGTGTTTCAAACTCAATCTAAAGATAATCCAACTGCAATTGGCATTGATGGTTGGGTCGAGCGGGCCAACCTGATCAAAAATCTTGAACCAGATTTGCCGATCGGCGCGATCGCAGGAATTGATCAAAGCAACATAGCCTCGCTGTTCAAAGCGGGATGCGATGGGGTAGCGATTATCTCAGCACTTTACATGGCAGATGATGTTGCCACGTCAACGAAAACCATTGCTAAGATTATCCAAGGTGTAAAATATGACTGAAATTCCGATAACCTTAACTATTGCGGGTTCTGATTCAGGCGGTGGCGCAGGCATTCAGGCAGATCTGAAGTCGATTGCAGCTAATCGCGCTTATGGGGCTAGCGTTATTACTGCCCTGACCGCACAAAATACCGTGGGTGTGAGCGGCGTTCATGATGTGCCGCCTGACTTTATTCTTGCGCAGATGGATGCGGTTTTCACTGACCTCAATATCGCCTCTGCAAAGATAGGCATGCTATCGCAGATAGCAGTTATTGAAACCGTTGCGGCTGGTCTTGGAAAATACAAGGCGGAAAATATTGTGCTTGATCCGGTAATGGTTGCAACGTCTGGCGATGCGTTACTGGCAGACGACGCGGTCACTGCCATAGGTGAGATACTCGTACCAATGGCAGATTTGATCACGCCCAATTTACATGAAGCTTCAAAACTCACTGGTCTGCCATTTGCAGCAGATCGAAGAGCGATGATCAGGCAAGGAGAGGCAATGATCGCGAGCGGTGCCAAGGCTGTGCTTATAAAAGGCGGGCATGGAAATGGCAAAGAAAGTTCCGATTTGTTAATTGCTGATGGTCAGCAAACCTGGTTTCATTCTCCCCGTGTTGACACCCAAAATACACACGGTACGGGTTGTTCGCTTTCTTCAGCAATTGCTGCTCAGCTTGCCCATGGCGTAAATCTCCTCACGGCTGTAGAGCAGGCCAAGACATGGCTTACGGGAGCGATTATTGCAGCAGATCAATTATCTGTCGGCAAAGGCTCCGGGCCGGTCAATCATTTTCATGCACTTTGGAGTAGGTAAGGTGGAAAAAAAATCTGTTTCTCGCCGTTCAGCGCTTGGTTTGTTTGCAGGTTCAGCAGCGCTTCCAGCGCTGGCTAAACCCTCGATTGCGCAACAAAAAATCGAGTGGCGGATGGTCACCTCCTGGCCAAAAAACCTTCCCGGTCCAGGGATCACAGCACAAAGACTGGCAGATCAGATCACAGTTCTCTCAGATGGGCGTTTGACCGTTCGTCTATATGCGGCTGGAGAACTTGTACCGGGGCTTGGTACATTTGATGCAGTTGTAAACGGAACGGCTCAATTGGCTCATACAGCACCGCTTTTTTGGGCGGGCAAATTTCCAGCAGCACCGCTTTTCACCGCTGGACCATTCGGTCTTACACCGATTGAACATATTACCTGGATTAATCATGCAGGCGGTCAGGCACTGTGGGATGAATTGTATCGACCGGCTGGCCTAAAACCATTGATGGCTGGTAATACCGGATATCAGATGGGGGGTTGGTATATAGAGCCGTTGAAATCCCTGGAAGATTTGAAGGGTCTGAAAATTCGCATGCCAGGCCTCGGTGGTGCGGTAATGACGAAACTAGGCGCAATACCCGTTAGTTTGCCACCTTCTGAGATATTTACAAGCCTAGCAACCGGCGTCATTGATGCGACAGAATTTCTTGGGCCGTTTAGCGATGCAGCGATGGGATTCCAGAAGATTGCCAAGAATTATTATTCACCTGGCTTTCATGAGCCAAATGGCACCGGGGAGGCATTGGTATCCTTGTCAGCGTTGGAGGGGCTGCCAAAAGACCTCCAGCAAATCGTGGTTGCCGCTTGCGCAGCTGAGAATATTTATTCACTTGGTGAATCTGAATGGAACAATGCAGCAAGCTTGAAAAAGCTGGTTGATGAAGATGGAGTTTCCATACACCAGTATCCAACCGACATTTTGGAAGCAGCAAAAAGTGCAACGATAGAGGTAATGCAGGACCTGGCTGATCGCGATGCAATATCAGCCAGAATCGTTGCCAGTTACCGTGGTGCTGCCAGGCATATTGATCCCTGGTCACAAATTTCGATAAGGGCTTTTTTGAACGCTAGAGATTGATTGCACTGCGATATCAACTGGCAGTGTTTTCTTCACCGTCATCCATCATGTAAGTTTCATAGTCTGACCGCGGGTCAAGTGCAGCGGTTTCTGTCGATTGCGTCATTACACCCATCGGAATGTTTTGATAGTCCATAGTTTGATCATCATCTGGCGCTTCGCGGCGCATAATTCGGTAGGTCATGTGACAGGCAAGTAAGAAGTGAGACAATCCAATTATCTGGAATAATGCATTGGTTCCTAACCACTCCATCGCAGCACCGGTCAGCAATGGTCCGATCATATTGCCGATGCCATACAGAATAAGCAGACTGGAAGAAATTTTTACAAAATCCCCGGGTGCTGCATGGTCATTTGCATGGGCGTTCACGAGCCCATAGATGGGGTAAATGAAACCGCCCAAAAGGACCATTAAAACAAAGAAGATGATTGATGGATTAGCGCCATCAACCTGATAGTTTGAAATTGCAAAGCCTACCAGTGCGCCCGTAAGAGACAAACCAACCATTACATAACGGCGATCGGTTCGGTCTGACATTTTTCCCAATGGAAACTGGAAGCATATTGCGCCCAACATAATCAGCGCCATCATATTGGCGATGTTAGTTATTGATAATCCGTTCTCAAGACCAAAAACCGGGCCGAACGTTTGCATCGTTGAGGCTAGTATGCCTGCGACCAGAGAGCCAAAAAATGCTGTGGGCGAATTAAAGAACATACCCTTAAGATCAATCTTTACCTGTGTTAGGGGAGCCGGCGAACGGGCTTTCGAAAGAGCCGTTGGAATGATTGCCAGGCTGTATAAAACTGCTCCCATCATAAACAGTGTGGTGGTTGATGGTTCTGCGAAAATAAGAAGATATTGTCCGCCCATAAATGCAGTCTGCGAGATGATCATATAGACAGAGAACATCGCACCGCGATGCTCATCTGAAATGCCTTCATTTAGCCAACTCTCAATGATCATGTAAGAACCAGCAAAGCAGAAGCCTGCCAAAGCACGCAGAAGTATCCAGCTATAAGCTTCAATTATCAGGCCATTGAGCAATACGACCGTGGCAAGCAGTGCGGCTAAAGCACCAAAAGTACGCACATGACCGACCCGACGCACAAAGTGTGGTACGAACAGGCACCCTGCGGTAAACCCGACCGCCCAGCCTGTGCCAATGTAGCCAATCTGACTTGCCGTAAAGCCTTCAAGTTGGCCACGGATAGGCAATAAAACGCCCTGCATGCCACCGCCAGCGAGAAGAAAAGCAGTGCTCAAAAATAAGGCTATTACAGGTAAAATCTGGCGGATCATTTGCAGCTCCCGGACTACGTCCCGTGCTTACCGAACGTGATGTTTCACAAGTCGGTTTCAAATCGCAGCATGTATTCGAAAAATGCAGGAATGCAATAGGGAATTTGCACAAAAAAACGCTGGGAAAAACCTCGGCGTTAAAAGCAGTCTTTGTAAGAATTATTTTGCTGATTGCATCGGAGATCTAACTCTAGCTTTCTCGACCAGGCCTCCAGGCCCGACAACTTTGGCAAGCTCCATACACTTTAGGCCCATAATCTTTTTAGACGGCTAGGCATCGATTATCGGCGATCCGTACCGCACAGGTTACTTCCCATTCGATATCTATGTCGACAAGATTTGTAGAGGAGACATCTAAATGCCGTTTCTTCAAATACTGATTTGCACCCCGGTGCACCAACCCTAAGAGCTTAACTATAAAATATCAAAGTGCTTAATAAGATGATAAGAACTGATCATAACAAAGGCAATAAATGACGAGCACAATCCAGTAAGAATGCCGGTTAATGGCCACAGGTTTCCGCCTATCAGCAAAGCAAAGCTAGCGCCTGCCAGTGAGCCTACCAACCCCCAGATTATTGAGAATTTGAAGATATCTGCAAAACGCGGCATTGATGTCTCCTAGATGCTTCACAGTGAATATCAGCTTCAATCTCACAATACCTGAAACTATCAATCCTGAGGTGTAAATACAAAAGTCAAACCACTGAATATGTCGGCATTCATCTTATAGTCAGTAGAGGATGTCCATTAGTGACTTAGTTCGCGGTGTCTAAGACTTGCTTGATTTGTAACAAATCCTGCCATGACAGCCTTTTATGTGCAGGTTGGCGTAGTAAATAGGCTGGATGAAGGGTGGGCATCGCTCGTACTGCGGCATGCTTGGTAGAAACTTCAGACCATTTCCCGCGCAATCGCATGATCCCATCAGAGGTTCGCAACAGGGTTTTTGCAGATGAGCCTCCTAAAAGCACAATGATTTCAGGCTGTATCAGTTCAATATGGCGTTCAATGAAGGGTCGGCATATTTCTGTTTCCTGAGGTGTTGGCGTCCGGTTGCCTGGTGGGCGCCAGGGTATAATATTTGAAATATATACCTTATTTCGATCTAGCTCTATTGCCGCTAGCATACGGTCCAGCAATTGTCCCGCGCGACCGACAAAGGGCAGTCCTTGCATATCCTCGTCGCGACCCGGTGCTTCTCCGATCAACATGATTTTTGCATCCGGATTGCCATCTGCAAAAACAGTGGATTTCGCGGTGCGCTTTAAATTACAGCCCTCAAATGCAGCAATTGCTGTTCGTAGTTCTTCCAACGTGTTGGTTTGAGCAGCAATTTCTACGGCAGTATCAACGGAAGCCTTATCTGGAACAGTTACACCGGATTTCATTGGAACCACCCGTTCCTGTCCGCCGGTCCCGGAAGATCTTCGGTTTAGAGGCGTCTTTTCTTTTTGTTGTGAAAGAGGCTGTTCTTTCCTGGTGTCTTTTTGGCTTGATTTTTCTTCTAGGCTTTGAGCAAATCGGTCAATAGGTTTGTCTTCAAGACAGATGTCCACTCCGGCTTGAATATACCATTCCATAATTTCCACTTTATTGGACATCCGCGCCCACCTTTAAGCTATCTCAGTGGCTATAGAGGCAAATCTGTCGCAATTGCGCAAGGAAAATGCGGCAAAATATTAACTAGCGTAACGGAATGTCCGTGGTAAAAGAGCCGTCAGATCAGGTAAGCCCGTCGGGAGAATGATAGATGTCCGAAGAAGCAGCAGAACGCGAAAGCATGGAATTTGATGTGGTGATTGTGGGAGCAGGGCCAGCCGGCCTTTCTGCCGCAATTAAACTGAAACAACTCAATGCGGACTTAAATATCGTAGTTCTGGAAAAAGGCCCTGAGGTTGGAGCACACATTCTTTCTGGTGCCGTTGTAGACCCGATTGGTGTTGACCGCCTGCTACCGGATTGGCGCGATGAAGAAGGTCATCCCTTTCAGGTGCCGGTGACTTCGGACAAATTCAATTTTCTTACCAAGGGTGGTAAAATTCCGCTTCCAACATTCGCAATGCCGAAATTTATGGATAACCACGGAAACTATATCGTGTCTTTGGGCAATGTCTGTCGCTGGCTTGCTGAGAAGGCTGAGGCCCTTGAAGTTGAAGTCTATCCAGGGTTTGCAGCAGCTGAAATCGTTTATAATGAAGACGGAAGCGTGAAAGGGGTCGCTACTGGCGATATGGGATTGCAAAAAGATGGCACGCCCGGCCCTATGTTTGAACGCGGTATGGAACTTCACGGAAAATATGTTTTGTTTGGAGAGGGCGCGCGGGGTTCCTTATCAAAACAACTCATCCACAAATTCAACCTAGACAAAGATTCAAATCCACCAAAATTTGGAATCGGTTTTAAAGAATTATGGGAAGTTGACCCGTCAAAACACGCACAAGGGACCGTTCTTCACTCTCTGGGATGGCCGTTGCAAAACAATCAGGACGGCGGTTCATTTGTTTATCACATCGACAATAATCAGGTTTATGTCGGTTACGTTGTGGCGCTCGGTTATAAAAATCCGTACTTGTCACCTTTCCAGGAATTTCAGCGTTTTAAAACCCATCCAAGCATTGCCCCGCTTTTGGAAGGGGCAAAGCGCATATCCTATGGTTCACGTGCTATTACTCAGGGTGGATGGCAATCTGTGCCGCGCTTATCATTTCCAGGTGGTGCTTTGCTTGGGTGTGCTGCCGGGTTTGTAAACGTGCCTAGGATCAAGGGTTCTCACAACGCGATGCTATCTGGGATACTTGCAGCTGAACATGTCGTGCAGGCGTTGTCAGAAGGACGTGGAAGCGACGAACTGGTATCTTACGAAGAAGCCTGGCGCGAAAGTGAAATTGGTAAAGATTTAAAACCAGTTCGCAACGTGAAGCCGCTGGTTACAAAGTATGGTTCAATCCTCGGAACAATGTTCTCAGGAATGGATATGTGGTTGAATACTCTGTTCGGCTGGACGCCGTTTGGTACGATGAAACATGAAAAGGCAGATTATCAGGCAACAGAAGCGCTTTCGGACCATCAGCCAATTGAGTATCCAAAATCGGATGGAAAGATTACTTTTGACCGTCTGTCTTCAGTTTTTCTATCCAATACAAATCATGCAGAAGAACAACCGGCACATTTGAAAGTTGCTGATCTGGATCTGCAAAAACAATCCGAGCTTATGCAATTTGCCGGCCCTTCAACGCGGTATTGTCCGGCAGGCGTTTACGAATGGGTAGATGATAATGGGGACGCGATTGAATTGGGTAAGGAAGCAGATGCAAATGGCGCAAGCTTTGTTATCAACTTCCAAAACTGCGTTCACTGCAAAACCTGCGATATCAAGGATCCAAACCAGAATATCAACTGGACAGTTCCGCAAGGTGGTGAAGGCCCGGTTTACCCGAATATGTAAATGTTATTTCGGACCACTTATCAATGTGATCAAGCGATCCGTCATAATTACCCCGAAATGTAGCGTTTCATTTCGTCTGCATCTTGTTCGACGCTATCAATCTTGCGTTTCACCACATCTCCTACAGATATAATACCGCAAAGCTTGTCATTATCTATAATAGGCAGATGGCGGAACCGACCCTTTGTCATCTTATCCATCAAACTGTCGATCGTTTCTTCCAGTCCAGAGAAAACCACCTTTTTCGTCATGCAATCAGAAACAGGCTGACCAAGCGCATCGACACCCTTTTCTGCAATCTGTCTGACGATATCGCGTTCTGATGTAATGCCACACATGTTGCCTTTGGCATCAGTCATGACGACCGCGCCAATTTGGTTCTTTGCCATAAGCTGTGCAACTTCATGAATTGTAGCGTCGGGATTTGTTGTGACTACGTCATGGCCCTTGGACGCCAAAATTTCTGGTACACCCATTGCGAATGATTCCTTTTCCTATTTGTTTAAGATAGGATACTTCAAGTAACAGGACGTTTGCAAATTTTAGAAGTAAAGTTTATCCGATAAATTCAGATTACTACGATTTTAGCGCCTGGTTTTACCCGATTATATAAATCAATCACATCCTGATTAATCAATCGCACACAGCCGCTGGATACAGCTTTGCCAATCGATTTGTGCTGCGGCGTACCATGCAGTCGATAAAGCGTATCGACACCATTTTGGAAGATGTAAAGTGCCCGAGCACCAAGTGGATTATCGAGACCAGGATCCATACCACCATTGGCCGCACTATATTTCCGCAGACGAGGCTCACGCTTGATCATTTCTTCCGGCGGTGTCCAGGTTGGCCATGGCCGCTTCCATGCTACATTGGCTCGCCCGGACCATTCAAAACCCTGTCTTCCAAGGCCCACACCGTAACGCATTGCATTTCCATCCCCTTCAACCAGGTGGAGATAAAACGTTTTCGTATTGACGATAATCGTCCCAGGTCTTTCTTTGGTTTTAAACGAAACGCGATTTCGATAAAAGCGAGGATCTAATTCGTCCTTTGGAACGGCTGGAACAGGAAACTCCTCTTTTGGCAGGGGACCATAAAGGGTAGCAAATGATTGTCGTTCATCCCGGATGCGACGGAATCGGGCCATCGGATTTTCAGGAAGGGAAATAGAACAGCCCGCAAGCGCAACGCTTGAAGCACAAGTGCCGTGTGTTATAAATTGCCGTCTTGTCAGCATGTTGATCGCCACTTGCCTATTTATTGATTTGTCAGGTGCTAATACCTGCATTGGCGATTTTAAACCATAAGCGGTTCAATAAACTCATTGTGAACGGTTCAACCGACCATAATCGAAACTCAGTTGAGCTGGAATTCTACAAGAACCGGCAGATGATCTGAGCCAAGATTCTCCAGTGTTTTTGCGGATAGAATAGTGATCTCTCCCTTATGCATTACGAAATCAATTGGAAGACCAATCCATCGAATTAGGGATCGTGGTAGCAATTCGTGCAGCCAGGTGCCGCCGATACCTTTTACAACCGTCAAATTACCTGTTTGGGCAAAATCATGAGCGGATTGGGACCACGGCGTCGCATTGAAATCTCCGACAATTAGCGCGCTTGGTTCCAGCTTCTTTAAAACCGGCATGAAGGTTCGATATTGTTTCGGGCCGCTGGCAGGCCAAGGCCAACGCGGGTGGGTTGAACCCAGCGCTATTTCGCGTCCATCAGCAAATTTCACCTTTGTCTTGGCAAAAGAACCGTAAAAACCACAAAAATCCGTATCGCTCACCATTGGCCATTTTGAATATATCTTTATCCCGCCAAAGCCCTCCCATTCGGCGCAATGAAAAGCATACGGCCATTGTTCATCCAGTGCAGACAAAGATGCTTCCCAATATTTGTTAATCTCAATCAGGGAAAGAAAGTCAGCATCCACCTGCTGAATATGATCAATCACCGTTTCATGATCGTGATTGTTCCAATACAGATTGAGATGGAAAACCTGATGCACAGGTTTTGAACGGTCGAAAGACGGTGCATCAGCGGGCGGCATTATATATTGCAGTGGTTGAACAAGCCCGATCACGCCAACCAAAATTGAAAGTATTGCCCGCCAGAAACGACCTAGAATAAGAAATATAAATCCAGCACCTAACAGTGCGATAGAGAAATACACTCGTAAGTGACTGAAAGTATCAAATGCCGGATGGAACTGCCCGAGAAACCCAAAGCCGATCATTAACACCAATCCAAGGATGGAAAGCTTGAATAATATCCAGACGAACTTCACGTGTAGGATCCTGGTTTAAATCAATTCTTTGCGAGAAAATGCCTGAACCCTATGTAAACTTCGTAAACGTCTGCTAAAGGCTTAAATTATGAAACAAAATAAACCGATTGAACTGTTTTACTGGCCCACCCCCAATGGTTGGAAAATCTCCATCCTCTTGGAAGAACTCGGCGTTCCCTATTCGGTTACTTATATCGATATTGGCAAGGGCGACCAGTTTGCGCCTGATTTTCTCAAGATTGCACCGAATAATCGCATGCCTGCGATTATTGATCCTGAGGGTCCGGATGGAGAACCTATATCTGTTTTTGAGTCTGGTGCCATTCTACAATATCTGGGGCGAAAGTTTGGTAAGTTTTATCCATCAGATGAACGCAGCCGGGTTGAAGTAGACCAATGGTTGATGTGGCAAATGGGCGGGCTTGGACCAATGGCCGGTCAAACGCATCACTTTCGTGTTTACGCACCGGAAAAAGTACCCTACGCGATTGATCGATACACCAATGAAGTCAATCGACTTTATGGCGTGATGAATAAGCGTTTATCAGACCGTGATTTTTTGGCCGGTGAGTATTCGATTGCTGATATGGCCTGTATTGGCTGGGCTGCCCTGTGGGAACGCCAGGGACAGGATATTTCGGAATTTCCAGAATTTTCGGCCTGGATTGATCGGATGAAGGAAAGACCAGCTGTTGAACATGGCTTGGCGCTTGGATTGGAAAAACGTCAGCAAATGCGGTTGGACAAAGACGAGGAACAGCAATCTGTTCTCTTCGGGCAGCGGGCACGGTAATCAGTGATGGCTCGATTGATTTTTGCCTTTCTGCTTATCCTTGGTCTTCAATACTCTGCTTTGGCGGATGGCTTGCTGGGCAAAGAATGGATCAATGAGGCAGAGATGAAGAACCAATCAGCCTTTGCCCGCCAGCATTCTCTGGTGCTGGTCAGTTTGAATTGTAAATTTAAGGAGAATGTCTCCTCTCCCGGTCGTAAAGATGTTTTGTTCAGAGCCGAATTTGAGCAACGCGAAGCCCCCATTGGCTGGGGATGGACGTTTGACGCCAACGCACCCATGCGTGGGCCAGAGCAGCAGGCCAAGGCTGCCGGATTTGAGGTCGCTTCAGAGGATTACTTTGAAATGACTGGGGTTACTTGGGTCCGGTGCAAAGTCTGGCATCGACCGCAATAGCGATTTTATCTCGCCAAAAAAGAAACCCCGCTCAATGGCGGGGTTAAAAAATTTAGCTGAAATCGATATTCGAGATCAGATTTTGCGCCAGGTTACGGTTTTGCAGAATATTTTCAAAGCACAACCCTTAAGTTTCATGGATGAACCACTGAGTTTTGCAGAACCTGTATAGACCTTGTCATCTGCTGGATCTGTAATAGTTCCATTGTAGCTTGAGCCGCCGCCGCTCATTTTGCCGATACGCTTACCTGCATGATCGCCGGTTTTCAGCTTGATGCAAAAACTGCCACCGCATTTCGAAATCGCAGCTGTTTCGCCTTCTGCAGTTTTCCAGTTGCCAACAATTGGCTCTGCACCGATTGCAAATGTAGTGCCTGAAAGTGCAAAAGCTGCAGCGATGAATGTTGTTTTCAATGAGTTCATTTTGTTCTCCTCCAAAGATTTTAGCCAAAAAAGCGGATATTGACGTTAACGTCAATAGTTTTAGCAATATCTCTCGAAAATTTTTGATCGAACCTGGCGCGTGGAGCGCGAACTTAGCAGTGCAATTTCGTTTGGATTTTACATAAATTGAAAATGCCAATCTTTTGGATGGTTACGAGAGTCTTGACACCAAATGATCAATTTAATTCAAGAAAACATCTAAGTATTTGTTTTTATGAGGTTTCCTAGGTGAATCGAATCCTAATGGTAGAGGTTTGTTAAAATTGCGTTGGTTTCTCGTTAAGCATTGTCTTTAAGCTGGTTTTTAATTCCCCGGGTCACACTGGCCTGACTTAAACAAGGCGTGTGCCAAACAATCACGCTACAGAAAACAGGAATTGGGGAAATGGCGAGATTTGATTTTAGTGCAGTTGAACATACAGGGTTTGCTTCATCTAACAGTGTAGACCATTTGTTTGAACTTGGGTTGGCTTATGCAACTGGCAGAGATGGTGAGAAAGACGTTATTGCTGCTCATAAATGGTTCAACATTGCTGCGTTTCGCGGTTATGAGCTTGCAAAGGCAAGACGCGAGGAAATTGCCCTGGAAATGACGCGTAACCAAATTGCCAAGGCACAACGTGCAGCCCGTGAGTGGATCACACAGCACTAATAAAAGCCTATCAAGAGATTTTAACCGCATCAAAGAAGTGCGGTAAAAAAGAGCCTAAAAGGCCGTATGTAAGAATGTGCATAAAGCACAAATAAGAATGCGAAAAACGCATCAAGTCAGGGGAACCTGCGATTTTAAAGCGCCAAAGCGCTTATCTTAAACGGAAGTTGTTACTCTGGGACGGGGTGACGCTTCCGTTTCTATATTTTACGACTTAGGGTGACGACCTCATAATAACGCAAAATCGCCCCCAAATTTGACTTTCCCTTCCGGCGAGAGCAGAAGGCAACAGATAATGTAATCAATGCTTTGTCTGGGATATTCAGCACAAACAATATAGACTGTATTAATGGCGATTTTAGTGACCGGCGTTGCCGGATTTATCGGATTTCATCTTGCAACGCAGCTGCTCGAAAGAGGCGAGCACGTAATTGGCATTGACGCGGTCAATGACTACTACTCACCCGATCTGAAACGATCCCGACTTGCATTACTGGATCAGCAAAACGAACTGTTCGAGTTTGGCGAACTGGACATTGCTGATGAAAATGCACTGCAAGGATTTCTGCAAGGCAAGTCATTTACCAAGATCATACATCTGGCTGCTCAAGCAGGTGTTCGATACAGTTTGGAAAATCCACGTGCTTATGCGCGTTCAAATATGATTGGGCATCTCAACATGCTTGAGATTGCCAGAAGTAAGACCAGCCTTGAACATATGATCTATGCCTCCTCAAGCTCTGTTTATGGTGGCAGAACTGATCTGCCGCTTTTGGAGTCAGACCGGGCTGATACACCGATATCCCTGTATGCAGCCACCAAAAAAGCCGATGAACTGATGAGCCACACTTACGCGCATCTATACAATATTCCGCTTACCGGCTTGCGGTTCTTCACGGTATATGGCCCTTGGGGACGACCTGATATGGCCTATTTTTCATTTACCAACAAGATTTTGGCAGGTGAAGAAATCCAGGTTTTCAACCATGGAGATATGTTGCGAGACTTTACCTATATTGATGACATTATTGACGGTATTGTCCGGATTTCTGATAAAGGTCCAATGCACACCGTGCCGGTGCCACATAAAGTCTACAACATTGGCAACAACAATCCTGAGCGCTTAGAGGACTTCATTACATTACTCGAGCAATTGCTGGGCAAAAAGGCAATTCGGAAAAATCTGCCAATGCAACCGGGTGATGTTCCTGCAACCTTTGCCGACATTTCAGAAATCAATGCTGATTATGGATTTACGCCAAAAACTGATCTGGAAAGCGGGCTTGCGAAATTTGTTGAATGGTACAAATCCTATTACCTGGCTAAAAAGTAATGGATGCAGATCAGTCAAATGAAGGTCCGCTTCAGTTAGAAAAACATCTGAATTTACGCGAGCAATTATCTCATATTAGCCGTACCTCGGTTTTGGACATCTGGAAAGCAGCGCCGACAGGTGAAAGGCTTTCAACTCTTTTGGGTTTTCTCAATGCACGTTTTGGTCCGGGCAAATTATCAAGCGACGAATTTCTGTTGTTTGGTTTTGCCGAGGCAGCTTCACATCGTGACAATTGGGCAGAGTTTGCCGGTAAGCAAGCCCAGCAAGCCTTTAACAAGGTCTACAATGATAGGGACTGGTATGCGGTAACCAAGCATAAGTTACTGTTCGAAACTGTCCTCAAAGGTGCCGATCTTCCAGCCCCGAAAACACTGGCTGTTTTTGATCGAAAAGGTCGCGGAGCGGGCGTTCCGGTACTTAAAAGCGATGAGGATTTGATGCATTTCTTGCTTGATTCTGCCAATCACCCGGTGTTTTGCAAGCCAACTACCGGTCTGTTGAGCATTGGGGCTTTTCAGATTGACGGTTGCGAAAACGAGACGATTACAGTCAATGGGCAGCATAAATACCATGTAAATGATGTGATTGATTACATAAAAGGGATTTCAAAAAAGGGATACTTGTTCCAAAGCGTTCTTATACCGCATCCTGCCTTTAATGCGATTGGCTGCGATGTGATTGCATCAATACGTTTTGTTGTACTTAATCAGGAAAGTAGCGCTCAAATACATTCATGTGCACTAAAGCTTCCTGCCAATGGCGAAGTGGCCGACAACTTTTGGCGTGTGGGGTCGCTCCTGTGTGATATCGCAATTGAGACTGGCCAAGTTTGCCGTGCTGTTGCTAAAACCGATAAGGGTATGAAATTGCTTTGCAACAAAGAGGAGGCGAGTAATATTATTGGTTTTACGCTGCCGGATTTCGAAAGCGCTCGGGAAAGAGTATTGGAAGCAGCAAGACATTTTCCGGGCATTAAAATCCAATCGTGGGATGTAGCTTTAACCAAATGCGGACCGGTTTTACTTGAAGTTAATTTCGGTGGAGATTTGAACCTTTCTCAAATGGCCAGCGGCAAAGGCGCTATGACAGAACCATATTGCGAAATTCTGCGAGAAAGCGGCTATTCGGGCTTCTTGCCCAACTGATATTCACAGCAGAATGTGACCTGTTTGCAATTCGATTGGGCTTATTGGTAAAAAAATCGCTATGTCACTTTGCTTTCACTGTTACGTGTGCATAGAGTGAAGACGAAATAGGATTGTAGCCGAGTGTAATTGGCTAAACCGACACTCTGGGGAGGGTAAACGAAAGATGAACCGGCCGGAAAGCTTGCTGGAAGTCAAAGACCTGCATGTTTCTTTCGACATACAGGGTGGCCGTGTTGAGGCTGTAAAAGGCGTCAGTTTTTCGGTTCAGCCTGGCAAGGTTGTTGCTTTGGTTGGTGAATCTGGATCCGGCAAATCCGTGATAGCACAGTCGATCCTACGTATTCTGCCTCGAAACGGGCAGATTGATTCCGGGCAAATTATTTTGCATGATCCGGAAAAACCCGGCGATGAAACAGATATAGCATCCCTAAAAGCCAGCGATCCTTATCTCCTGAAAATGCGTGGTGGGCGCATCTCCATGGTATTTCAGGAGCCAATGACTGCGCTTTCTCCCATTCATACGATTGGCAGCCAGGTTGAAGAAGCGCTAACCCTTCACCAGAAAATGTCTGCTGATGAAGCACGTAAGGAAACCGAGGAAATTCTCCGCTTGGTTGGGTTTCCTGATCCCCATCAAGGCTATGAACGATTTTCTTTCGAATTATCCGGCGGATTACGTCAACGTGCTGTGATCGCTATGGCGCTGATCTGCAACCCGGCGCTAGTGATTGCTGATGAGCCAACCACAGCACTTGATGTTACCGTGCAAGCTCAGATTATTGGCTTAATGAAGGATTTGCAGAAACGTTTTGGTACCTCAATTCTCTTGATCACCCACGATCTGGGTGTCGTTGCTAACATGGCTGATGAGGTCGTAGTGATTTATCATGGGAATATTATGGAAGCTGGCAGCATTGAAGACATTTTCCAGCGTCCCCAACACCCCTATCTCAAAGCACTTATGGAAGCGGTCCCACATTTTGATATGGAACCGGGGTCACGTTTGGTTTCTTTGCGTGAATCTGGTGTCGATGATGGCCGCGACATTGTTCAACGATTAGCGCATCGTTTCCGTGCCGAAGAAACCGGGACCTTTGAGGGGCCTCACATCAGCATTCGCAATTTGCGCAAAGAATTTTATTCCACCAAGGGCAGTTGGCTAAGTTCAAAAGATGATCGCAAGTTCGTTGCTGTTGATGATATCAGTTTTGATGTCGCGAAAGGTGAATGCGTCGGCCTGGTTGGGGAAAGCGGATCTGGAAAGACGACGGTCTCCAAACTGATCATGCGGGCCTTGGAAGCAACATCGGGTTCCGTAATCATGAACACCGCCAAGGGTCCGAAAGAAGTTCTCGATCTTGAAGGTGAGCCATTAATGGATTTTCGCCGCCGGGTTCAAATGATTTTTCAGGACCCTTTCAGTTCGCTTAATCCACGTATGACCGTTCTCAATATTCTTAGGGAACCGTTGGTTATTCATAACCGCGGCAATGCTGAGGAACAAAAACGCGATATTGTCGATTTGATGCGGCTGGTTGGTCTGGATCCACGCTTTTTAAACCGTTATCCGCATTCTTTCTCCGGTGGTCAGCGCCAGCGCATTGGCATTGCGCGCGCTTTGGCCCTGCATCCAGAATTTATGATCTGTGACGAACCGGTGTCCGCTCTTGATGTGTCGGTTCAGGCGCAAATTCTAAATCTGCTAAATGATCTTCGCGCAGAACTCGGCCTGACTAGTATTTTCATTTCCCACAACCTTGCAGTTGTAAATTACGTGGCCGACAGGATTGCTGTAATGTGTCAGGGTAAACTGGTTGAGTTGGCAACCCGCGAACAATTGTTTGCCAATCCGTGCCATCCCTACACAAAGTCGCTGCTTGCGTCAGTTCCTTATCCGGACCTTGATCATCTTTTGGATTTTGAAGAAGTTAAATACACAACGTCGTTTGCTGCAGGTGACTGGAGCGGGGCATTCAATCAGTCGGACAGCGGCGCATTGAAAAGTATCGAAATAGAAGCTGGCCATTTTGTGCTCGCGAATGAAAATAGTGATCGGAAGGAGTTGATAGCGTCATGATCAGCCGTGGATTTCAGATAATAGTATCAGTATGCCTGTTTGTTCTCATTCTGCTTCCTGCCAATGCTGAGGAGGTACCGGCCTTAGCTGAAAAAGTTGAAAAAGGTGAATTGCCACCGATTGCAGACCGTCTGCCAAAAACACCTTTCGTTGTAAGCTATGAAGCTAACGGGAAAAGCCTTGGAAAATATGGTGGCGAACTAAGGTTGCTGATGGGTAAGGCCAAGGATATCGGGCAAATGACGGTTTACTCCTATGCCCGGCTGGTTGGCTATTCTTCTGATTACTCAATTAAACCTGATATTGCCGAAGCGGTGGATATCGTTGAAGGTCGCGAGTTTACCTTCACGTTGAGAGAGGGCCATCGTTGGTCAGACGGCCACCCGCTAACTAGCGAAGATTTTCGCTATTATTGGGAAGATATGGTCAAGCATGCCGAACTGGGCCGTAAAGGCGTTCCCTCCGCAATGCTGGTGGATGGGCAAGAGCCAGTTTTTGAAGTGATTGATGAGCGAACCTTTAAATATTCCTGGAATAAACCTAATCCGGCTTTTTTACCGGCACTGGCTGCTCCGTCCCCGCTATATGTTTATCGCCCTGCCCATTACATGAAGCAGTATCATACCGATTATGCGGATAAGGAAACTCTTGTTTCGATCGTGGAAAAACTGAGGGTGAAAGATTGGACTGGTGCGCACACCAGAATGCAGCGCCAGCGCAGGCCTGAAAACCCAGCATTGCCTTCCCTGCAAGCTTGGAAAAACACAACGCCTCCACCAAGCACGCGGTTTATCTTTGAACGCAATCCATACTATCACCGGGTTGATCCTAAAGGCCGTCAATTGCCCTATATTGATCGGGTAATAATGAGCATCGTCTCAAAAGACGTCATTCCGGCAAAAACCGGAACCGGAGAAGCAGATCTTCAGGGACGTTATCTACGATTTGACAATGTGCCATTCCTAAAACAAGGCGAAGAGAAAGGCGGTTATAAAACCTTTCTTTGGTCGGTTGGTAAAGGATCGCAGATCGCACTTTTTCCAAATCTGAACACCAATGATCCGACATGGCGGGAAGTCGTCCGTGATGTCCGTTTCCGTCGCGCGTTATCCATGGGCATTGATCGCGATGAAATAAACGATTCAATTTACTTTGGTCTTGCTAATCCCAGCGCCAATACGGTGATGCCGCAAAGCGATCTCTACAAAGACGAATATGCAACCAAGTGGGCAACCCTTGATATTGAACTTGCTAACAAGCTTTTAGATGAAATGGGTCTTGATAAGCGCAACGAAGATGGCGTGCGCCTGCTATCCGATGGCCGTGCTATGGAAATTACGGTAGAATCAGCTGGCGAAAGCACTGAAGAAACCGATGTTTTGGAATTGATTACCGATCACCTGCGCAAAATTGGTTTGCAGCTTTTCGTTCGATCCTCACAACGCGATATTTTCCGCCGCCGCGCCTATTCTGGCGATACAGTACTTTCGGCATTTAATGGAATGGACAACGCTCTTGCCAGCCCGTCAATGACACCGGAAGAATTAGCACCAACTGCCCAGCCTCAACTGCAATGGCCAAAATGGGGACAATTTTCCGAAACAAATGGTAAGGCTGGAGAAACAGTGGACATGCCAACCGCGGAAGTTCAGCTGCAGCTCTACAAGAAATGGCTCGCAGCGCCAACCGAAGATGGGCAACGCAAAATCTGGCACAGCATGCTTGAAAATTACTCAGATCAGGTCTTTTCAATTGGAACGGTTAACAATAGTCGTCAGCCAATTGTTGTAGCAAAAGACCTTCAAAACGTTCCAGAAGAAGGGGTGTATGCCTGGTTGCCAACATCCTATTTCGGACATTATCAGCCAGACACGTTTTGGTATGATCGGTAAAATTATCTAATGCTCGCTTACCTGTTAAAACGCGTACTTTATATGATCCCGACGCTGATCTTGATCAGCCTGTTCGTGTTCATTTTGATTGAGTTACCGCCCGGCGATTATTTTGAAACCTACGTTAATGAATTAATCGCCGCTGGTGAAACGGTTGATCCCAAACATATAGAATATTTGCGCGAGGAATATGGGTTTGATCGACCTATTTGGGAGCGATATTTCACTTGGGCAAGCGGTTTACTGGTTGGAGATCTCGGCTATTCCTTTGAGTATGAATTGCCGGTTCGAGAGGTCATTGGAGATCGGTTGATCTTTACGATTATTGTAACGTTTTTTACAATCATCTTTACTTGGATCGTCGCTTTCCCAATTGGGATTTATTCCGCAACGCATCAGTACAGCTGGGGTGACTACGGTCTTACTTTTCTCGGCTTGCTTGGACTGGCGACGCCCAATTTTCTGCTCGCTCTAATTATGATGTATCTGGCAAATCAGTGGTTTGGCACAGCGATCGGTGGATTGGTGGATCCGGAATATATCGACCAACCTTTTAGCTGGGGTAAACTGCTATCTGTGCTTGAGCATCTATGGATACCGGTGATCGTGATCGGAACATCCGGTACCGCTGCGATGGTTCGAAGAGTGCGCGCAAATCTACTCGATGAACTGCGCAAGCCCTATGTTACGACCGTGCGCGCTAAAGGTGTTCCTGAATTTAAGGGCCTTATTAAATATCCGTTTCGTATGTCCTTGAACTTTTTTGTAGCTGATATTGGTAGTATCCTGCCTCAGGTTATTTCGGGTGCGGAAGTTGTGGCGATTGTCTTGTCGCTTGAAACAACCGGTCCCCTGCTCATTCAGGCTCTGCAAAGTCAGGACATGTATCTGGCAGGATCATTCCTTATGTTGTTAGGTGTACTCACCGTTATTGGCGTTTTACTATCCGATATTGCTCTTGCATTCCTTGATCCGCGCATTCGTCTACAAGGAGGCGTTAGCCGATGAGTGCGAATGATAAGTTGTCACCGGGCCATTACGTCAACCGGGAACCGTTTGATCCTGCGTCAATTGAAATATTAACGCCGGAACAGGAGGCTGTATTTCTTGCATCTCAGCGGAAGCTGATGTGGTGGAAATTTAAGAAACACAAGCTTGCAGTCATCAGCGGTATTTTCCTGGCTATACTGTATCTGATGGCGGCATTTGCTGAATTTTTAGCGCCCTATAATCTTGAGTCACGCAATTCAAAATACATTTATGCGCCGCCTCATTCGATTCACCTGTTCCACAAAGGCGAATTTGTTGGCCCCTTTGTCTATGATTACAAGAGCTCGCTGGATCTTAATACTTTGAAACGAACCTATAAGCCGGATGAGAAAAAGATCATAAAACTGCAATTTTTCTGTTCTGGCGACAGCTATAATTTCTGGGGTTTGATACCTTCTGACAATCATTTTTTATGTGCTGATATTAAAGAACCGATCTACCTGTTGGGGTCTGACAGGCTTGGTCGTGATCTGCTATCGCGCATAATTTATGGAGCACGCATTTCTCTTACGATTGGTTTAATCGGGATCGCAATCAGCTTCACGCTCGGTATTATTCTTGGCGGCCTTGCCGGTTACTATGGTGGCTGGGTAGACCTGATTGTCCAGCGCCTGATCGAAGTGGTTCAATCCTTACCGACTTTACCGCTCTGGCTTGTGCTTGCTGCAATAATGCCGGTTACCTGGTCGCCTATCGTAGTCTATTTCGGGATTACCGTAATTCTGGGCCTGATTGACTGGACCGGGCTTGCAAGGGCAGTGCGCTCCAAACTCCTGTCACTGCGGGAAGAGGATTATGTGCTGGCCGCCCGTTTAATGGGGGCAAGTCCTGGTCGCATTATTGGGTTACATCTTGTGCCTGGTTTTATGAGCCATTTGATCGCCTCTGCCACGATTACGATTCCCACTATGATCCTCGGTGAAACCGCCCTGTCTTTCTTAGGCCTGGGCCTGCGCTCCCCGGTAGTCAGTTGGGGTGTGTTGTTAAATGAGGCACAAAACATCAACGTGGTTGCCTTAACACCATGGCTTATTCTCCCGGTAGTGCCGGTTATTTTTGTGATACTTGCCTTTAATTTCTTCGGTGATGGATTGCGAGACGCAGCCGACCCTTACGGTTGATACGGTAAATTGTCTGGGCTTTTCCCTAAAGCATTTCAATTAATTCTTGTAATCGTGCAGCAGCAGCTTGAAGCGTGTGTTTTTTCAAAACCCGTTCCCGAGCCTGAGCTCCCATAAGCTTCCTCTTATCCCGATCGCCAAGCAGTTGAGAGAGATTTTCGCGTAAACCAGAAACATCGCCTTCTGGAGCCAGAAGACCGGTTTCGTTATCTTTTACAACGAGCGGAACCCCCATGCTTTCAAACGCGATCACTGGCAATCCAAGCGATTGCGCTTCCAGAAAAACCATTCCAATCGGTTCGTTCCATCCAGGCCAGAAAAAGATATCGGCCTGCTGTAACAGCCCAGCCATCTCCGCGTGTTCCACCTGACCGGTCCAATGTATCCGCTCTTGTGGAATTTCACTAAACGCGTTTCGGATTTCCGCTTCTTGTGGTCCCCCGCCAATGATCAGCAGGTTCCAATCCTGATCTATCATTTTCTCTAAGGTTTCTGCGATGAAGAGAAAGTTCCGCTCTTTTTTTCCCGGACGCATCATCCCGGTTGTAGCAATTACCGGGCTATGGTTTTGCCAAGTAATGGAATGTCTATCTCTTGCAGGCAATTGCAGCGAAGACAAATCCAAAAACGGCGAGAGGGCCTGGAGCGGTGCATTGTGTCCAAGCAGATCTTCCAAATAAACGATATCCGTAGGCTTTAAAACAATATGTAAGTCAGCCTGTTTAATGCCTTTTTGCGCTTCCAATCGCCAGGGGCGCCAGAAATCATCTGGACCGCCTTGTCCTGTCTTGGCAGCTTCGACATTGACATACGGGATACCCAATTTTTGTGAAACAGTTGATCCAATCCAGTCGGGTGCTTTGCAATAGGGGTGATAGGTGACCCACAGGTCAGGTTTTTCTGATTCTGGTAGCTGTTTAAAAGCATCGAGCAAGGCATCTGTTTCTTGCAATGCACCTTGTTTTTTTTCGCTGAGTATGTCTTCTGCGTGGCGCTTTGAGTAAGCAATATAACGTGAAGCAAGCAACACCTTATATCCACCGAGTCTAAAGGCTTTCAACAGGTTGCCTGCAATAACCCGGTCGCCTGAAGGAATTGGATGATCAGGAGGCTTGATCGGTGCATAAAAGGCAATTTTTTTGACGGATTGCATATCTGATCGTGGTTTTCAGCGATGGAAATTCAAGGCATTCAAATTTATTGAAAGGTCCTAAGCCTAAGAACTTGTTTTGTTACATGGTTTTCTGATAAATGCTAACTATCGTTTAGTGCCGTGGCGTAAGTCAAACAATTGATCATCAGGATTTGACAATGGACATTACCCGTCTCGAACAAGTAAGAATCCTGATGTATAGTCATGACACATTTGGATTGGGTCATCTTCGACGTTGCCGAACTATTGCTCATGCAATTGTAGAACAATTCAAAGGTGTGTCAGTCCTGATCATTTCGGGATCTCAGATCGCTGGTGCTTTTGATTTTCGTGCGCGGGTAGATTTCGTAAAAATCCCCTCTGTTATCAAGCTTTACAATGGCGAATATGATTCTATTGGGGAGTATATCGATATTGATGAAATACTGGAGATGCGTAAGCTGATTGTTCAGCGCACAGCAGAAGCGTTTCAACCAGACATCTTTATTGTAGACAAGGAACCTTTGGGCCTTAAGGGCGAACTCCTGCCGACACTGGAAATGTTCAAGGAAAATAACACAACAACCATTTTGGGCCTTCGTGATGTAATGGATTCTCCAGACCTGTTACGAGACGAATGGGAACGTTCCAATTTGTTGGAACACGTTGAATCACTTTACGACCGGGCTTGGGTTTATGGTCCGGAAATGTTTTGGAACCCACTTAAAGGCTTGAACCTTTCGCCGGAGTTTCAAAAGAACATTAAATACACCGGCTTCCTGGATCGTGAAATTGGTAGCTCTGCACCGGCAGACCTGTTCCACTCCCTGCCAGAAGAATTCATACTTGTTACCGCCGGTGGTGGGGGTGATGGTAGCGTGCTGATGGAGCAAGTCCTAGCCGCCCGCGAATATGATAGCACGATCGATTTTCCCATTGTCATGGTACTTGGTCCTTTCATGAAAATGGAAAATCGCGAGCGGATTCGGTCGCGCGCATCACATCTGGCAAACATCACGGTATTGGATTTTGAAAATCGTATCGAAGCGCTCATGGACCATGCAGATGCGATTGTGGGCATGTGTGGCTATAATACGTTTTGCGAAGCGATGGCTTTCGACAAAAAGGCATTGTTTGTGCCGCGCACCGCACCGCGCCAGGAGCAATATATTCGCGCTAAACGAGCAACCGAATTGGGCTTGTGTGAAATGCTGACACCCGACGAAGCAGCAG
Organism: Pseudomonadota bacterium; assembly: GCA_039814425.1. GTDB lineage: Bacteria > Pseudomonadota > Alphaproteobacteria > Rhizobiales > Rhizobiaceae > JAALLB01. The sequence goes on from JBCCBE010000002.1 coordinate 39,015, forward strand.
TGCCCCACGCAATGGCTGAAAAGCTCAAAGCATTACCGGCAATGTCCCCGCCATCCTACCATCTTTCATCTGGAGATATGAACGGGCTTCAAACGGTGTGCATGGATATCGCAGAAATTGCCATGGATTTGCAACAGCCCCGGAGACGTTTGGCCCAGCCTGCCGTGGTAAACAGCCTATGAACAGAAAATCGCGTGGGCGAATTGCGCTTGTTTTGAAAGGATATCCGCGCCTGTCCGAGACTTTCATTGCGCAGGAAATCTTGGAACTGGAACGTGCAGGGTTTTCAATAGACATCATCTCCTTGCGGCATCCAACAGACAAGCAGACCCATCCGGTGCATTCTGAGATTTCAGCGCAACGGCTGTATTTGCCGGAATATATCTATCAAGAGCCATGGCGAATTTTAAAGGCCAAACTCAAGTGCCATATAAAACCCGGTTTTTGGAAAGCTATTCCTGTGTTTTTAAAAGATTGGTTGCGCGATCCCACACCCAACCGGGTAAGGCGTTTTGCTCAGGCAATGGTTCTCGCTTCTGAATATGCAAACGAATATGATCATCTGTATGTGCATTTCCTACACACGCCGGGTTCTGTTACCAGATATGCTGCAATTATCAGTGGAAAGTCATTTTCAATTTCTGCACATGCAAAGGATATCTGGACGATACCGAAGTGGGAAATTCGGGAAAAACTCGAGGATGCGGACTGGTTGGTAACCTGTACAAAAGGCGGTGCGGAATATCTGCGGGGTCTTGCCGATCCAAGAAAGATCAAGCTGGTTTATCATGGCCTTGATCTTTCGCGGTTTCCTTCGCCGGATGCAGAAAGTGAACCGAAAGAAAACAAACTGCGGTTTCTAACCGTTGGGCGGGCAGTGCGCAAAAAGGGAATTGATACACTGCTTTTGGCGCTTGCTGATCTGGATAAAAATATTGAATGGAAATGGACCCATATTGGTGGCGGCCCATTACTAGGCGACTTAAAGCAACAAGCAGCTGAGCTGGGAATTAAGGAAAAATGCACATTTGCCGGAGCATTACCTCAGGTTGAGGTTTTAAAAGCATATCACCAAAATGATGTATTTATTTTGCCCAGCCGGATCGATGAAGACGGAGATCGTGATGGGCTTCCCAATGTAATAGTTGAGGCGCAAAGTCAGCAACTGCCAATTATCTCCACCAAAATTTCCGGTATCCCGGAACTCATTAGAGACGGGGTCAACGGTATTTTGGTAGAGCCTGATGATGTTAAAGCACTAAGTGGCGCGCTTTCTGAACTAGCTGGGTCAAAAGAAAAACGCCTAAAGATGGGCCGCTCCGGCGAGACAATTGTTCGTGAAAATTTTGACCATACAAGCACGATTGGAACAATTATCACTTTGCTCGATAAAAGCGTGAATGAGAATAAATGAACCGGCCGGTAGTTTTCTTTTATGTTCAGCACCTTTGGGGCGTTGGCCATGTTTATCGTGCAAACCGTGTTGCAAAGGGCTTGGCAGAAAGCGGTTTTGAGGTTCATCTTGTCTGGGGCGGAACGCGGATTGAAGGGTTTGATTTTTCCGGAATCACATTTCACCCGCTTACCCCTGTTAGAACTCAAAATGAATCTTTTAGCGAACTGGTTCACGCGGACGGCACACCATTCTCAGATGAAGACAAAGCAGCAAGGTGCGATGAACTCCTTTCGCTTTTTGAAACGGTAAAGCCCGATATCGTGATAACGGAGGCCTTTCCTTTTGGGCGACGGCAAATGTTGTTCGAGCTCCTGCCTCTGCTTCAAACTGCGAAAAATGCTTTAAAGGTGCCAATGATATGCGCCTCCATCCGGGACATTATGCAGGAAGACCGTAAGGAAAAACGGGTAAATGAGTCCAATGCATTTATCGAGCAATATTTTGACTGCATTCTCGTCCATGGTGATGAAAATCTGATCCGTATCGAGGAAACCCTGCAAGGCGTGGAGAAATTTGCCGAAAAGGTTCGATATTCAGGGCTTGTCACCCCGCCAGCTATAGAAACAGGAGAAAGACCACATTCAGAATTCGATGTACTGATCTCAGTTGGCGGCGGAGCTTTTGGGCAGGAACTGACGCGCAGTGCTCTGCAGGCAATGGCTTATTCAAGAAAATTTCCCAATAATTGGGTAATTGTTGCTGGCAGTCAGATGCCAGAAACCGATTATCAATACCTGCAAGCCAATTGCCCGGAGGGAATGACCATCTTGCGCCATGTTCCTACCCTTCTGCCAATGATGCAGGATTGCAAAGTTTCGGTTTCTCACGCGGGTTATAACACGGTTGCGGATATCTTGCGGGCCGGTTGTAAATCCGTACTCTATCCGTACACCGGAGGACGGGAGACGGAGCAACTACGCCGAGCAGAAATTATTGCGAATAAAGGAATTGCGAGTTATCTTGCGCCGGGTGAGTTAACGCCAAAAGCACTGGGGAACGCCATAGATCGCGCCAGTGAACTCCTTCCCGCCAATATTGATTGGAAATTGGATGGTGCAGATAGAACTGCCAGCATTCTTGCCTGTGAATATCGCAGTTTTCAGCTATGAAGCGTAGACGTTAAGCTGGAATAGTTTCAAAACTTTATGCTATGAATTAAATTCAATTGTGTGGTTGAGGGGAATTGCAACAATGGCCCGAACATTGATAGGAGCAGTAGGACTTGCAGTGCTATGGCTCTTGATGTCTGGCATATACGACAAGACGCTGATTCTGATTTTTGGCGTCATATCCGTTGCCACTGCAATCTGGTTGGGCAGGCGGATGGATATGGCTGACGGATCGCGTCTTGAATATCCAATCGGTGTTTTTGCAACCCTCAATTATTTGGTCTGGCTAATGGGAGAAATTGCCAAGTCGAATTGGGAAGTTTCGAAATTGATCCTTACTTCATCAGAGCCGATGCACCAAAAGCTGTTTAATGTGCCGTTTACTCAAAAGTCAGATCTTGCACAGGTTGTTTTTGCAAATTCGATCACGTTAACGCCCGGCACGATAACAGTGGAAACGGAAGAAAATTGTTTTCTGGTGCACGCTGTTAATTTTTCTGATGGCGATATGGAAGCGCTCGAAGATATGGACGCGCATGTTTCCGCAATTGAAACATCGGAGGCAAAAAAGAATTACTGATGTTTTTGTTTGCTACGATTATTTTGTTCATCGGAATGATATTGATTTTGTTTCGCCTGTATCGCGGTCCCACTCTTTATGATCGGGTTCTCGCCGGGAATGCGTTTGGAACCTACACGGTCCTGCTGATCGGTGTATTTGGCTTTTTGATGGAGAGACCAGACTTCCTTGATATTGCGCTTTTGTATGCGCTGATCAATTTTGTTGGGACAATTGCTGTATTGAAATATTTTAGATATCGCGCAATTGGTGATACCTCGCCGGTACCTGCAGGACGGGAACTGGATATCGGCATGCTGCATGATCGGAAAAAACGCCCATGAGCATGATTGAATGGGCAGTAGAAATATTGAGCTGGCTGTTTATTGCGTCAGGCAGCATCTTTTTGCTGATTGGTGCAATTGGTGCGGTTAAGTTTCCCGATTTCTGGTCGCGACTTCATGCGGTTTCGGTATCTGATTCTGGTGGCATGATACTGCTTACCGCTGGCATGATTATGCAGGCAGGGCTTACCCTTATAACAGTCAAACTGGTCTTAATTGGTGTCTTCTTGTTCATAACCGGCCCGACCGCTTCTCATGCAGTAGCAAACGCAGCCTTTGTTTCTGGATATTTACCCAATGGCAACGTGCCGCCAGAGCTGACCGAAGTAAACGATGGTGAGGCTGAGCCTTCTGAAAAACGGATAGAGGGCTAACCCGATGGATGTTTTCGTAAATCTCGTTTTGTTCGCTATGCTGGTTTCTACTGCCTTTGCGATTTTGCAAATGCGCAGGCTCTTTGGTGTGGTGATGATGGCGGGCGTATTTAGCCTGTTGTCTGCACTTTTATTTGTAACGCTGGATGCTGTCGATGTTGCATTTACCGAAGCTGCTGTAGGCGCCGGAATTTCAACTGTTTTGATGCTTGGTACAATGGCTCTTACCAGTAGGGACGAGAAACTGCCGCGCAAAAGTTCTGTTATTCCGATCCTGGTAGTGATGATTACCGGTGCAGTATTGATCTACGGAACTCTGGATATGCCAGATTTTGGCTCAGCAAATTCAGCGGCGCAAACCCACGTTGCTGCCGACTACCTGGAGCGTACGCCAAAAGATACTGGCGTGCCAAATGTTGTCACGGCTATTTTGGCAAGTTATCGCGGCTATGACACATTTGGCGAGGTGGTTGTAGTGTTTACCGCAGCAATTGCTGTTCTGGTCCTGATTGGAGGGCTGGCAAGGCGCAAGGATGACGAGGAGGAAACGCATTAATGCGACATCATCTTATCCTGCGTGTAATAACCAAACTAATTGTTCCGCCAATTATTTTATTTGCATTATATGTGCAATTTCATGGTGACTATTCACCCGGTGGTGGTTTTCAGGCAGGCGTAATTTTTGCCGCTGGTCTTATTCTCTTCGGCATTGTTTATGGCTTGCGCAAGGTAAAGAAAGTGCTGCCCCCTTGGCTCATTCATAAACTCACAGCGCTAGGGGTATTGATCTATGGCGGGACAGGGGTAGTGAGCCTGTTTTTCGATAAGGCATTTCTCGATTATTCAGTTCTTGCCAGTTACCCAAAAGATGGCCAGCATTATGGCATTCTCGCTGTTGAAATCGGGGTCGGTGTTGCTGTGGCGGCCGTCATGATCGCGATTTATTATGCATTCGCTGCCCGTCCACCCCGCATTAATGACGAAGACTGGTAGGCGATGATGATGGAATTCGTCCTTGGGCATATGAATTACTGGTTGTTCATCATTTTGATGATGACCGGATTTTACATAGTAGTTGCACGCGGAAACTTCGTGAAAAAGATTGTTGGGTTAAACATCTTTCAGACCTCGGTTTTCATGTTTTACATCTCTATCGGCAAAGTCGCCGGGGGAACCGCGCCGATATATCCGATCGATCTGAACGTTGATCCTAGTGTCACATACTCCAATCCATTGCCCCATGTGTTGATCCTAACCGCAATTGTTGTTGGGGTTGCAACTACAGCACTTGGGCTTGCGTTGATCATCCGGATCCGGGAGGCATACGATACCATTGAAGAAGAAGACATTCTGGAAATAGAACAAGCGATGCAACGCAAGGAAAATGCCATTGAAGGCAGTGCCATGGGAGGGCGCGCTTAATGGCCGTTTCTTCGTCACCTACAGTGACTTTTATAGAGCACCTTCCGGTTTTAACTGTACTGGTTCCGCTATTGGCAGCGCCAATTATCGTGTTAATCGGCAGCAGGTTTCTGGCCTGGAAAATCGCATTTCTTGCAAGCCTTGTTTCATGTCTTTTTGCAAGTAACCTTTTGCTGGATACAATTGATGGCAGCGTTATTTCTTATGCTCTTGGCGGATGGGAACCTCCGCTTGGCATTGAATACCGCATCGATGCGGCGAACGCTTTTGTATTGTTTCTGATTTCAGGGGTTAGTACGCTGGTTCTGCCTTACGCAAAACGAAGCGTTGAGTTTGAAATTCGCGAAGTCAGCCATACGCTTTTCTACTGTTGTTATCTGTTATGCTTTGCCGGACTTTTAGGTGTTGTTGCCACGGGTGATGCGTTTAACGTTTTCGTCTTTTTGGAGATTTCATCGCTATCTACATATGTGCTTGTTGCGATGGGTGCAGAACGCGACAAGCGTGCACTTACAGCAGCTTATGATTATCTGATCATGGGTACGATCGGCGCCACTTTCTTTGTCATTGGTATCGGATTTTTGTATATGGCGACCGGTACCCTGAACATGGCGGATATGTCGGATAGACTTGCCAATTTGGAAGACAATAGAACTGTTCAGGCGGGGTTCGCTTTTATTGTTGTTGGCATGGGGCTTAAGGCAGCAATTTATCCGATGCATCTTTGGTTGCCGGGCGCCTATACCTATGCACCTTCCGTCGTCACCGCGTTTCTTGCAGCAACCGCAACCAAAGCCGCAATCTATGTGATTGCCCGCTTTATGTTCTCTGTTTATCAACCGGAATTCATTTTCGAAATTCACACGCTGAATTGGGTGATCATACCATTGGCGCTGTTGGCGATGTTTGCAGCGTCTCTCATTGCAGTATTTCAGCGTGAGCTAAAACGGCTTCTTGCCTACTCCAGTATTGCACAGATCGGTTATATGATGCTTGGCATAGGCTTCATGACCAAAACCGGTTTATCCGCCTCCATAGTACACCTTTTCAACCACGGTGTGACCAAGGCAACGTTGTTCATGGCGGCGGGTGCCTATATTATGCGCGGCGGCAGCAGCTTCTGTGATCGACTTTCTGGAATGGGAAGCCGAATGCCATTTACCAGCGCTGCTTTTGTTGTCGGAGGTTTAAGCCTGATCGGTGTGCCGGGAACTGCCGGTTTCATTTCCAAATGGGTTTTAGTACAAGCAGCGTTCGAAAAAGGCTGGTGGTGGATGGCACTGTTGATCGTTGCCTCGTCTCTTCTTGCTGTCATCTATGTTTGGCGGATCGTAGAAATACTCTACTTGCAATCCCCGCCGGAAGATCAAGAGACTGAAGAAGCACCTTGGTCCATGGTTGTGCCAATGTGGCTGCTCGCGGGAGTTTGTATTTGGTCAGGCCTTAATACAGAATTTACGCTTGGCGCGGCTGCAACTGCAGCAGACGGATTTCTGTCTGGAGGTGGCCAATAATGGACATTAATACAGCAATACTGGTTTCCATACTGTTGCCGACTATTGCCTGCTTCAGCAACATTTTCCATGGTGATGATCGCGCTAATCTTCGCGATGGTGTCACCATGATTGCAGCTCTTGGTACTTTTGGTTGCGTTCTTTTCATACTGATTAGCACCGGTGGCGCACCTACTGATACACTTACGCTTTTCAGCATTATGCCCGGCCTGGACATAGCCTTTGCAGTTGAGCCGCTTGGCCTTTTGTTTGCGATGATTGCATCCGGTCTTTGGTGTGTAACTCATCTTTACGCAATCGGGTATATGCGCGGAAACAAGGAAGAAAATCACCCAAGGTTTTTCGCCGCTTTTTCTATCTCGATTGCTGCAACGCTCGCATTGGCTTTTTCCGCAAATATGTTCTCGCTTTTCGTATTTTATGAGGTGCTAACAATCGCGACTTACCCGCTGGTTGCGCACAAAGGTACGGAAGAGGCAAAACGTGGCGCCCGTATCTACCTTGGCATATTGATGGGAACGTCAATCGCGCTTCTGCTGACCGCGATTATCTGGACCTGGTTTCTGGCAGGCACGCTTGATTTCACAAAGGGTGGTATTCTGGAAGGCAATGTGAGCGGCCCATTGGTAGCAGTTCTGCTTGCGCTTTATGCGTTTGGCATTGGTAAGGCAGCGCTCATGCCGTTTCACCGTTGGTTGCCATCTGCGATGGTTGCCCCGACACCCGTTTCTGCATTGCTCCACGCGGTCGCGGTTGTTAAGGCCGGCGTATTCACCATGCTAAAGGTTGGAGTTTACATTTTCGGCGTTGACTTTCTGGCTACTACCGGCGCATCGCAATGGCTGATGTGGCTTGCAGCTTTTTCCATTCTCGCTGCGTCCATTATTGCGATGACCAAAGACAATCTGAAAGCAAGGCTTGCCTACTCAACAGTAAGCCAATTGTCCTATATTACTTTAGGTATGGCGCTTGCTACTTCCATGGGCGCGATAGGCGGTGGCATTCACATTGCAATGCATGCCTTTGGCAAGATAACGCTCTTCATGTGTGCCGGCGCAATTTATGTTGCAACCCATAAAACAGAGATCAAACACATGACCGGCCTTGGACGTGTAATGCCGTTTACCTATGGTGCATTTCTGGTCGGTGCGCTTTCGATTATCGGCTTGCCACCGCTGGGTGGGTCCTGGTCAAAATGGTATCTGATGATCGGTGCAGCTGACACGGGGCAGGTGATTATGATTGCGGTGTTGATGATCAGTTCTCTGTTGAATGTGGCCTATCTGCTGCCGATTGTAGCCAAAGGCTTCTTCTATGATACGCCGGATCAGCCGTCACCTGCGAAGATAAACGAAGCGCCATTCCTTTGCGTAATGCCGCCGGTTTTTTGCGCACTCGGCTGTATAGTGTTGTTCTTTTATGCAGGCGAGATATTTGCTCTGCTTGAGCCGATGGTAACGAAATAGGGGATGCGGTGATGGTACATGACGCCAAGAATAACACGGATCCGGAAACGCTACCCTGGCTAGGACGCAAACTGCTGTTTCTTGATAATATGAAGAATGTCGACCGGATTGTTTATGGCCTTTACGCATTTTGTGCGGTGCTGCTGCTCACGGATCTTTTTTATTACAAAAAAACCTATTTTACGATTGAAGACTTGCCTGGTTTTTACGGAATTTATGGTTTCGTCATGTGTGCGGCTCTGGTGATTTGCGCCCGTGGCATGCGTATCTTTTTGATGCGTGATGAAAATTACTATGCTCCAAAAGATGTTGAATCTGAACCCTATCCAGAAGATGGCCTTGACCGGGAGACAGTGAATGACTGATCTGTTTCCCCCGTTTCTCGTCTATGTAATTGGTGCGCTTATTCTGCCGTTTCTTCCAAAGGGTACACCCAGGGGTATTCTTACTCTTATCATCCCGGTCATTGGTGCGTTGTTGATCTGGCAATTACCGCAAGGCATGCATGGTCAGGTAACGTTGGCTGGTTGGGAATTAACGCTTCTGCGGGTCGATAAACTGGCGGTAATCTTCGGTCTTATATTCTCACTCGCCGCGTTTTTGGCAATGCTCTACGCCTGGCATGTGCGCGATCAGGTGCAACAGGTTTCAGCACTCCTTTATGCAGGCGCCGCGATAGGTGCGGTTTTCTGCGGCGATCTTATCTCGTTGTTCATCTTCTGGGAAGGAACTGCAATCGCCTCGGTATTTTTAATCTGGGCGCGTAAAACTGAAGGTGCGTATCATACTGGTATGCGATATCTGATCGTGCAGATATCTTCAGGGGTTATCCTGCTGGGCGGTGTGGCATTGCTTTACCATGAAACCGGTTCGACTGCCTTTGAAGCGATGACGCTTGGTAGTCTTTCAACCTGGGCCATCTTTATTGCCTTTGGTATCAAATGTGCTTTTCCACTACTCCACAATTGGCTACAGGATGCTTATCCCGCTGCCACCGTAACCGGGACAGTCGTCCTTTCCGCGTTTACTACCAAGCTTGCGGTCTATGCACTTGCTCGTGGATTTCCCGGCACAGAGCTCTTGATATACATCGGAGCAGTGATGACACTCTTCCCGATTTTTTACGCAGTTATAGAAAACGATCTGCGCCGCGTGCTGGCATACTCTCTTAACAACCAATTGGGTTTTATGGTTGTGGGTGTCGGGATTGGTACAGAGCTATCCCTGAACGGAACCGCCGCCCATGCGTTTGCGCACATCCTCTACAAGGCATTGTTGTTCATGAGTGTTGGTGCGGTTTTGTTTCGTACCGGAACTGCTAAAGGTTCAGAGCTGGGCGGCCTTTACAAAACCATGCCGCTGACCATGATCTTCTGTGTCGTAGGTGCGGCCTCGATTTCGGCCTTCCCGTTATTTTCCGGTTTCGTTACCAAGTCTTTGATTTTGTCTGGAGCAGCGCATGAAGGCCATTACATCGTCTGGGGCATCTTGCTGTTTGCTTCAGCAGGTGTATTCCATCACTCCGGTATCAAGATACCTTACTTTGCATTCTTTGCGCATGACAGCGGCCTTCGTCCAAAGGAAGCACCAAAACATATGCTTCTGGCGATGGGTATCACTGCGTTTATTTGCATAGCAGTCGGTGTTTACCCAGATCCGTTATATGCACTTCTTCCCTATGAGGTGGAGTATGTTCCATACACCACAACTCATGTCATAACCCAGTTGCAATTATTGTTTTTCTCAGCACTTGCGTTCACCGTTTTGATGCGCACCGGGATATATCCGCCAGAGCTTAAATCTGTAAACCTGGATACGGACTGGAGTTATCGCCGTTTATTGCCTGCCTTAATAGGACGGCTTGTAAGTGGCTTTACCGGGCTTTGGCTTTTCGCAGAGGGCTTTATAGAACGCAAGCGCGAAAAAATTGTTGCAACGCTTTACCGATCCCATGGACCGGAAGGGCGTATGGCGCGTGTCTGGCCAACCGGTTCTATGGTTTTGTCGATTGCGATAATTCTGGGCGCTACACTGGTAGTCAATTTCATCTAACGGATTAACACACGAAGCTGAAACCCGTTAGTCGGTCTCGGCTAACCACTCTTCAACAATGGCGACCTGTTCATCATTGCGCAACGTTGGTGTGTGACCGGTATCTTCAAACTCTACCAAGGTGGTTTCAGGACCGCATTCGAGCATTCGTGTTGCAGTTTCTTCAGACAGAAAGCTTGAATCTTTCCCGCGTAAAACCAAGACCGGACAGGTAATTTTTTCCCAGGTGTCCCACATCTCCACATTGAAGTAGGAAATAGAATCGCGAAATGCATTACCAACCCGGTTATCAACCTTCATCCTGAACGTACCATGCTCGGTTCTCTTACAAGAATATTTCGCCAGATGCGCCCAGTCTTCATCTGTCATGGGAGCAAATTCCGGATAAATAGCGCGCTGATAGTTCTCCACATCTTTGACTGAGTTAAACTCTTCAGATTTACCAATATACTCAGCGATCGACATCAACGCATCACGCGAAACTTCCGGTCCAATATCATTGATAACCAGGCGCCGAATTGGTGACTGTGAGACCGACGCAAGCACCATGCCGATAATGCCACCCATCGACGTGCCGATCCAATTGACCTCGGTGACACCTAGCCTGGCGATCAGCGCATTCATGTCGGAATTATACTGTAAATAATTATAACTCTCATCACTGAGCAGATGGTCGCTGTCACCGCGTCCTACAACATCTGGGCAGATCACCCGATATTTATCGCAAAGTTTACTGGCAAAAAAATCGAAATCGCGGGCGTTCCGGGTGAGGCCATGAACACACAAAACGGTCTCCTGATTTGGAAACTCTTTCACATTTCCCCATTCTAAATAGTTTATGCGGTGAAAGCCATGAAATCCAAGGCCAAGGTAATAGTGTTTAGAATAAGCCTTTGTTGGCTTCCGTAGTCTATGCGGCATACGCTTTACTTCTTACTCAGTTCTTTCAATTGATCCTGCATTGCCTTGATCTGCTCTTGCATATCTTTCAAGGCCGTTTCCTTGTCATCTTCATCTTGTGATTCTTTTGCTTGGTTAGAGGATTGTTCTTCTGCCTCCTTTGATGAAACATCAGCCGGTGAAAGGCCGCTAATTTTGCTGAACATATCGAAAGAACGGGAGAACATTTCCATGTTTCTGCGCGCTACTTCCTGGCCAAATTCCACCATTGCATTGGTGTTCTGCCCGACGATTTCACCAAAGGCTTCTTTCATTTTTTCGCGTTCCGAGTTGAATGCTTTCATGCTCTCGCGAAAGTAACTCGGCATAATTGAGCCGTAAGCATCGTCATACATCATGATCAACTGCTTTTGGACATCGAGAGGAAACAGAAAATTACTCTGCCCCGATTCGCGCTCATAAATGACCTGATTGAGGATCGAACGGGTAATATCATCACCCGATTTGTTGTCAATTATCACGAATGATTTGTTAGTTTTGACAAGCTCGACAATATCATCAAGCACAATATATGAACTCGTTGCTGTATTATAGAGCCTGCGATTTGGATATTTGCGGATGAGGATCGGATTTTCTTTTCCGTCCGGTTCTGATTGCTTGTCCATGCTTATACTCTTATTCCGCAGAAATTGACTGAACTAATGATAACCGGTTTTTGCTAGGAAAGCGTTTACAAAAAAAAGCCGCCAAATGAATTGGCGACTTCTTTTAGTTTCCGAAACTAAGATCGTTGGAGGAGATGTGATCTAGAGATTGCCGGAAAAACCTTTTGTGTATGCACTACGACCGGCTTCCGCGGTATCTTTCATGACTTTGCTTGAAAGCTCGGAAAAGCCTTTCGCTTGATCTGCGATGCGCTCTGAAGCATTTGCAATATTTGAGGTTGCTACTTTGTAAAAGTCTGGCAAGTCGCTTGTTTTATTAAGAGATTTAACACCATCAAAAGCAGCAGCAACGTTAGAAACATAGTTGTCATATGCCTTTTTAGCGAGCGTCTCGCCACCTTTGAACATAGCAGCATTAAATTCGATCATGCTTTCTACAAATTTCTCAGAATTTGCAATGTGCTTTGTTACGAACTCTTTAGACTGTTCCATTGTTTCTTTGGTATCGATTGTCTTGGTCATGCGCGTATGCCTTATTTGTCTGAGCGGTTCGGGAACCCGCTGACTTTTAAGCCCCGATTTTCAATACATATAGCATAATAATTGTGCAATGCAACATAAAATACTGCAATGCACAAAATTAGCTAATTGGGTGGTCATCACCTTGATATAAAAAAAGCACTTACTAACTATGTGTAGATGCTGTTCTGCACTGCATTACCAATAGTTTTTCAAAAGTTAGATTTCGTGAGTTGGAGATGTTAATAAGTTTTAGGGAGCGGCGTTTTCTACGTTGCTGCTTTACACTCATGTCCTATTACGGAGACTTAGTTGAATTCCTCTCATCCACAAACCGCCGCCAAACTACTTGTTAAATGTCTTGAGCAAGAAGGTGTTGAATATATTTTTGGCATTCCTGGTGAAGAAAATATTGCCATCATGGATGCTTTACTTGATTCCCCGATTGAATTCATCATAACCCGCCATGAACAGGCTGCTGCTTTCATGGCAGATGTATATGGTAGGCTTACCGGCCGTGCTGGCGTTTGCATGTCTACTCTGGGGCCGGGCGCGACCAATCTGGTAACCGGCGTTGCGGATGCAAATATGGATCGTGCTCCGATTGTTGCGATTGCCGGACAGGGTGCAACAACGCGAATGCACAAGGAAAGCCACCAGATACTGGATTTGGTAAATCTGTTTGCACCAATCTCCAAATACTCGACCCAAATCCGTGAACCGGAAATTGTGCCTGAGATTATCCGTAAGGCTTTCAAGTTTGCCCAGGCAGAAAAACCGGGTGCTGCTTTTATCGATTTTCCGGAAAACGTAGCGGATATGGATGTTGGTGATGCAGTACCTTTGAAAGTACAATCACCACAAATGCCTGAGGCACCGCGTGGAAAGTGCGCGCAGGTAGCGGAAGTGATATCCAAAGCAAAGAACCCGGTGATCATTGCTGGAAATGGTATAATTCGTCACAAAGCTGAAGATGCCCTCATCAATTTTGCTGAGGCGATCAATTCGCCGGTTGCAACCACGTTCATGGCCAAGGGAGTTATTCCTTCATCCCATCCATTGAGCCTTGGAACTGTTGGGCTTAAAGCACACGATCTGGTTGCTTACGGAATTGATGATGCGGACCTTATAATCTGCATTGGTTACGACATGGTCGAATATGATCCTGCGCATTGGAATTCCAATGCCGACAAGCGGGTTATACATATTGATGGTTCACCTGCAGAAGTTGATACCAATTACATCGTAGAAGCCGGTGTAATTGGTGATGTAAAAGACTCTATGAACCGGATCGCAGCACGGTGTGAAAGTGCCCCTCGTGCTCCGATGAAAAAATTGCGGTCCAAAATAGTCAGTGAATTAAATCGGCATAAAGACGATACGGCTTTTCCGGTAAAACCACAGAAGATCATATGCGATATTCGCAAAGTATTGAGCCCTGAAGATATTGTTATTTCAGATGTTGGCGCTCATAAAATGTGGATGGCACGAATGTATCAGGCAGAGCGGCCTAACACTTGCATTATTTCAAATGGTTTTGCCTCTATGGGAATAGCGCTTCCCGGAGCAATTGCTGCAAAACTGGTCTATCCAGACCGCAATATTTTTGCGGTTGCTGGTGATAGCGGGTTCATGATGAACAATCAGGAAATAGAAACTGCTGTCCGACTGGGCCTGAATATCACGGTGCTGATTTTCAATGATAACAAATACGGACTGATCGAATGGCATCAATTGCGCGAGTTTGGGCGTAAGAGCCACGTTGATGTCACCAATCCTGATTTTGTGAAATTTGCAGAAAGCTTTGGCGCAATTGGCTATAAGGTCGATCGCACCGAAGACCTTATAGGCACGATAGAAACCGCTATCAATGATGGTGGTGTTTCAATCATTGATTGTCCGGTGGATTATTCTGAAAATATGAAACTGACTGAACGCCTTAAAGGCATGAAAACCATAGACGAAGATTTCTAAGAGACCATTGAGGAACCCATGCACGCATTTCAATTTCAAACGACAAAATCCATTATCAGTGAAGTAGGCAGCACCGCAAAAATCGGTGGTTTAATGGCAGATATGGGGTGCAAGAAAATTGCATTTGTAACCGATAAGATCATTCTTGAGCTTGGCCTGGCAGACGCTGCAATCGAGAGCATTAAAAAGGCTGGCCTTGGCATTCATGTGATTGATGACGTGGTTGCTGATCCGCCGGAAGCGATGATCTTGAAAGCTGTTGAGCAAGCAAAGTCCGAAGGTGTTGACGGTGTCGTTTCTGTTGGCGGCGGCTCTTCTCTTGATACGGCGAAGCTAATTGCTGTTTTAATCGATTCTGAACAACCGCTTGAAGAGATGTACGGCGTTGGACTTGTAAAAGGATGGCGCCTGCCAATGGTGCTTGCGCCGACGACAGCAGGTACCGGATCTGAAGTCACGCCAATATCTATTGTTACAACCGGATCAAGTGAGAAGAAGGGTGTTGTTTCTCATCAATTGCTGCCTGATTGGGCGGTTCTGGATGCAGAACTTACAGTTGGTTTACCAGCCCATGTAACCGCTGCAACAGGCATCGATGCGATGGTACATGCGATTGAAGCATATACTTCTAAGCATAAGAAGAATATTGTTTCTGATACGCTTGCTCGACAGGCGCTCGATTTGCTTGGCAATGCCATTTACACAGCTTGCAACACACCAACAGATCGTCAAGCACGCTCTGATATGTTGCTAGGCTCAATGCTGGCAGGCATGGCATTTGCGAATGCACCGGTTGCAGCAGTCCACGCGCTTGCTTATCCGTTGGGCGGACATTTTCACGTACCTCATGGCCTTTCAAATGCATTGGTTCTTCCCTACGTGCTGGACTTCAACATGAGTGAAGCTTCAAGCCTCTACGCTGAACTTGCACCGATTATCTTTCGTGACAGCGCTGGTAAATCCGAGCAGGAAAGATGCGAAACCATGATTGAAGGCTTTAAGAAAATGGGTCCGGATCTTGGTATGAAGAGCAAGCTTGCGGAGGTTGGAGTTAATCATAACAATCTGCCAATGTTGGCTGAAGATGCGATGAAACAGCAGCGTCTGCTGGTAAATAATCCGCGCGAGATGACATATGAGGCAGCGCTCGATATTTATACTCAGGCTCTTTAAATGTAGAATAGCGCGATCGCGCAAGTGTTAGGGTAGGGAAAACAGATGGTAGATAAAAACCAAGGCTTTGATGAATTTGTTGACCTGTGGAAGCAGGGACAAGAAGCATTTATAAAGTCACAGACACAGATGGCAGACCATTTCAAAACCTCAATGGATGCCATGAACCCAGCCGTAAAAAAGCCCGATGAGAGTAATCCGTTTGTAGCCTGGCAATCATTTTTAAAAGCCTGGGCTCCAACCTGGGAAATGCCAGACATGACCATGCCCCAGCCATCTGCGGGCTATGACTTCTCATCTGGAAAAGATGCGTTCTTTGCAATGCTCGATCCGCAAAAATGGTCTGTTTATGGACCGGATCAGTTAAGAGTGATGCTTGAATCAATTGCCAATGGTCCGCAATTTGCAGATCTTATGATGCCGCAACAATCAGCAGCAAATGCCTGGCGTGAAACGCTTGATTTTCAAAAGGCCGCTGCTGATATGGCATCTGTTATGCAAGAAGCGTGGACCGCTGCCTATGCAACGTTTAGCGAAAAATACACGATCGATGATCTTAAGTCGGGGAACGTGGATGGTGCATTGGATGCATGGCTGGTTTCAGCAAATGCAGCGCTGTTGGAAGCGCAGGGTAGTGCCAGTTTTCTTGATGCTCAAAAACGTATTATCCGGGCATCAACCGAGATCAGGGCGCGCCAGCGCGACATAGCAGAAAAGTGGAGTGAAAATTGGCAGATGCCAACGCGCACCGAAATCGATGATCTCGTTTTGACCGTGCATCAATTGCGCCGGGAATTGCGCGAACTCAAACGTGAACTGGCAACCTTCAAAGGAGGTCGTGAGTGATCACGGACAATCAAGAGGCAAGGGACGATGTTGAAGTCGCGATGGAAGCCTGGGGTGTTGCGGTAAAACAAATCCTGGACAAAAGCGCCAAAGCCCTGAAATCCAGTGAGTTTCTAGCCGGCGTTTCGGACAAGGATGTCCGTATTTCAGAAGCATCCTGTTCCACCGAGTATGAAATCGATAAGGTTCGATTATTCAGATACGAACCGGTAGTAGAACGCCGTACTGATATCCCACCGGTTATTATCTGTTATGGATTATTTGGACGTCAGAGCATGATCGATCTTCAGGAAGATCGATCACTTGTCCGCAACATGCTGGCTGCTGGCATTGATGTATATGTCGTAGACTGGGGCAATCCCACCCGAGCCGATCAGTATTTGAATTTTGATGATTATGTGGATCTTTATCTGGCTTCTTGCGTAGAGCATGTTGTCAACGCGCATGGCGGAAAGCCTGTATGTCTGTTTGGAATTTGCGAAGGTGGAACGTTTGCTGCCATGTTGGCAGCGCTACGGCCGGAATTGTTTTCTGGCCTTGCCTTGGCAATTACGCCGATTGACTTTCATGGCGATAAGGAAAGTTTTTGGCTTGGTGAAGGGTTTTTGAACCGCTGGATCGGAAACCTTGATAAACAGGATGTCGATTTAATAATTGAGACCTATGGCATGTTGCCCGGCGAGATGACAGGTGCGGTTTTTTCATCTCTGACGCCGATTAATTCCATGACCAAATACAACTTGGGTCTGGCTAGGCTGGAAGGGCGCAAGGATGCTATCTTAAATTTTCTGCGCATGGAAAAATGGATTGCTGACAGGCCCGATCATCCAGGTGAACTGGCCCGGCAATGGCTAAATGACCTGTATCGGGAAAACAAGCTCGTTAAAGGCGAGTTTAAGGTTCTGGGCGAAAAAGTTGACCTTTCAAAAATTGCTTGTCCGGTCTTAAATATTTTTGCGCATCAAGACCATATTATCCCGGTCAGTTGCTCCAAAGCCCTGTCTCAATTCGTTTCAAATGATATGTACCAGGAGATTGGATTTCCCGGTGGTCATGTAGGCGTGTTTGTAAGTTCCAAGGCACAAGGGGTTGTGGCCGGTGGACTGATCGAATGGCTCGACGAGAACGCTGGTAAACCTGAACTAAAGAAAATATAGTCTGACTATTGCAAGCTTTGGATATCCGAGGAGGTAGCAGATGGTCGACAAGGTCGTGTCGCTGGAAGATGCAATTGCCACGATTGCAGATGGTGACACAGTTTGTGTCTCCGGGTTTGTGGGCATTGGAACACCTGAAAGTCTGTTGCGCGGTATTGAGGAAAGCTACCTCACCCGCATTGCGCCCAAAGACATCTCACTCTTGTTCGCTGCTGCGCCGGGCGATGGCAAGGATCGCGGCTTAAACAGGCTTGCCCACAAAGGCCTTGTCAGACGGGCGATTGGGGGACACTGGTCGTTGGTTCCCAAGCTTGGTGCCCTGGCGATGAGTGAAGAAATCGAAGCCTACAACCTGCCGCTTGGCTGTATTTCGCAGCTTTATCGCGATATCGCTTCTGGCAAGCCAGGGATGTTTTCAAAAGTCGGTTTGCACACGTTTGTTGATCCACGCCAATCCGGTGGTGCGATAAATTCCCGGACTAAGGAACCTTTAGTAGAAGTTCAAGAAATTGCCGGAGAGGAATGGTTGTTTTATAAGTCCATTCCCGTAAATGTGGCCCTCATTCGAGGTACAACAGCAGACCCGCTTGGCAACATCACCATGGAACGCGAAGCGCTGACGCTTGATATGTTGCCGATTGCCATGGCTGCAAAAAATTCTGGCGGCCTGGTGATTGCCCAAGTAGAACGCGTTGCGGCACCCGGCTCCTTAATGCCAAAGGAAGTTATTGTTCCAGGTAATCTGGTGGACTGTGTGGTAATTTCTGAACCAGATGAACACGCCCAGACGTTCCAGACGCGCTATAATCACGGCTTTTCTGGTCGCATGAAATCTCTGGTCGATGCATTGCAGCCAATGGACTTAACAGAGCGTAAGGTGATCGCACGCCGAGCCACTATGGAGCTTCCAGTAAATGGGATTGTCAATCTGGGAATAGGGATGCCAGAGGGTGTAGGTTCGGTGGCCAATGAAGAAAACATCATCGACTGTATCACACTGACAACCGAAGCCGGTGTTCATGGTGGCGTACCTCAGTCCGGGCTTGATTTTGGTGCCGCGATCAATGCCAGCGCAATCATTCAAACCAATCAACAGTTTGATTTTTACGATGGTGGCGGGCTTGACCTTGCATGTCTTGGGATGGCGGAAACCGATCAATATGGAAACGTGAATGTCAGCCGTTTCAAGGATAGGTTTGCAGGCGCAGGCGGGTTTATTAACATTTCACAAAATGCCCGAAAAGTTTTGTTCGTAGGAACGTTCACCGCTGGGGGTTTACGGGTCAAAGTAGGAGATGGAAAACTTGAAATACTGCGGGAAGGGCGCAGTCGGAAATTCATCAAGGATGTGGAACAGATTACATTCAATGGTCCGTTTACAGCTGAAAGCGGACGAGAGGTATTTTACATCACTGAGCGTTGCGTTTTCAAACTGACTGAAAATGGCTTGGAGTTGATCGAGATTGCACCGGGAATAGATCTCCAGTCTCAGATTCTGGACCTGATGGATTTCATCCCTATCATGAATAAACCGGCGTTGATGGATCCAAGGATTTTTGAAGACCAGGCGATGAAGCTGCGCAAGGAAATGCTGGATATTCCGATCAAGGACCGGTTGGTTTACGATGAAGACACCAATATTGTATACGCGAACATGAGTGGTCTGGATGTGTCTACAAAAGACGAGTTGGCAAGCATTGATAAGGAAATGAATGGTTTCTTTACCGGTTTGGGCCACAAGGTTGATATTGTTGCAAACTATGATGGTATTTCAATAGCACCGCGTCTTTCCAGCAAGTTCATGAACCTGCTTGGGCAGTTGGAATATGATTATTATCTGACTTCCACCCACTATACGACGAGCGCTTTCCTACGCCAGAAGCTTGGGCGCGATTTTAAAAACAGATCGATTCCACCACATATTTTCGAAAGTCGGGAAGAAGCCTCAAAGCATCTTAAACTGCAAAAGCAGAAAGATTAATCCTTTATTGGCGTGTCATCTTCGATCCAGCCATCCGGTTTCATTTCCAGCCATTGCGTCTTGTCATCTTCAAGAAATTCAATCGTATGAATGATAGTGGCCTCAGAGCTTAGCAAGCAGACATTATAACTCGGAGAAAGCGGAGCTATGCCAATCCGGTCCAGCGGTTCAAAATCCGGCACACAAGGATGGGAAGTGGAGCGGGGCGCTGAGAAAGGGATTCCACACACGCTACCAGAAAGAATATAATGGCAATGGCCAAAAAAAATGTGACGAATGATTGACTGAAATTCTTTCAATATCGTGCGAAATGCCTCGCCATCTTCAACCATGCCAATGGTGTCACAGGACGGTACTCCGACTTCCACCGGGTTATGATGCATAAACAGAAAAACGGATCGCTCCGCTTTTTCTGCGGCCTTCAACTGCTTGCGTAGCCACATTTGCCGATCAGAACCATAGTGGCCTGCATGGGAACCTTCCGCCACAGTGTCCAGAAACAGAAATTCCCTAACACCGATGTTGGTGGTGTATTGGACATAGCCCATTTCATCTGTCTGCACATGCGGGAAAAAGTTTTTGAATCGCTCACGATCATCATGATTTCCGATCATTAGAGTGGTTGTCATGTCCCAATCATTAAGTAGCATTTTAAGCTCAGCATAGGACTGATCCTGCCCGTGATGGGTTAAATCTCCCGTAATCACTACCATATCGGCATCCCTATGATACTTGGAAACATGAGCCAAACAGGCTTTAAAATTTCCAATAGAATCATCCCCCAGAATAGGGGAGGGATTGATGTGAATATCGGATATATGAATGAGTTTCATGGCAATTTCCAAGTCTAAAAGAGAGTTTCATCCCTATCTTTTTTTGCATTTTCCAGCATCCATTGCTTCACCTCTTGTGCCTGTTGAATAAGACCTGAATTTCTTGACCATACGAGGTAAAATCCTTTACCCGTTTTCCACGTCCATTCCGGTTTTCCCGCCAGAAGTCCTTGCTCAATAAGTTTGCGCGTTACGTGCTCCCACCCAAATGCAAAGCCTTCACCTGCAATAGCTGCCTGCAAAACCAAAGCATAATCGTTGAGCCTCAATCCTGCATCCGGCGGCTGATCGCTGAAACCGTGATGGGCAAACCATTGCGACCAGGTCGGGCGGTCACGGATTGGTTCTTCAAGATGTATCAAACGTTCCTGCAGTAAGGCGCCCACAGCACTCAAATCCTTAGAGTTTGCCATTACCGATGGACTGGCAATTGGGAAAATAATTTCTTCTGCGATCAGGACAGAATCGCATCCCCGCCAGGTCCCATTACCCCTGCGGATTGCAAGGCTGAGACCTTCGGCATCAATATCCGGTTCATGGTCACTTGTTTGCAGCCGCAGGTCGATCTCCGGGTGCATGGCATGCAGATCGGCAAGTCGCGGCACCATCCAATAGTAAGCAAATGCAGTGGAGGCTGAAAGCGTCACATGCTCCTTGCGTGCGCGCTGATGGATACCCTTTGCTGATTGTAAAATCTGGTCAAAGCCTCCGGTAACATCAGAAAACAAACGCCCTCCGGCCGCTGTTAGTTCGACCCGCTTGTGACTGCGCTTAAACAGCAATACTCCCAAAGATGCTTCTATCTGTTTGATGGCAGCACTTACCGCAGGCTGTTGAACATTCAATTCCCGCGCAGCAAGCGTAAAGGAGCCAGTTCTTGCGGCAGCCTCAAAAACCATAAGATGGCGTGGCGATGCGGTAAGCTTCCAGAGTTCTTGCATAACTCCAGATTATCCAAATCATTGTCTTTTTCAAGGGTCACAAGTCTTGAGTATGCCTATACAGTGCAAGAATAAATTCGGGGGACATAAATTGCCGCGAAGATCACGAAATTCGAAGTCTCGCATTGACGTGGAGAAATCTGCAATACCATCACCATTTGTTCGTCGTACCTTGCCATTTTTCAATATTCTAGATGATGAAGCGCTTAGAAAGCTGGACTCTCATGTTGATTGGTTAATGCAGGAAGTCGGCATTGCGTTTCGCGATGACCCAGAAGCGCTTGAGATTTGGCGTAAGGTTGCGGGTGATGGCGTTAAAATTGATGGCGACATTATAAAAGCACCAGCTGACTGGGTACGGGCCCAGTGCAGAAAAGCGCCGAGTGAATTTATCCAACATGCCAGAAACCCAAACCGCAATGTTACCATTGGGGGAACTAATCAGGTCTTTGCTCCGATCTATGGGGCGCCATTTGTCCGTGATCTTGAAGGCGGTCGCCGATATGGCGATATGGAAAGTTTTCAAAAGCTTGTAAAGCTTGCCTATATGCATCCAAATCTGCATCACACAGGCCTTGTGATCTGCGAACCCTGTGATGTGCCGGTAAGCCATCGCCACCTTGATATGGTGTTGGCGCATATGACGCTCTCAGACAAACCGCACCTTGGTGCAATCACTGAAATGACGCGTGCGCAGGACAGTGTTGATATGGCAGAAATTCTCCATGGCAAAGACGTCATGGAGGAAAAATGCGTCATCATGGGCAATGTGAATACAAATTCACCATTGCTAGTGGATAAAGTAGTCACGCAGGCGGTTCAAACCTATTGCAGTCGTGGTCAGGGCATTGTGGTGGTTCCGTTCATATTATCCGGCGCAATGGGCCCGGTCTCAACCACAGCTTCTGTTACGCAGGCGATGGCTGAAGCGCTAATGGTTTGTGCGTTTTCTCAATTGGTAAAACCGGGCGCACCCTTTATCCTGGGAAATTTTCTGTCTTCAATGTCGCTGAAATCTGGGGCACCTACGTTTGGGATGCCGGAACCGGTTATCTCGAATTATGCGATTGGTCAATTAGCCCGCCGGGCCGGTTTGCCACTTCGTTGCGGCGGGTCGCTTACCGCGTCAAAAATCGAAGATGCACAAGCAGCTTATGAGTCAGCAGATTCGATGCATTCAACCATGTTGGCAGGTGCAAACTTCGTGTTGCATGCGGCGGGCTGGATGGAAGGCGGGTTATGCACTGGATTTGAAAAGCTAATCATGGATGCAGACCGTCTTGGGTCATATCAAAAGGTACTCGATCTGGGCCTGGACTTGTCCGATGAAGCCTTTGCAAAGGATGCCTACGAAGAAGTGGCCCCCGGCGGTCATTTCCTTGGTTCAGGCCATACTATGAGAAATTATCCTAAAGCCTTTTATGAGCCAGCCCTTTCCGATAGCGAAAACGTTGAGAGCTGGGAAGAGGGTGGTTCCAAGGACATGCGGCGCCGCGCATTCGAACGTTGGAACCAAATGCTGAAGGATTATGAAACCCCCGCTCTGGATCAAGCCAAACGGGAAGAACTTGAAGAATACGTGACCCGTCGGAAACAGGAAATTCCTGAAGCCTGGTACTAGAAATACAAAAGGAAATACTTATGCCATCCATTCAAAAAGAAGAAACCGCTCTAAATAGGAAACAACTACCAAGCCACGCAAAAGTTGTCGTTATAGGCGGCGGTGTTGTTGGATGCTCTATACTCTTTCACCTAGCAAAATTCGGCTGGAAAGATGTCGTCCTGCTTGAGCGCGACGAACTAACCTCTGGTTCCTCCTGGCACGCAGCAGGGCAAATCCACACAATCAGCTCAGACCCAAACATTTCGCGTCTGCAAGGCTATACGATTGATCTTTATAAAGAGATCGAAGAAACATCCGGCCACTCTGTTGGCTTGCACATGACCGGTGGATTTTATCTTGCGTCTGATAAAGCCTGGTATGATTACTTGAAACGGGAGCGTTCTAAAGCCCGTTATATGGGACTGCATCAGGAGTTTATTTCTCCGCAAGAAGTTGCTGATCGCCATCCTCTGATTGATCCAAAACACTATCTTGCAGCGCTGTGGGATGATCAGGATGGGGACCTGGACCCATCTGGTGCGACGTATGCATTTGCCAAGGCGGCCCGGGTTCATGGTGCGCAATACTTTACACACACACCGGTGAAGGAAACTCTTCAGCACAAGGATGGCTCCTGGGAAGTGGTTACCCCACGGGGAAACATTAATGCTGAGATTATTGTCAATTGCGGCGGCCTATGGGCGCGTGAAGTTGGGCAAATGCAGGGAGTAAACGTTCCGGTTCAGCCGATGGAACATCATTACCTGCTCACAGAACGTATCGATGCAGTCGCCAATCATCCTGAGCGATTACCTTGTGGCATTGACTATGAAGCAAATCTCTATTTCCGCCAGGAACGAGAGGGCATGTTGATTGGAACCTATGAACCGGTCGGCACTCCTTGGAAGGTGGACGGTACACCGTGGGACTTTGGGCATGAACTCTTGCCTCCGCAACTTGAAAATATCGCGGATCGACTTGAACTGGCCTTTGAGCGGATCCCTGCCCTGGGACAGGCGGGTATCAAAGATGCGATCAACGGACCGTTTACATTTGGACCAGATGGTAACCCGATGATCGGCCCAGTGCCGGGAATGACAAATTACTGGTGTGCAGTTGGTGTGATGGCAGGGTTCTGTCAGGGCGGCGGCGTTGGTCTCACGATGGCAGAATGGATGATCGACGGCGAACCTTCAATTGATGTCTGGGCAATGGATGTTGCGCGCTTTGGCGATTGGGCAACCCCGGACTGGGGCACCATCAAATCAACAGAAAATTATGAACGCCGGTTTGTCATGACTTTCCCAAATGAGACCTTGCCGAAAGGGCGGATGCAAAAGACAACTGCGCTCTATGATCATCTTGTAGCAAAAGGTGCTCGTATGGATCAGGGTTTCGGTTTGGAAAACGCACTTTGGTTTGCAGATAGTGCTGAGGATGCACACGAAGACCCTACCTTTGAGCGCAACCGCAGTCATGAATACGTGGCGCGCGAGGTAAAAGCGGTTCGTGAAAATGTTGGCGGGATCGAAATCGCAAACTTTGCAAAACATGAGTTTAAAGGTTCAGGCGCACGCACTTACCTGAATCATATTTTGGCTGGTTTTGTTCCAAAGCCAGGACGGCTTGCCCTAACCCCAATGTTGACACCCAAAGGGCGTCTTTATGGTGATCTAACGGTTGCCTGTTTAGCAGAAGATCACTTCATTTTGTTTGGTTCCGGCGCGATGCAAGAAGCGCATCGGCGCTGGTTTGAAAAAGATCTGCCGGATGATGTCAGCTATTCAAACATATCCGATGATTGGCACGGGATTGCAATTTCTGGTCCAAAATCGCGTGAGCTTCTTCAATGTATCACGCGAGAGGATGTTAGCGCTGAAGCATTCAAATTCCGCGATTTGCGCCAGACTTTTGTTGGCGATGTGCCGGTCATTCTAAATCGGATCAGTTTCTCAGGTGAATTGGGCTATGAAATTTATTGTAAACCGCTTTTTTTGCGCAAACTGGCGGATGCAATCGAAAAGGCTGGCGGCGATTTAGGGTATCAATGGTATGGCGCGCGCGCTTTGATGAGCATGCGGCTGGAAAAAGGCTGGGGTGTTTGGACACTTGATTATCGCCCGGACTTTAATGCAGTTCAGTCAGGAATGGATGTCTTTATCAACTGGAAAAAAGACTTTGTCGGTAAACAGGCCACTCAGGAAATCCGCGATCAAGGAGCTGATCGCAAACTCGTAACGATGGTAATTGATGTAGACGGGATCGATGTATCTGGGGATGAGGCGGTTTTGAAAGGCGGTGAGGCTGTTGGTTATGTCTCATCGGGCGGCTATGCGCACTATGCACAAAAATCCATGGCGATGGGGTATCTGGCAGCTGAACACGCTGTTCCGGGAAAAGGCATTGAAGTCGAGATATTAGGCAAGTTCTACTCAGCGGAAATTCTCGGTTCGCCGATTTATGATGCAAATGGCGCAAATATGCGCGCATAACAAAGAGTATTTTGACCGTGTTGAGCAAGTTCTGCTTGTACCCGTTCAGACTACCTAGGTGATCTACGTAATCATCCGGATTTTTCGGTAATAGTCACAAATATATAAATTCCATGGCTTGGTTCATGTTTGCTCCACGACATCCCACGGGAATGGTCGGGATTATTAAAACGTAAGGAATCGAGCAATGGTATATCTTGGAAAACCCGCAAACGTTGCATTACAAACAAAAACCAACGTAACGGGAAATGTTCATAAGCCTACTGGCTTCACGAAAAAAGTTAACACAATCATTATCAAATCCTCAAAGCCAGGTCCACAAGGACCAGCCGGGCCAAAAGGTAACACAGGCGCTCAAGGTCCTAAGGGTAATACAGGTGCTCAAGGTCCTAAAGGCGATACAGGCGCTCAAGGCCCTAAGGGTCATACAGGTGCTCAAGGTCCTAAAGGCGACACAGGCGCTCAAGGTCCTAAGGGTAATACAGGTGCTCAAGGTCCTAAAGGCGACACAGGCGCTCAGGGTCCTAAGGGTGACACTGGAGCACGTGGTGCTAAGGGTGAAAAAGGTGATACCGGTGCTGCAGGACGCGATGGTAAAGATGGCGTACAGGCAGAAGCGGATAAAAACAAAGATGGCAACATCAGCAATGATGAATTGCGTACTGCATTATTCCCAAGTGCAGACAAAAACGGAGACCATAAAGTTTCTGAAAATGAACTACGCCATTTCCTAAAAGGTGACAAAGGCGATACTGGTGCTCAAGGTCCTAAGGGTGACAAAGGCGATACTGGTGCCCAAGGTCCTAAGGGTGACAAAGGCGATACTGGTGCCCAAGGTCCTAAGGGTGACAAAGGCGATACTGGTGCCCAAGGTCCTAAAGGTGACAAAGGCGACACTGGTGCCCAAGGTCCTAAAGGTGACAAAGGCGACACTGGTGCTCAAGGTCCTAAAGGTGACAAGGGCGACAAAGGTGATACTGGTGCCCAGGGTCCTAAAGGCGACAAAGGCGACAAAGGCGATACTGGTGCCCAGGGTCCTAAAGGTGACAAAGGCGACAAAGGCGATACTGGTGCCCAGGGTCCTAAAGGTGACAAAGGCGACAAGGGTGATCGTGGTCCACAAGGTCCTCGCGGTCCTTCAGGCAAGGTCAATGTTGATGTTGATGTTACAATCAACAAAAACTTTGGTGGCTTTGGTGGTCGTCAGGGTGCAGCCCTGGCCGGTGTGAAATCAAACATCAATATTGCTATCAACAACGTCAACAAGATTGCTAACCAGACTGTTTCCTTCGGCAATGGTGGTGCTTCTGGAAATACCAATGAAATTGGCGCTTTGTTCAGTCAGATTTCAGGATTGTTGCACCAGTTGCTTAATTCTTTGAACGCTGGTGGTGGTTCAGGAAAAACTGGTGGCGGTCATGGCGCAGTCTCTGGCGGTAGCGGATCAGGATCTGTTTCTGGCGGGCACGGTACAGGATCGACTTCTTCTACCGGTAGTGCTGACATCGGAGCAATTCTACAGCAGATCATGTCACTACTAGAGCAACTTATCGGCATGCTCGATAAAGGTGATCACGATTGTTCAACAAAAGATGCAAACCACGCGGTTGGTTCTACGCATAATGCAGTAACCAATGCGAAAGAATATGCATCAGTTAACTACTAAGCAAATCGCTAAGTAGAGAACTACCAGAAGGCCCCCGGGCCTTCTTTTTTTGTTCACGACTAATCCGTCTTTCATACCTACGTAGTCTTCGTTGTTGTTGTTGTTGACCAATAAGTTTACAAATAGTTAACAATGAATTGTAACCGAATTGACCGATTGTTGATCCAGTCGGAGCGATTTATAACTAGGATGGGTGGATTGTATGGACAGCACCATGCAATTTAGAAAATCAAGGGAGCGTAGAAACTTCAAGTTTCGTGGCGATACCTCGCCCCCGTCTTATTGGTCTGGTGAAATTTTAACGTTCCATCAGTTTCTCAACAAAATGGCTATGCAGATCAATTTTCCGCTTACTGCATACCAGGATATCGACGCTATCCGAATTATTATCCTAGAAGGTGGGTTATTTCAGGATGATGCACCACGGTTCGAAATCAGCCTAAAAAAAGTCGGCGATTTAATATATGTACCGGAAAATCTGTGCAAGAATGCTCTGGAAAAAGAAAATTTGAGACTTAGTCTAATAAAATTAATTCTTAATTCCAAAGCCTTACCAGATTTTTCTGGCTATGAAATTCACAATTAAATAACCCCAAAATCCCAACCTCAATTCTCAGTAGTATGTATATTCTACGGTAAATATCCGGCAATTGGCACGGATATTGAATGGTGAACTGCGAACGATAACTGCGTGTCTTTTTGGCACGCCTCGCAATGAGAGGTCGCAGAAACACAATGGATATAGAAAAAACTCAAGTAATCGTAGTCGACTCGCATCCTATAGTCAGAGAAGGGTTGCGTCAGTTTCTGGAAAGCGATGGTTTTTGCAGTGTTGTGGCCGAAGCAGGTGATGGTGAGTCAGCTCTTTATGCGTGTGAAAATCACCAACACAGCGTTTTGCTTACAAATGCGACGCTTCCAGGAAGCGATATTTTTGAAGTTATCCGACGCGCCAAAAAATCCAATCCTGAAACCAAGGTCATCATCTGTTACGTTTCTGAAGACTTAAGTGTGCTTAGCGAATTCAACAAATGTGGAACTGACGGTTTCATCGGCCAATTAGCCAGCTCCGAAGAATATTCCGCCGCTGTGAAGACAGTCCTGGCGGATGCAACATTTTTCTCAAAGAACCTGACAGAGATAATATTCCGGATCAAAAAAGATAATATCGATCAATCCAACGCTTATGGTTTGACCGGGCGTGAACTTGATATTCTGGCGCTGTTGTCAAATGGTCTTTGCAATAAAGAGATTGCAAATCAGTATGATCTTTCGGTGCGTACCGTGGAAACGCATCGCCTCAATATTCGTAGAAAAACAAGTTCCAACACCCTCAGCGATTTGGTGCGTATTGCCCGCTCACTTGGGATTTCTCATATGGGTAGCGCATCTTCCCAGACGATGATCCAACCCGGATCATCACAGAATACGGTTTAGGTAGAGCTATGTTACATTTGAAAATTCTATCAGTTCTTACGACAATTGCAGTGTTGTATCCGCTGCAAACCCATGCATCGCAGCCGGTTGGGGAAACACAGGCTGCTTCAGTTTCAACCCATCAGTTTGAAACCGGTAGTGGCCACAGCGTGCATGTTATTGATCAAGATCTCCCGGAGTTTCTTCGAGAGGCTGCGCGTCGTAACGGCTACGAAATCACGATTACAAAGCGGGTGCGTGGTAAGTTAAAGCAGAAAACGCTGCCGCTTGATCTTGGTCAGATTATGCCACGGATAGCACCGCAGTTTGATTTGAAATGGCATTTTCAACAAAAGCAATTGTTTGTCTCAGTTGGCTCAGAAAACACCAGCAGGCTGATTTATCTGGGTGCCATGGACATGGAAACACTGGATGTTGCTATGTTGAATGCCGGGATGAATTCAAAGGCATTTGATCTGTCCTACGTTGAAGACAGTAACTCGCTGATTGTAAACGGCCCGGTCAGTTATATCGCCGGTATTGAGCTGCTAGCAGAATCCTACAACAAAAATCACGAAAATCGAAAAAGCAAAGTCAAAGTGATCCGTTTTGGACATGTCGGCAATTAACAAGCGTTAGACCACATTTCCAATCGGCCGCCTGCAGGTTGACGCAGGGTAGAAACTGAAACGAAACACAAACTTAGAAATGGAGACTCTCATGAGCGGAAGTAATGCAATTGACGCCACAAACGGAGCTGGTGGTGCTACCGCAGCCGGTGGAAGTGGTAACGGAAACCAGGAGCTTAACCAGGCATTTGATTATGCCCTGAAGGAAGCAAGTCAGACACTGACAATTACGACCAAAAAAGGTGCTGATCTTTACGCTATGAAGCAGCGTCCTCAGTAGGCGGTTTTAACAGTAAATTCAGACGCCTACGGGCGTCTGTCTCGCAAATATACCCGTGGAGATGCCACAAATGCAGTCGGAAAATACAATGGTAAATCGAATTCAGGATGGCTTGTCGGAACGTTCAACCGATTTTGGTTATCTTATCAAGAATGCGGGTAATCAGGCCCGAAATTTCGGACATTTTACGATAGTGGTAACCAATGGTGCACATGCGGGCGTAAAACTACAGCAAACAGCTGGAGAAATCACGATTGGTTCGGATGCCAACAATGATATTGTGTTGTTTGCAGATGCACTTGCACCGCATCATGTCCATGTAGAATTACCGAAGAACATTTTGGCACAAATTCGCATAACGCCGGTTGAAGAGCGTATTGTTCTGGAAGATGGATCTATTGTTGAGGTAGGCCAATATGTTGATTTGGATGCCGGTGAGACGTTTTCTGCTGCGAATACCGAGATTGCAATAAACCGGATTGCCGACCCAAAGAGTTTCATAAAGCCGGGATTGCGCTTATTCGCACTTGTTTGTCTGGTTGCAATGCTGCCGATTGTTTATAGTCTTTTTTCAGGTCTGTTTTTTGGTATTGCGGACGCCGGGTCTAGAGCTTTAAGCAGCCTCAATCCCCAGATGATCATCAGTAGTTCTGGTTTGCTGGGACGTGGAGTAGATTCAAATCAAAATGATGCAGATGCTTTTGCCTGGACTATCAGGACCAAATTGGAAGACTTGAAACTTAATCATCGATTGAAGGTATCAAGCGCCTCTGCGGAAACAATCAGGATCCAAGGAAGCATATCAGATGCAGAAGTCACGAGCTGGAATGCATTCCTGCGATGGTATGATACCAAGCAAAATTTCCCGCAGCTGATACGGGATGTAAGCAGAACAACCCTGGACCGAAACCTCCCTGAAGTAAAATCAGTTTGGTTGGATGATCAACCAACAGCATTCCTTAAAGACGGAACCGTTGCAACGGTTGGATCCAGTCTGCCGGATGGATGGAAAGTCGTATCAATCGATGCCACGAGCGTGAAAATTGAACGCGATGGAACCTTCATCTCGTTAACCTATTAAGGCGCTACTGGCCGCAATTGGCACGAAGTTTGCAAGTCTTTTGACTAACCGAATATGTTTTGAGTAGGGGTTCAATGTCTAGGATTGGTACCGGAAATCAGGCTGCAATTGATCGTAACCCCACTCAGGGATTACAGCATGCAACGCAAGCACGTCCGTCTAATGCGGCGGTTAATCTTGGCGTCGTTCAGCAGGTCCGCTCACGTTTGGCTGACAACTTCAAAATTCGGACCAAAAAAACCAAACACCTTACGTCTGCAACTGAGGTTGCTGATACTGAACTGCAAGCCCTTGCCGGGCGCAAACGGGACCAGATGGTAGGAGAGCTAACCCGGCTTTTATCCACCATTCAGAAAATCGAAGAAATGGACGGAGAGGATGAAACCTCTCGCCTGTGCACAATTATGCTCAGAGAACACATTCGCCGATTGTTGTTGGTTGATGGAATTCAAACAGAAACAGACGAATTGAAGGGAAGTGCATAATGGCGTTGCAACAGTTCGTTAAAAATTCTGAGACGGTCAGTCCCAATGAAAATGTGCGCGGCAACAACCAGCCGCATGATAGAAATGAAGAGCCGGTCAACGCTCAGCCAGTTAAAACGTCTGCTCTCCTGCTGAACCATGCTTCCAGCGGTAATGTTCAGGCGGTTAAAGCACCTGGCATAACGTCTCCGGAAAATCTTGATGTAAATTTACAATCCTCAAGACCAAAGTTGGATGTTGCTGAACGAGAAACATTATTGGCTCTTGCGGCTGTTCAAATCCGATATGGCAGACCAGCTGAAGCTGTCCCTTATTTAATGATGGTTAGAAAAACCAACCCAGAAGACATTAACGCAGCGCGCCTGCTTGCCAGAGCCTTGATGAAACTTGGTCGCTGGGAACAGGCAGATTTTATTCTACAGGAAATTGAAGCACATTCAGAAAATACAAATGACGAAGCAGCATCGGGTTTTACATATCTCTATCGCAGCATAATCGCCATGAAAGTAAGAAAACTGTCTGATGCGCGTGCCTGGCTTGATAAATTCCGCAACTTTATGACCAGGAGAGAACAATGAAACTGTTGAGCCTCTTCCGTGGTCGTCAGGACCTAGCACTGGTTGGCATGTTGATGTTGATCATTTTGGTAATGATCATTCCGCTACCAACGCTATTGATCGATGCACTAATCGTGTTGAATATCTCGCTAACCGTAATGATTTTGATCGTTGCAGTTTATCTCAAACGACCGGATGATTTTTCTGCCTTTCCGGCAATCATATTGATTGCAACTACTTTCAGGCTTGCAGTTTCGGTTTCCACCACACGCATGATCCTGTCACAGGCAGATGCCGGCCAGATTGTTGAAACATTTGGGACTTTTGCAACGCAGGGCAGTATCATCGTTGGCATGGTGATCTTTTTGATCATCACCACGGTACAGTTCATTGTGATTACCAAGGGTTCTGAACGGGTTGCTGAAGTTGCAGCCAGATTTACGCTGGACGCACTGCCTGGTCGTCAGATGAGCATCGATTCTGAATTGCGCGCCGGTGACATTACACCGGAACAGGCAAGCGCTCGCCGCAAATCGCTAGAGAAAGAAAACCAGTTCTTTGGCGCAATGGACGGAGCCATGAAATTTGTCAAAGGCGATGCTATTGCTGGTCTTGTTATCATTGCGATAAACCTGTTGGGTGGCATATCGATTGGCGTTCTCAATAGCGGATTGTCAGCCGCAGAAGCCGGTCAGGTATATTCTCTCCTGACAATTGGTGATGGCTTGGTCAGCCAGCTTCCAGCTCTGATCATGGCGATTTGTGCCGGTACGATTATTACCCGTGTAACTACAGACAAACATAATGATCTGGGTACGGATATTACCGAACAGCTTGTTGGCCAGTCAAAGTCGTTGTTCATTGGCGCTTTCCTGATCGCTTTCCTTGGCTTTATCCCGGGATTTCCTACGGAGATTTTCCTTGCAATGTCATTGTTACTCATTGTTGGAGGATATTTCCTTCGAAAGCGAGAGCAGTCAGAGCAGGAAAATGACAAAAAGGAATACGATCGTATTACGAAAGGCTTACCTGTAAATGATGAGGACGCTGACCAGTCAATTACAGTTCAGCAAGATGATGTGTTCAAGATTGCAGTGGGCAATGAAATCTACCAGAAGTTTGACCGTGAATTGTTCATCGTGCAGCGAGAACGCAGCCTACGTCGCGGATATCAGCGTACCGGGATAAATTTGCCGCGGTTTGGAGTGAGCTTAGATGAGATGATTGATCCTGCCACTATGATTGTTTCACTGGACGATGTTCCGGTATTCAGTGCCACTATTCCAGATGGTGTGAAAGTCGTCATCTGTGATCCGGATATTCTCGAAATCAATGAGCTTCCAATCGTGCCTGTTGAATCCCATTGGCCGCTTAAATCGGCCTACTGGATCGAAGAGGCGCACGGCAGACTTCTAGCTGAATTAGATGTTGAAGTTATCGAGATGGGCGAATTACTCGCTCGCCTTGGTGGACATTATATGGTCGCTAAATCATCAAAAATCCTTGGCTATAAAGCCGTACAGGAAATTATCCGCGATCTGGCAAAAGAGCATGATCAATTGGCAACGCAGGTTACCCAAGTCCTTTCACCAGTGCAATTGCTCAATGTCTTGAGAAACTTGCTGGACGACGGGGTTCCGTTGATCCCGCGGCGGATCCTTTTTGAAGCCCTCTTGGAGGGCACATTAAGCGGCGGTAGCGCCAACCAGTTGGCAGAGCAGGCACGGTTCGCACTTGCCCGCCAGGTTTGCGCAAACTATGCCGACGATAATCGTCTGATCGCTGGCTATGTGCTGGAGCCTCAGGTTGAAACAGCAATCAAGAACTGTACCAATCTGACACAGGAAGACGCGATCTTTATTCCCGATGCAGAACTGTCAGACGTCTTATTGCGTGATGTCGCAGAACGCCGTCATATCGAAGAAATTAATGCAAAACCTCCGGTAATCATTACTCAGGCAGAGATCCGCCGGCCACTGGCTCAATATTTGAAGGAGCACAATCTTGCCTCGCATGTGATGGCATTTCGTGAACTTTCGGGTGAATTCAGCTTTAATCCGATTGGCACAATCGGGGCTTCCTATACCGGTGATGCTGACGGGTATTATGAGCAAAATTATGTTGATGCAGCAGAGTAAATCAACCCGAACTGGATTAACCACGAAAGTTAACCACAAACGATGAAACTACGTAAAATCAGACGCTTGCGGAGGTTCTCAGTAGTTACTACGGTATTATTCTTGCAGGGTAAACATTACAATTATCAGTAGGTAATTTTAAGGGAGCAAGTCCATGGAACCTTCAAACTCTGTAGGTGGGAATACCGGATCCAATGTTGCGACAAACGCATCAACACAAAGCGATGGTCAAGCGCAATTGACTGAAGAACAGACACTGTTATTCGGGCAGATGTTTAAGGACATTCTTGACCGGATCATGGATCAAGCAAAAGAAAACGGTAGTTCAGGAGCATAACATGAGTGGCATAGCACCAGTGGGCGCTGTGGGCGCAGAACCTGCAAAGGCGTTACAACAAACCGCCCAGACAAGTGTAAAAGAGACGATGCCAACGGTTTCCTATTCTATGGAAGCAACAGGACCGTCACTTGAAATTCCTAGCCAATCCTCAAGCTCCGCTTCCAGCTCTGGGTTTACAGATTCTGTATTGGATTCTGTTTATGTAGAAATCGACAAGCTCAGCTCTAAGGTACCAACCAATAAGGCAAGTGATACGGCCGTGGATGCTTACAAAAAAGACATGGCTGCCAAAGCAGATAGTATCACACCGATCAAAGAAACCGGCCTAGATACAGAAAAAGCAGATGCAGTTACCGCGCTTTCAAAAACCTTCGATCATGCAATTTTCATGGCAATGGTCAACCAGGTTGTCAGTGGTGTGGGCGACACTTCAAGAACACTTATCCGACAGGCTTAGGGCCAGCGCGTTGACATGCGCAATATGAAACAAAGAAAGACAAAGAAATGGGACAGAAAGTGATGAGAAAATTTGGCCTTGGGCTAGCGCTCGCTGCGGGATTATTTCTGGCCGGTTGTCAATCAGAACTGTATTCAAATCTGGAAGAACGCGAAGTCAATGAAATGATTTCGGTTCTGGCGATGAATGGAATTGAAGCCAGCCGCACTTCCGACGGAAAAGGTGGATTTGGTCTTTCAGTTGATAGGGGTGAATTCAGTGTTGCCATTGCGCGGCTATCTGAAAAAGGCCTGCCGCGCGAAAACTTTGGTTCACTGGGAAAAGTCTTCAATTCTGAAAAACTTGTATCGACACCGTTTGAGGAGCGCGCACGGTTTATGCATGCTCTCAACGAGGAGCTGTCAAACAGTATTACCCGTATCAATGGTGTTGTTTCAGCGCGTGTTCATATTATGGTACCGGAGGCTTCTCCATTTGAAAAAACGCGGACACCCCCACGCGCATCTGTTTTTATCTATCAGGAAAAGGGCCTGGATTTACACAACCAGATCCCGACCATCAAAAATCTGATCGTTAATAGCCTTGATAGTCTGGAATATTCCAACGTGGAAGTAGCGCTATTTGAAGGTGCAAGTTCATCGGTTTCAAATCGTTCGTTGATATCGGCAGGTTCCAACAGTCTATGGAATGTAATCTGGTTGGCTGTCTTGGCAGGTTTGGTCTGGTTTGGCTTTAAGTATTCTAGTGGGTCCGTTGGAAAATCCGGTGCTGGAAAACAGCGGTCATTGTCAAACACCAATCGGAGTGATGTATGAACCCGTTCCTACCCTCCTTTGGGCAAGTCAATCGCCATTGGGTTCAAGCCTGGGGTGAGAGCCTTGGTGATACTGAACTTGCAGAGAAGTTGGTCAGCAATCGGCGCTTGGCTGACCGCGCGTTCAATCGGATGCTGAACAGTTTTGATATGGATCTTCGTGCAACTTTTCCGCAAGATCAGATAATCGCTGCAACTGCATATGCAGAGGATCGCGAAAAGCTGGTTCAGCTATGCGGGCTGACCCTGCAGGGAAAACTTTTGAAATCACAGGTGACAAAGTCAGATTTTGATCTGATTAGAAAATTGTTTTCAATTGAAGACCTGCGAATAGCAGTCTCCTTAAGTGAATTTCATCAAACAGAGACAAGCTTCGGCTCCGATATTGCGCGATTGCCCGAGCTGGTTGCCAGAAGTGGCAGAGCCTGTGTTGGCGCTTGGAAATCTGCTTTGTCTGAACAGATGAGCATGCGCATTCAGCTGATGGATGATCCAAATAACACGGACGAAATTATCGGGCAGTCTGTTCCAGTTGGTAGCGCGTGCAATCTGGTGGAAGCGGTAAGCCATCATATGATTTCTCAATCGGCCTCGTCAGCCAGAGCAGCTTAGGGGACAAAATGTTTGATCAAATCGAAGTCTATAACGGTGGCGTGATTTCTGGTGTTGATGCCGGTGGCTTAGTCGACGATGTCAGGGAGTCGGGGAATATCAATATTCCACAAACTGCAGATAAAATTATAGCGCAGGCTCATTCGCAGGCAGAACTTATTCTTCAGGCAGCACGCGATGAAGCAGAGCAATACCTCCAGCAAAAGCGCGAAGAAGCATTTATCGAAAAACAAAAGGCGATTGCAGAAAGCGTTAATCAAACTGCAGTTGAACTCGGGATGGACTTATGGTCTGCCAAGAATGCTTTGGCAACAATTGTGCAGCAGGCTTTGGAAAACATGATTGGTGAGGCTGGCCATAGCGAAGCCTGTTTGAAAGCCGTTGAAACTGCTGCCAGGAAATTTTGCAAAGGAAAATCTGTCCGTGTTTTTGCATCCGCAACAAACGCTAACCGAATGCAATTGATTGCGCTTTCCAAAAGAGATCAAACCATAGCACCGCTTCTGGAATTTCATGATGACCCAGCGCTTCAAGATGATCGTTGTATTCTGGACGTTGACGGGAAGCAGGTCGAAGTAAGTATTGACGCGCAGTTAGCTGCAATCAAAAAGGCCTGTGGTGATGCAGTAGCAAGCACATCAAGAATCAAGAATCAGGCAGCCAGCACATGACCCCATCACTAGAAATGGACCAACTTGCAACGAGCAATCAATTGCCAAATTCGCGGA
>JBCCBE010000045.1:0-24522 GCA_039814425.1 Pseudomonadota bacterium
ATCGAGGCATGGAAATCGGCACAATCGTACTTGAAGAAAAGTCTGGTGGTAAATCAGGCACCTGAAGAAGAAACAAAGCAATCGCGGGGAAATAGACTTAGATGGCTCTTGATCGTCTAATTCCAGCTGAAGATGCGCTTGATATCGTTCTCAAAGACGTTGAACCGGTTGGCATTGAGCAAGTGTCCTTGTTAGAGTCTGCTGGCAAAATTTTAAGCCAGGATTTGCCCGCCAAACGCACGCAGCCGCCTTTTGATGCATCTGCAATGGATGGATATGCAGTTCGGCAGGTTGACCTGGCAAATTTCCCTGCATCCTTGCGCGTTATTGGGCAGTCCCGAGCAGGCGTTCCTTTTAACCAGAAATTATCCCGCAATGAAGCAGTTCGTATTTTCACCGGCGCAGTCGTACCAGACGGCGCTGATACAATCATCATTCAGGAAAATACTGAAGCAAACGACGATGCAGTGATTGTCTTTTCAGGAAACACGACCGGAAAGTTCATTCGAAAAGCCGGTCTTGATTTTAATACCGGTGATATTCTTCTGACCAGTGGGCAATCCCTTTTGCCCAATCAGATAGCCCTTGCTGCTGCGATGAATTATGATCGCCTGCCAGTTTACAAACAGCCCAAGGTTGCTCTGCTCGCAACTGGTGATGAACTGGTAAAACCGGGTGAGGATTTGCATCCAGGTCAGATCATAGCGTCAAATACCTATGGCCTGCATGCAGCCCTTCAAAACCATGGCGGCTCGGTTAATAATCTTGGGATAATAGGCGATACGCGTGAAGCCTTAGCTCAAGCGTTGAAAAGGTCGATTGATCAGGGGGCAGACCTTATAATCACAACTGGAGGTGCTTCCGTTGGTGATCATGATCTTGTACTGCCGGTTGCTCAGGAAATGGGATTTAAGTTTGAAATTTCCAAAATCGCGATGCGTCCTGGAAAACCGTTTTTGTTTGGAAAATTCTCAACAGGTGAAAAAACTGTTTATCTGACGGGTCTTGCAGGTAACCCAGTTTCATCGCTTGTTGCATATATGGTGTTTGTTCGCCCGCTTTTACAAAGGCTGTCCGGCCAACCGGCGGGTGCTCTAAATCGGGTCCGTGCCATGTTAGGCTGTGACCTGGCGGAAAATGATGAGCGAGCAGAATATATGCGAGCTCAACTATCCCACTCAGACGATGGTAGTTTGGTGGCGACACCATTTTTAAAACAGGACAGTTCCATGCTTGCCAATATGGTGAAAGCCGATTGCCTCGTCTATCGGCCGGTCCTTGCTCAAGCTGCCATAAAAGGTGATCCTTGCGAGATCGTCTTCATTAATCATTAGGGTATTCTTGATAGAAACTTGCGGAACATAAAAAGAACATATAAGGTATATTAGAAATACGTTTTATGATTCTAACTGGAAAAATGTTTCCTGGAGAACACCATGTTAACCCGCAAACAACAAATTCTGCTGCAATTCATTCATGAACGCCTTCAAGAGCAAGGTGTTCCACCTTCCTTTGAAGAAATGAAGCAAGCGCTTGACCTTAAATCTAAATCTGGCATTCACAGATTGATTACGGCGCTTGAAGAGCGTGGATTTATTCGTAGACTCCCAAATCGTGCGCGGGCGCTGGAAGTAATCAAAATGCCTGAAGCCTGGGGCGAGAAAGCGGAAGCTGTTTCTGCAAGCGTAATTAAACCGGATTTCACACAGTCTCGTACCGTTTCTGGCGGTTTTGCGGAAGACAATGTTATGCCATTTCCCAAAAATCCACAGCCGGTTGAAGATGAAGCGCATGGGTTTTCTATTCCGGTTATGGGCAAGATTGCTGCCGGTGTTCCAATTTCTGCCATTCAGGAGAATTCCCATTCAGTCACTGTTCCTCCGGAGATGATCGGACAGGGAGAGTATTATGCTTTGACTGTAGAGGGTGACTCGATGATTGAGGCTGGCATTCATGATGGTGATACAGCTGTCATTCGCCAAACGTCACAAGCAACTGGTGGCGACATTGTGGTGGCGCTGATTGATGATGAGGAAGCGACACTGAAAACCTTCCGCCGTGAAGGTGAAACGATTGCATTGGAAGCTGCTAATCCAGCTTATGCGGTTCGCCAATTGCCGGCTCAACGCGTCAAGGTGCAAGGTCGTCTTGTGGGGCTTATCCGACGTTACCATTGAGCCGGATTATATTTTTCGGGAAATTGGCTCGGCTACGGCTTGGGCTTAACGTCACGATGCCAGGGTCGGCTATAATCGCTCAGAGCAGTTTCGATGTGTATTGGGGTTTTACCCGGTTCCGAACCTATCCGATTTAGAAAGATTGTATGGGCGCCGCGCTGCTCAAAATCATGACGTTTCAATATCAAGTCAGGCTTTTTTGATCTGCAGTTTACCCACCAAAGACGGGGTGCAATCAATATGTCTGCTGAATTACAGGCCGATTTAAGTAAGTCCGGATCATATACAATTTGCAGAACCTTTCCGGAGGATAGCTGATAGGTGCACTGATCCCTGCTGCATTGTGTTTCAGAAAGATTATGGGCCCTGTATTCGGCAATCTTCAGGGCCTTCGCCCATATATTTGTAACGAATGGGTTTCGTCTGGGATAAAGCAAAGTGTAATCATCTGTATCTGTTTTTACTGCAATTGCACGGCCGTTTTCTGAGACCAATATGTCTGGGTTTGATTGTTGGTTAGGTGTGAGAAACATGGCCGGCACCAACAACAATGGTGAGAGCCATCGCAAGCGCGACTTCAAGATAGTACAGCCCGCAAGTGCAACTGCAAAGAGACCGATTGAAACCTGCGGCAGTTTTCCGGTGATTGCTGCTGGTGCAATTTCTTGCAGCCACTTGGCGATGTGTAAGACCCATTCTATGCCCAGACTGACCAGCGTAAAGCCAACGCTTTCAAAACCGAAGGGCATAAGCACCATCGACAAAACAATTGCAGGCATCACAAGTAGACTTACAATTGGCATTGCAAGCAGATTGGCAGCCAAACCCAGCGTTGCCATTTGATGAAAATGCCAAGCTGCCACGAAGGCAGTCGCCGTTCCAGCAAGAAGGCTGGTTAGCAATATCCCTCCAATATAGGTTTTCGTAACATGATAGCCTCGCGACAAGATGCTGGAACCGGGTATGCTTCTTTGTTGCGCCAGCTTCGCAGTTCGCCTGTCGCGATAAATTTCATACCCGGCTACCAATGCAGCCACTGCTGCAAACGACATTTGAAAGCCTGGTGCAAACAGGCTGTGCGGATCAATGCAAAGAATGATGGTGGCAGAGATTACAACACTTCGCATTGTAATGGCGTTTCTATCGAGAACAACTGCGCATAGCATTACGCTGATCATGATCCAGGCGCGCTGGGTCGCTACCCCTGCTCCTGATAAAAACAGATATTGTGTTGCGACCAGAAATCCTGCTGCAGCAGCCCATTTTTTTACCGGATAATGCAGAACAAGTGTAGGAAAGAAACTTAGGCAAACGCGTACTAAACTAATGATTGTAAATGTGATCAAAGCCATGTGCAGGCCGGAAATTGCCAATATGTGAGCAAGCCCGGTATCGCGAAGCGCCTGTTGGTCATCTTCTTTTATCATGGTTTTATTGCCGGTTATCAGCGCTACAATAATGCCGGACGTTGGTCCGGCAACTGCATGGTTTATCCGTGTTTCGATTGAACGACGAGCTGTGTTGATCCAGATTTGTGCATCTTCCCCGATCGTTGTTTCAACACTGGAGGAATTTGTAATATCTGGTTTCCCCATGAAAAATCCGCTGCCGCCGATGCCATTAAACCAGGCATAGAATGAGAAGTCATAACTCCCTTTCTGGATCGGTCCAGCTACCGGTTGTAATCGAGCAAGCCCGGATATCTCGTATCCCGGTTCTACTTCTATATCGCGATTTGCAATTGATACACGAACAAGCAGCGGTAGTTGCTCTTTGACTAATCCCTCAATCTGGCTCGGTTTCAGCAGGACCCTAGGAGACCCTCGCCTATTGCTATCAACACGGATAACGATACCGGACAATTTTCCTGTCATCTGACGCTCGATTATGGGCGTTGCGTCCGTCAATATAGATAGTTTTGAAACCAGCATTCCTGCAAAGACCAGGGCAAAAATCATTATCAGATGAAAAAATACGCCACGGGAGTTTGTTTTCAACCAGATGATGGATGCGATCATCGCCCCCAGAAGGATTGCGTAAAACGAGGGTTCAGCGGGCGCTATGAAATAAAGTAAAATACCAACTGATAAAAAAACCGGGGTGAGATTAAAACTGATCCCGTTTTCAACTTCCTTATACCATGCCTGTTTGATCAGGTGTGTTAGCGCTCCTGTGCGATAAGCCCCTGAACTATAGATCCGGCTTAATTTTGATCGACGATTTAGCTTTGATGCCAACACCTCAAGCGAGGTTCTACCTGTATGAAGTGGTTGTTCTTCAGTCAGGGGATCGGCATTTACCTGAACTTTGTCCGGTTTGCCAGGTTCCAAGAATCCGCCCTCTTGTATCCATTTTAAGCTGTGCTAAGCACTGATCTCTGATTGAAACGCATTTCACATCGGAATGAAACCCGAAACGTATTGGAATTTTCTTGTCAAAGCCAACAATTACCAGATTTGCTCCCTCACCAACTGGTTTCCTGCATATTGGGGGCGCGCGGACCGCACTGTTTAACTGGCTTTATGCAAAGGCCAATGGTGGGAAAATGTTGCTTCGGATTGAAGATACTGATCGCGCGCGTTCAAAGCAGGAAGCGGTCGATGCCATTCTGGATGGGCTTACCTGGCTAGGTCTTGATTGGGACGGCGATCCGATTTCCCAGTTTGCGCGCGCTGACAGGCACCGCGAATGCGCAGAAGAGATGGTGCAACGCGGTACCGCGTATTACTGTACATGCACTCCGGATGAAGTTGAGGCGATGCGGCAGAAAGCACGCGAAGAAGGCCAGCCTCCTCGATATGATGGCAGATGCCGCGAGCGTTACGGGAAGACTAAACCTGAGGACATGCCCTACGTAATTCGATTGAAAAGCCCCGAAGATGGGGAAACAATCATCAATGATCAGGTTCAAGGTGTCGTAAAATTTCCAAACAAGGACCTGGATGATCTGGTTTTACTAAGAGCCGATGGCGCCCCCACCTATATGTTGGCAGTTGTCGTGGATGATCATGATATGGCGGTTAGTCATATAATTCGCGGCGATGATCATTTGACCAATGCAGCACGTCAAAGCCTGATTTATCAAGCGCTCGGATGGGATATTCCAGTGATGGCGCATGTACCGCTTATTCACGGTCCTGATGGGGCAAAATTGTCGAAGCGCCATGGCGCAATCGGCGCGGAAGTTTATCGATCCATGGGGTATCTTCCAGATGC
Source organism: Pseudomonadota bacterium (assembly GCA_039814425.1). Lineage (GTDB taxonomy): Bacteria > Pseudomonadota > Alphaproteobacteria > Rhizobiales > Rhizobiaceae > JAALLB01. The sequence goes on from JBCCBE010000045.1 coordinate 5,394, forward strand.
CCTGCGCAATTATCTGGTTCGACTGGGATGGGCGCACGGGGACGAAGAGATCATGTCAGTCGACAAGATGATAGAATGGTTTGGGTTTACCGGCATGAATAAGGCCGCTGCCCGGTTTGATTATGCAAAACTGGATGCTTTGAACAGCCAATACTTACGCACAAAACCGGCGGAATTATTGTTGGAGGATTTGCTTTCATCAATCGGCTATCTCGATTGTGATGCTAACATTCCATCTGCTCCAGATCAGGAAACACACTCGAAAATGCTTGTGGCACTGGATGCAGCCCGTCAACGCGGTAAAACCCTGATTGATATGGCAAATAGCCTCGCATTTTTGTTTGATAAAGTGCCGCTTTCCATAGAGGAAAAAGCAGAGAAGTTTCTTGATGAACCCGGAATGTCAGCCGTTCGTGCCGTTACTCCAAGGCTCGATGCTATCAATTCTTGGGATGCAGAAACCATCGGATCTGTTATCAAGGGATATGCAGAAGAAAACGGGCTTGGTTTGGGAAAGGTTGCGCAACCGCTCAGGGCTGCATTAACCGGACGGGGAAGCACTATTGGTGCGTTTGATGTGCTATTAAGTCTTGGTCGGGAAGAATCGCTGAACCGACTTAACGATATGCTCAATACAAGGACAGGTTAATTGGATTCCGACCATTGTCTGACTTGTTTCTGGCGTCTAAATAATATAGCAAACGCTTAATCGCGGCATGCCTTTAATGGTATTTAACTGATTAAAACAAAGTGCAGTCATACGTGGCTAGTATAACGGCTTCGGTGCATCAGTACCGGAAGTAGAACTGCACAAATGAAATTTGGGAAGAGGATTTGATATGGCAGACAAGAAAGCTACTCTCACGATCGAAGGCGACAGCTGGGACTTCCCTATCTATAACGCAAGCATTGGCCCAGGAGTGATTGATATCACGACGTTGTATAAGAATACGGGTTGTTTCACCTATGACCCCGGATTCACCTCAACTGCGGCGTGCGATAGCGACATTACCTTTATCGATGGTGATAAAGGTATGCTTTTACATCGCGGCTATCCGATTGAACAATTGGCCGAGCAAGGCGATTTTCTGGAAACCTGTTATTTGCTTCTCTACGGTGAATTACCAACAAGAGCCGAGAACGAAGAGTTCAGAAGCCGTGTCACCTATCACACAATGGTTCATGAGCAGATGAACCGGTTCTTTACCGGTTTTAGAAGAGACGCACATCCAATGGCCATCATGTGTGGCGTTGTTGGCGCTCTTTCTGCATTCTACCACGATTCTACTGACATTTCTGATGATGATCAGCGGTTTGTCGCTTCGCTTAGAATGATAGCAAAAATGCCAACAATTGCTGCAATGGCATATAAATATCATGTCGGACAACCGTTTGTATATCCAGACAATGAGCTCGACTATTCGTCGAATTTCTTGCGGATGTGTTTTGCCGTCCCGTGCGAAAAATACGAAGTTAACCCGGTTCTTGCCCGGGCAATGGATCGTATTTTCATCCTTCATGCAGACCATGAACAAAATGCGTCAACATCAACTGTTCGTCTTGCTGGTTCTTCTGGTGCAAACCCGTTCGCATGTATTGCTGCTGGGATTGCGTGCCTGTGGGGTCCCGCCCATGGCGGTGCAAATGAAGCAGCCTTAAATATGTTGGAGGAAATCGGTACGGCTGATCGTATTCCTGAATTTGTTGCACGGGCAAAAGACAAGAACGATCCGTTTAGATTGATGGGCTTCGGGCACCGGGTTTATAAGAATTATGACCCGCGCGCTCGTATTATGCAGAAAACCACGCATGAAGTTCTCAATGAATTGGGCATCAAGGATGATCCGACTCTTGAAGTTGCGATGGAGCTTGAAAAAATTGCTTTGACCGATGAGTATTTTGTCGAGAAGAAACTTTATCCAAATATTGATTTTTACTCTGGCATTACGCTTAAAGCGCTTGGTTTCCCGACAACCATGTTTACTGTACTGTTTGCTTTGGCCCGGACCGTTGGTTGGCTCTCTCAATGGAAAGAGATGATCGAGGATCCCAAACAAAAAATTGGTAGACCACGTCAGCTTTATCAAGGTTCTGTAAGCCGCGATTATATTGATATAGGCAAGCGCTGATCCGCGTTATTTAGATCTGGCGACTTCGAGTATCTTTCTTGCAGCAAGCTCATTTGAAGGTGAGTTTTGCTGTAAGCGTTCAGCAATCAAATCAAAGCCTTTGAGTTGTAATAGCCGCTCATGATCATCCAGTGACAGGCGTTCAACCATTCGGGCGATGTAATGTGGATGTGCATACTCGTTAAACTTTTCTGGCACGACAGGGTAATCTGCAATCAGATTTGGCAGTGACGCCGTCCAGCCGGTCAAAAGGTGTCTTATACGCATAGCCAGGCCATCTAGCTTGTAAATTGAAATGGTTGGAACCTTGTACAAGGCCAATTCAAGCGTGATAGTTCCAGAGGCTGCAAGCGCCATATCTGCTTGTTCAAAAACTGCTTTGCGATTGTCATCACCAGTTATTATTTTGGGTTGAAATGCCCATTCTTTGCTACTGGCAGTTACCTCGTCCAAAAGACGAGGAATAGTTGGCAATGTCACGTCACATTTAAATCCCCGTTCAGACAGTATTTGTAGTGTTTCGCCAATCACCGGCATCAGTCGTTTTATTTCTCCACGACGAGAGCCCGGTAGCGCCACCAAATGAACCGGGTCTTTGCACTTACGTTTTGCAGCACTATCAATGATTGGAATTTCGTTGGACATAGGATGTCCGACATATGAGGCCTCTGGCCCTTCCAGCTTTCTTAGGACTTCAGGCTCAAACGGCAGGATAGTGAGGATATGATCAATAAAGGCCCGGATTTTCTTAGCCCTACCCGGCCGCCATGCCCACACGGACGGAGCAACATATTTGATGATCTTGGTCTGTGGTAATTTCGACCGGATCTTTTTCGCCACCCGATAAGAAAACTCCGGACTGTCAATCAGCAATAAAATGTCTGGCTTAACCGCTTCGATATCCGTAATCGTACGATTGATACGGCTTAGAAGTTTGGGGAGCTGAACTGCGACAGCGGAAATACCCATTACTGAAATATCTGAAATATCAAACAGGCTTTGCATTCCGCGCGCTTTCATGCGCTCGCCTGCAAGGCCAAACGCACTGACGCTTTCGTTCATTTGTTGAAATGTATCCAACAAGGATGCGCCAAGCGCATCTCCGGACTCTTCTCCAACAACGAAATAAATTTTTAGGCTATCTGGTTCCACGATGGATTACTTACCAAATTCCGGGCTCAACCCATAGATGAACACGTTATGTTGTTTTGCAAGTTGCAGGGTATCTTTGCGTTCCAGGATCAAAGACTGGCCTGCTTCCACTGCAATACCGCGTAGACCGGCATTTGCAGCGTTCTCAATCGTGTCGCTTCCAATTGCAGGCAAATCAACACGCATGTCCTGACCGGGCTTCATCGTCTTCACCAAGACGCCAAATGTGCCATTTTCATAAAGTCTTCCGGTGCTGCGCATTTCGGCCACGCGCTTAAGCATACCATCCGTACCCTCAATACCCTCTACGGCAATAACCCGTCCACCTATCGCCACTGCACCTTGGCCAATATCCAACTTTCCCAGGGCTTTGCAGGCCTCGAAAGCTTTGCTGATGTTATTCATAGATTTCTTGGCTGGATTACGTCCACTAATGACGCCTTTTTCCGCAAGTAACTCTGGAAGTACCTCATGCGCACCGATTACACTTATTCCACGTTTTTCAAACAGGTTGATCACTCCCGAAAGTAAAGAATTGTCACCACCCAGCATAAAGGCAAATACCTCTGGAAGTGAACGGATTGCTCCCCAGTCCATCTTGGATAATTCGATTTTTGGCCTCGTGACACTTCCAGCCATCACTACTTGTTTGGCATTGCCATCATTCAAAATTTTCAAAATCTGTCCGAACTTACCCAGTCCCGCAACATGATGTTCATAATCGGAAATCCAAGGTTCGTATTCACCTTCAACTCCAATCAGGATGGGTTCTTGTCCCTTATAACGGGTGCCCGCCGCAAGTTCTCTCGGTAGTGATCCTCTTCCAGCGATGATTGCCAAGCGATCCGGCATTGAGCCTCCAGAATACCCCTATTGCGAGGATTAGAGCTAAATCCCCAAAAGTTCCCGCTCTAAATGTTTAGTCTTTATCTTGGAGTACATAAAGAGCGATCCGTCGAAGCTTCAATAAACGAAACAATAATTTGAACTACAGCATCGTCTGGAAATTCAGAGTTTATCTTTTTTAAGTTCTCCGAGATGTTTCCATCTTTAGAAAACAGGATTTTGTATGCTTTTCGGGTATTATGAATGCTGTCGCGGTCTATGCCTGCTCGCTTCATGCCTATCAGGTTCAATCCGCCAAGATTGGCCCTGTTTCCCAAAGCAAGACCGAATGGAATAATATCGTTCTCAATACCAGCTAATCCACCGATGAATGCATTGTCCCCGATACGGCAGAACTGGTGAACCCCTGCTCCACCTCCAACGATCACATGGTTTCCAACTTTGCAGTGACCAGCAATAAGTGCCGCATTAGATAGAATTACACCATTTCCAATTTGGCAATCATGGGCCACATGGGAATTTGCCAGGAAGACACAATTGTCCCCAACAATAGTTTTACCCAAATCGCCGGCTGTACCAGGATTCATAGTAACGCCTTCGCGTATCGTGCAGTTTTTACCAATATCCAGAGCGGTGTCCTCTCCAGAATATTTCAAATCCTGTGGTTCGTGCCCAATGGAGGCGAAAGGAAAAATTTTAGCACCTTCGTCGATAGACGTATTTCCATGCAATGCTACATGAGAATGCAAGATTGATTGCGCGCCCAATCTGACCTTTTCACCAATATGACAAAATGGCCCAATGATGCATTCATCACCGATTTCGGCTCCGTCTTCAACAACAGATGAGGGATGGATATTAAATGACATTAACGTACTTCTTCTGGATCAACCATCATTGCCCCGATGAAGGCTTCAGCAGCCTTCTCATCGCCTACCCAGGCTTGGCATTCATATTTAAATATATTTTTTCGCTGCTTTTGTTTTTTAACACGCAGTTCCAACACATCACCTGGTACAACCGGGCGACGGAACTTTGCACCATCTATCGTCATGAAATAAACCAGTTTGCGTTGGCCTTTTGAATGTTGATTGGCACAAATTGCACCGGCGGTCTGTGCCATAGCTTCCACAATCAACACACCAGGCATTATTGGCTCATCTGGAAAATGCCCACCAAAGTGAGGCTCGTTAAAAGTAACATTCTTAATTCCCGACGCAGAAATATCCTGGTTTACATCTATAATTTTATCGATCAACAAGAACGGATAACGATGCGGAAGGAGTTTGAATAGATCCTTGATCTCGAGCGTATTTAAAGTCCCTTCTGCCATCTATCTACATCCTATTTCCGTCTGTCCCGTTTGTCCGCAAGCATAATCTTTGCTGCATCACGCATCCATTTCGAAGCTTTGATTGCAGGATAACCCATAACGCGCTCCCCTGGCGCAACATCCCCATGCACACCCGAGCCGCCGCCTACCTGGGCACCATCACCAACCTTTGTGTGGCCCACTATCCCGGCCTGGCCAGCAACGACAACATAATCACCCATCGTAACGCTGCCGGATATTCCTACTAATCCAACGATTACGCAATGCCTGCCGATGATGCTATTATGACCAATTTGAACAAGGTTATCGATTTTGGTTCCTTCACCAATAATTGTATCGCGATTTGAACCGCGATCTACAGTAGAATTAGCACCAATTTCCACTTTATCCTGAATAATCACACGCCCGATCTGAGGGATTTTCTTATGTCCGCCGGGACCCATAGCAAACCCGAAACCATCCTGACCGATCTGCACACCATTATGTATGATAATCTCGTCACCGAGCAAAGCATGTGAGACAGTAACATTACTGCCGATAGTCGTGTTTCGGCCAATTTTGACGTCTGATCCGATAACCGCATTGGCCAGAATAACGCTGCCCATACCGATCTCGACATTCGGCCCAATAACCGCTCCAGGTTCCACGATAACTTCTTCTTCAATCACCGCAGATTCGGCAACGAAGGCGTGTTTGGAAACGCCCGTCTCACCAGTTACTGGCAGTGGTCTAGAGGCTGTCGGGTACAATAAGCTCAAAGCGGTCGCATAGGCCTGATAGGGCTTATCGTTTACCAGTGCTCCAATATGGGGTGGTAGCTGATCCACATATTTTGACTGACAGAAAACAGCTGTTGCCTTGGTAGAAGAAAGATATTTCAGATATTTTGGGTTATCGATAAACGTTACTTCACCAGAATTGGCAGCCTCTACCGGTGAGGCTCCAGATATCTTTACATCTGATAATGAGGATGCTTGTTTCAGTTCGGCCTTGCATTGGGTCGCCAATGCTTGCAACCCGATAGAGACAGGTTCAAAGAACATAACTCAATCCTGACATCTTATCGTACGAGAAACTTTCGTTAGAAAGCGGTGCTTACGCCGAAATTGAATTCCTGCTCATCATCATAGTCTTCTTGCGTTGTAGCGAATGAATAATCAACTCGCAGAGGACCAAACGGTGAATTCCAAAGCAAACTTGCACCAAAGGAAGCGCGCAAAGCATCATCATCAAGCTGAGCTTGCTGAGCGGGCGTAAGTGCTCCGTTCGGAGATGCAAGTGCTGTGGCAGTTACAGCAGTTATCGCAGAATTGCCTACATCAGTTAATTGACCGACATCTGCAAACAAACCAGCACGTAGACCAAGAGAGCGTGGAATAAACGGCATCGGGAACAGAACTTCTGCAGTTGCGTTCCAGTAACTTCTACCACCTAGCGGATCACCGGTAAGCGGATCACGCGGTCCATAACCGAAGGAGTCAAAGCCACGAATGCTGTTTGATCTTGCTTGGAAATTATCAATTGTCCGGAAACCACCTGCTATGGTTCCGTTATCATTACCAAACGCCTCCATATGACCCGCACGAACACGTCCGAAAAGAACAATGTCTTCTTCCTCAGATACGGTCCAATAAGACGCCACAGAAGCTTCCGTTGAAAAGTACTGAGCATCGCCACCAGCACCGTAGACGGTTTGTGAAAGTGCTGCGCGCAATCCTTCGCGAGGTGATTTGCTGCTATCCAGCGTGTTATAAACAAACGAATAGCCAAATCCTGACTTTGTAAAGTCTCCAAGGCCAGCGACAAGAGCAGAGGAAAGTTCTGCATTCGAATCACCCTGGACGTTGTTATTGTTGCCTGAAATGGTGTTTACCGTGTCACCATCATTATCGAGGAAAGATGGTTGAACCGTAACATCATTTTGCTGATAGGTATAAAACAAGCTTGAACGAAGATTTTCTGTCAGTGGAATACCTGCAGTAAGCACAACCGCATTTGAATCGACCGCATATTGACGTTCATCAGTTGAGTCAGACTCAGTGGTGGACAAATCAATCCCGGCGGACATTTTATATCCAAGGAAAAAAGGTTCATTAAACTGGAATGAATAAGATTCTTCGTCATCGCCAGAGCGCAATGCTACTCTTAGGAATTGCCCACGTCCAAGCAGGTTCCGTTCAGTGAAGGATATTTCACCTGAAGCGCCGCCATTTGATGAGTAACCACCGGAAAGCGATATGTCACCGGTTGATTTTTCAATAACTTTGACAATTAGAACGACACGGTCTGGGCCGGAACCAGGTCTCGTAGAAATATCCACAGCCTCAAAGAAACCAAGCCCCTGAATTTTTCTGCGTGTCTTTTGCACCAAAACTCGGTTGTAAGCATCGCCCTCAGACATATCGAATTCGCGGCGGATTACGTAATCACGTGTGCGATCATTACCAAGAATCTGGATATCTTCGATGTAAACCCGAGCACCCTCATCTACGAGGTAGGTTACGTCGATTGTGTTTGATTCAAAATTTCTGTTACCGCGAGGAACAACTTCCGCGAAGGCGTAACCATTTTCTGCAACACGCTCGGTTATCGCTACGATCGAGTCTTCTACTTCTTTGGCGGAGTAATGTTCTCCAGCCTCAGTTTCGAGTAACGGATAAAGTGTTTCGCTGTCTACTCCGCTGATTGTGCTGTCGATAAGGATATTGCCAAATGTGTACCGTGGCCCTTCGTCGATCGTAAAGGTTATATTGTATTCATTATCAGCATCGTTCAGGTCAGCAGTCGTAGATAAAATCTGGAAGTCTGCAAACCCCTTATTGAAGTAAAACCGGCGCAGCGCTTCTTCGTCAGCGTTAACGCGACTTTGGTCATAAATATCGTTGGAGGTAAGAAAGCTAAAGATTGTAGATTCTTTAGTTGAAATCACATCAAGCAAGCGACGGTCAGGGAACGTAACGTTTCCAATAAAATCAATGCGCGATATTTTTGTTTTATCACCCTCGTTAACCCGATAGATGACATTAACCCGGCTATTTGATAGCGGAATTACTTCGAAGCTAATCTGTGCGTCACGGCGACCTACCCGACCATAGGCAAGTTCAATACGCTCCACATCAGCACCAGCCTGTTCGTCGCTGTATACGGACTGAGGCTGTAAACGAACAACACTTTTCAACGCATCGTCTTTGATGCGGGAATTACCTTCAAAAATGACTTTGTTGACAGTGGAATTCTCATCCACTTCAACGATCAATACGGAACCATCTCCGTAAATGCTTACATCGCTAAACAAACCAGTTGTAAAAAGCGCCTTAACTGAAGCATCGATATCGAAATCATTGTAACGCTCACCCGGTGAGATCGTCAGGTAGGAAATTACCACCTCATCATCGATCCGCTCATTACCGCGGACACTAATGCTGGATGCAACGGCTGCTTGCGCAGACGTAACAACGTTAATCGTATTTCCAGGTAATACTACGCCAGAGGTTATCAGAGCACTGAAAAAAAGCACGGTAAGTGCATAACGAACTCGATTATAAATTCTTATCATTTTTACCCCAGCAACGACATGGTTGCGAAAAGCGACAATTCTGCTGAACAGAATCTTACTAACTCAATGTTTCTTTTACAGAGTTTACCGCGCTGTGCAACACAGCTAGCCTCAAATTTCCCACCAATTATCAAGTTCTTTTTAGAGTGTTGCATTTTGAACCGCAATAACTTTTCTTAAGTGTGATTAACGCAATCAAAGATTCAGTCAAATAACTTAATATGACAGGACCTAACTTGCTTAAAAACTAGATTTATGACCGGATTATGGTGCTCTCAAAATGATTTAAAACCGCACAAAAACAGCCCTAAACCTCAATTTCAGCGGAAAAACGTATTCAAAATATCATTTCGCGTCGCAAACAGCATCAATGCGATCAAAAGTACGAACCCGATTCGAAATCCGTATTCTTGAATTTTCTGATTAAGCGGCTTTCCGGTGACTGCCTCGTATAAATAAAATACCAAATGTCCACCATCCAGCATAGGTATCGGAAACAAATTCAACAAACCGATGCTGACAGACAAAATCGCAGCCAGATTAATCAACGCTACAACGCCCAGGGTTGCCACTTCGCCTGATATCTTGGCGATTCCAATCGGGCCGCTGAGTTGCTCGGCTGATTCCCGGCCAACGATAATGGCACCAAGATACTGAAATGTTCGGGTGATAATGTAGACAGTCTCACCGAAACCAGCTGAAAATGCCTCAACCACACCAAATTTACGCTGGCGTGGGTTGGCTTCTTGACGATTGCTGATAATGCCAATAACGCCGGTTTTGTGGATATTGCCAAAGCTATCTTCGCGTTCGGTCAAGCGTGGGGTCACATTCAAGGTGAGGTCCTGGCCGCCCCGATCTACCGCAAAAACCATCTCAATGCCGTGATTTGGCCCAACAAGACGGGGAATATCGCTAAAAGAACGGATATCATTGCCATTTATGGTCCGAATGATGTCGCCGATTTCAAAACCAGCTTCTTGCGCAGCGCTTTCAGCAACAACGCTGGATACAACCGGATCAGACTCAAATTTACCAACAAAGAAAAATGAACCAGCGAAGATAATTATTGCAAGTATAAAGTTGGCGATAGGTCCGGCAACCACAACAGCGGCGCGGCGCCAGACTGCCTTATGTTCAAAACTACCCCTGGCCTCTTCTTCAGTCATTTTATTAAGTGCGTCATGATCCGGCACTGACGCTGAGTTGGCATCACCCATAAACTTTACGTAACCACCAAGGGGAACCGCACAGACTTTCCAGCGGGTCCCGCTTTTGTCATTAAACCCCAGTAGTTCAGGTCCAAAACCAACTGAAAAAGCATCAACAGAGACCCCATTCCATCTGGCAACAAGATAGTGACCTAATTCATGGAAAAACACCACGATGGTCAAAACAATCAGAAAGGGCAGGATGTATCCCAAAAGAGAATAACCACCGGCACTGAGTTGCAACAAGAATTCCATTGATCATCCTATTTCAAATATTGCGTAAAGAAACCGCTGATTCACGGCAGTAAAATGACATCAGTAAATATTTGGCCAAGAGATTGGTTATTGTCTTCAACCAATCGAATTATGGTTAACAATAACCAAGTTCCGATGGCTGATAGGATCAATCCATCAATCCTGTCCAACACACCACCGTGCCCGGGTATTAGAGAACCAGAGTCTTTTACCTTAAATCGCCTTTTTAACGAAGATTCAATTAGATCACCAACCTGAGATAAAAAAGCAATATATAGAACGCAAGCTATGAATATAGTTGAGATTTTATAGCCTGCGTAATATTCTACGATGCTTGCTAATAGTACTGCGCCAATTAAACTACCAATGAAACCTGACCAAGTCTTTTTTGGAGATATACTCGGCGCAAGTTTAGGGCCTCCAATAATTTTGCCGAAAAAGAAGGCAAGAACGTCTGCTCCCCATACACAAGCAAATATAATCAAGATCAGGATCAAACCGGCATAATCATCGCCACGCATCTCACTCATTGCAACAAACGGTAAAACTGAATAGGCAAACCCCAGAGCCGTCCATACTGCTGATTTTGTTATTAATTCCCAAATTAGAAGCACCACGAAACTGATCACTGCCATTAGTTTTGATACTTCAGGATCTGTGAATAGCCATGCGGCCAGTACCAGCGCGATCGCGATAAATGCCGCCATCTTATGCGGTATCTGGATCACAGAGGCGCAAATTCTTGAATATTCTCTAAATACTAAAAACGCGGCAACAGCCCATAGCAGAACAAAGGTATCGCCACCAATCCAGGTCATTGTCAATACAATGGAGGCCAGCAAAACAGCTGAGAATATCCGCAATTTCAATTCATGATTAAAGATATTGGATGCAAGCACGTTTAAGAACCGGTTTCTGCAGAAAGCCCGCCAAATCGCCGACTGCGCACTTTGTAATGCTGCAGAGCCGCAAAAAACTCATTGCGCATAAAATCAGGCCACAAACAGTCAACAAATACCATTTCTGAATAGGCTAATTGCCAAAGCAGGAAGTTTGAGAGTCTTATTTCGCCACTGGTGCGAATGAGCAGGTCAGGATCCGGTATATCATGGGTGTCCAGAGCATTGGTAATGTCATTTTCTGTGATTTCGCCTGGGTCGATTTCTCCTGATTGAACTCTTTGGGCAACCGACTGCACTGCTTTTGTTATTTCAACGCGTGATCCGTAATTAAAGGCCACAACAAGTGTTTGAGCACTATTATCCTTTGTAAGTGATTGTGATTCATCCAATAATTCTAAAAGGTCTTGCGGCACACCATCGCGTTCACCTATAACTTTGATGCGAACATTGTTTTCATGAAGTTCAGCGAGATCTCGGCTGATGAAGTAACGCAGCAGCGAGAACAGCTCTGAAATTTCGGCCTGTGGTCTGCGCCAATTTTCAGAAGAAAATGAATAAAGTGTAAGATATTCAACGCCAATATCCCTTGCCGCTTTAACCACCTCGCGCACGGCCTCCACGCCTTGCCTGTGCCCCATCGTCCGGGGAAGGCCTCGCTTTTGTGCCCAACGGCCATTGCCATCCATAATTATGGCAACATGGCGCGGCACTTCACCTGCATCTTCTGCGAGCGCCAAAGGGGTATGTTTGCTTGGAGAACTCATTTGGACCGAAGTTAAATTTGCATAATTTCAGTTTCTTTTGACGTAACGACATTATCCACTTCAGTGATCATATCGTCGGTGACTTTCTGTACTTTTTCAGAACCAGAACGGGCATCATCCTGTCCAATATCACCATCCTTTTCGGCTTTTTTAATTGTATCCATGCCATCGCGGCGAACATGACGAATAGCAACTCTAGCCTGTTCTGCATATTGATGAGCAATCTTTACAATTTCTTTGCGTCGCTCTTCGTTAAGTTCGGGAAGCGGAATTCTAAGATTTGTGCCATCTACTACCGGATTAAGCCCAAGATTTGAATCACGAATTGCCTTTTCAACGGCGCCTACCATTGATTTGTCCCAAATCTGAACCGCAACCATTCTTGCTTCCGGAACAGATACAGTTCCAACCTGATTAATTGGCATTTGCTGGCCATATGCCTCTACCATTACCGGATCCAGCAAATTTGCGGATGCTCGTCCAGTGCGCAATCCAGCCAGATCGCTCTTCAGAGAGCCAACAGCACCTTCCATACGGCGCGTAATATCAGCAATATCAATTCCACCATCTGACATGAATATTTATTCCTTAACTGATCTATTCAGGCAAGACCGTAGTCGAACGGCCTTCGCCTTTCAATATTTTAGATAAACCGCCCGGTTCTTCAATTGAGAAAACTACGATTGGCATGTTTACATTTTGCGTGAGACTGACTGCTGCAGCATCCATTACCTTAAGTCCTTTTTCCAAGACTTGATTGTGCGTAATCGTATCAAAACGCTCCGCATCAGGATTGGTTTTAGGATCGCTGGCATAAATTCCATCCACCTGAGTGGCTTTCAAGAGCGCGTCACTTTGCATTTCGCATGCTCTTAGAGCAGCAGCTGTATCGGTTGTGAAATACGGATTCCCGGTCCCACCGGCAAATATCACTACCTTGCCTGCTTTAAAGTATGCTCGCGATGCGCGCTGACTAAATGGTTCGCAAACCTGAGGCATATGAATTGCTGACATTACAACTGATGAAACACCATTATTCTCAAGCGCCATATTGAGCGAAATAGCATTCATCACCGTCGCAAGCATGCCCATATGATCACCGGAAACCCGGTCAGCACCCTGTGCAGCAAGCGCCACACCCCGGAAAATATTACCGCCGCCAACGACGATGCCGATTTCAGCACCCAGCTTTATAGCCGCATAAATATCTGCAGAAATTCTATTCACAATGTCGGGATCAATACCAAAGCCCTTATCGCCCATCAGTGCCTCTCCTGACACTTTTAGCAATATGCGCTTGTATTTTAATTTTTCAGCCATGAATCACCGAGGTTACATCTTGATAATCGATACACGAAGGGCGTTTCGATGTCACGAAACGCCCTTGTTAAAAAACTATTGATCGGAAGAAATCAGTTGCCTTTGGCTGCGGCAGCAACTTCTGCGGCAAAATCTTCCTCTTCCTTTTCGATACCTTCACCTAATGCAAGTCTAACGAATGATTTCAAGGTAATCGGAGCACCGGCTTCGGCTTCAGCATTTTTAAGTGCCTGTTCAACCGATACGTCTGGATTTATTACGAAAGCCTGGGAAAGAAGAACGCTTTCCTCGTAAAACTTGCGCATACGACCATCAACCATTTTCTGAACGATTTCTTCTGGCTTGCCGGATTCCCGGGCTTGTTCAACGAAAATGGCGCGTTCGCGGTCGGCAACATCGGCTGGCACTTCATCTTTGGTAGCGGCCAATGGGTTTGTCGCAGCAACATGCATTGCAACCTGTTTACCGATCGCGGCCAGTGCGTTTGCATCGCCAGACGACTCCAGAGCAACCAATACGCCAATTTTGCCGATACCATCGCCAGCTGCATTATGCATATAACTGGCAACCGCACCCTGTGAAACTTCAAGCTTGGCTGAACGGCGCAAATTCATGTTTTCGCCGATTGTAGCGATTGCATCTGTAACCGCATCGGAGACAGACTTTTCGCCGCCGATCAGTGTGGTTGCACCCAATGTTTCTGCGCTCCCATCAGTAGAAAGTGCAGTTGAAGCAATGGAACGAACAAGATCCTGGAACTGGTCGTTGCGTGCAACAAAGTCAGTTTCCGAGTTTACTTCCACAACAGCAGCTGAATTTTCTCCGCTAGAAATTCCGATCAGGCCCTCAGCAGCAACCCGACCCGATTTTTTCTCAGCTTTTGCAATTCCTTTGGAACGTAGCCAATCCATTGCAGCAGCTACATCGCCATCATTTTCCTGAAGCGCATTCTTGCAATCCATCATGCCTGCGCCAGATTTTTCACGTAATTCTTTAACAAGAGCAGCGGTAATCGCCATGTCTACCTCTTTTCTGGCACCTAAATGCCATTTCGTTTCTGGCGCAATGCTACGCCAAATTTAGTGTCAATTTTAAGAAACAGATCGGCCCGAAAACCGGGCCGACACATAACCTTGCAACTTAACCTTTTGCCAGTTCCGTGGCTTGACCAATCCAGTCATCACGCTCGATCCGGCCTTTGAAGCTCAAGCGATCATCAACCCGGGCAATATCTTCGGCGGAGAAAGCTGCTACCTGGGCATATTTTGTAATACCAAGTGCATGTAGCTTGCCTTCCAGAACTGGACCAACACCTGAAATTTTCTTCAAGTCATCCGGTTCACCTTCCGGTGCGGTGAAAAGTGGTGCTGCATCATCTGCTTCTGCTGGTGCTGCTTCTTCCGCTGGCGCTTCTTCTACTGCAGGCACTTCTTCTACTGCAGGCACTTCGGCAACTGCAGCGACTGGTGCTTCTTCTACAACTGCTGCTGCTGGCGCTTCATCAACGATCAGCGTTTCTTCGATCGGTGCTTCTTCTGATGCTCCAAGATCGACGCCGGAACCGCCTTGCTGACGGGCAATACCATCAAGTGCAGCTTTAGCTATCAAATCGCAATATAGCGAAATGGCACGGGAAGCATCGTCATTGCCAGGTACAGGATAATCCACATTGTCTGGATCGCAGTTTGAATCAAGCACCGCAACGACCGGAATGCTAAGTTTCTTTGCTTCCTGAAGCGCAATTGATTCTTTGTTTGTATCGACGATAAACAGCAAATCAGGTGTGCCGCCCATGTCTTTGATGCCGCCCAGCGCACGCTCAAGCTTTTCAAGCTCGCGGGTCAACATTAACCGTTCTTTCTTGGTAATCCCTTCCGCTTCAGCACCACCCAACAGCTCTTCTAACTGGCGCAAGCGTTTGATTGAATTAGAAATTGTTTGCCAGTTGGTTAGCATGCCACCAAGCCAACGGGCATTGACATAATACTGAGCCGAGCGTTTGGCAGCATCTGCAATAATCTCTGATGCCTGCCGTTTTGTTCCAACAAAAAGAACACGACCACCACCGGCCACAGTGTCGGAGACAGTTTTCAGCGCCTGGTCCAGAAGTGGAACAGTTTGCGACAGATCGATGATGTGAATATTATTGCGGGAACCGTAAATATAACGGTCCATTTTAGGGTTCCAGCGATGGGTCTGATGACCAAAATGCGCACCAGCTTCCAAAAGCTGGCGCATGTTATATTGCGGCAATGCCATAGGGCTTACTCCTTTACCGGTTGAACCTCCGCAGGGAATGAACAGATAACTGTCACCGGAACGCTTCGACCAATGCCATAAGAACAATCTTTTCAGGGGCTGTGGGCCAACGCGTATACCTGCGTGTGGAATGAGCCGGGTTATACCTAAATCGGCTTTAATTGCAATAGAGAAAAAGTAGCGTCAAATTTGGATCAGGCGATTGCCACATCAAGGACGCCCGGCACTGCCTTGAGTGCGCTTTGAATTTTGCCGGTAACAGCATAACGATCAGGGAGTTGCATCTCAATTTCGCGGGCCCCGTCATCCTGGATCAAGACGATTGTCACCTTGCCCTTGCCGTTTGTTGGCAAGAGAGATTTCAGGCTGGAAAGCGGTGAGTGATCGCGCAAGAATACGGTCAAGGATTGGCCTTCACGCGAGGCAACCTGATCAAGATTTTCTACACTCTGAATTCGAATACTTATCCCTTCCGGGCGCAAATCCGCATTTGCTAGCAAGACAATCGAATTGCCTACCTGCAAAAGATCACGGTACTTCAACAAGCCCTCTTCAAATATTACCGCTTCATACTGACCTGAAGGGTCGGAAATGGTAACAATCCCCATAGCCTTGCCCTGTTTGGTTTTTCGCTCCTGCTTTGCAACGATGGTTCCCGCAAGCCGTCCCGCACTTGCTCCGCGCTGAACCGACCCTTCAAATTCAGCAAACAATTGTACTCGGATTTTTTCAAGCAGCGGACGGTATTCATCAAGTGGATGGGCGCTGAGATAAAATCCGACCGATTGCATTTCTCGGTTTAGTTTTTCTGAGCTGCTCCAGGCTTCACACAAAGGCAGTTCAATTCTTTGAACAGTTTCGGGATTGCTGCCAAACATATCATCCTGACCGGTTTCGCGGTCCTGGGCTGTTCGGTTTGCATGAGCAAACAAGCGATCAAGCCCGGCGATCATGCGTTCACGGGTATGATGAAAACAATCCAAAGCACCTGCTGATATCAGGTTTTCAATCGTCCGCTTGTTTACCTGCCGTGCATCAATACGGGAAAACAAGTCTTCAATTGACTGGAACTGTCCGTTTGCTTCGCGCTCAGCAACAATCTGCCCGGCAGCCCCCTCGCCCACGCCCTTTATGGCTGCAAGCGCATAAAGAATTTTGTCATCTTTAACCGAAAATCCCACATTACAGGTTTGAACAGATGGCGGAACAATATCGATGCCGTCTGCCTCTGCGGTAGCATAAAATATAGTAAGTTTGTCGGTATTACCCAAATCCAACTGCATTGAGGCCGCCATAAATTCGACCGGATAATTCGCTTTCAGATAAGCAGTTTGATAGGAAACCAGTGCATAGGCTGCGGCATGGGACTTGTTAAAGCCGTAATTGGCGAATTTAGCCAGAAGATCAAAGATAACACTGGCTTCGCTTTCCTTGATGCCACCCTCAACTGCACCCTCAACGAAACGCATTCTTTGCGCCTCCATTTCCGAGGCAATTTTTTTACCCATTGCACGTCGTAGCAAATCCGCCTCGCCAAGCGAGTAACCTGACAGTATCTGGGCGATCTGCATAACCTGTTCCTGATAGATGATAACTCCGTAGGTCTCTTTCAGAACATCTTCAATTTTTGGATGATAATAATCAGGAACTTCCTCGCCATGCTTACGTGCATTATAGGTTGGAATATTATCCATTGGTCCCGGTCTATACAGGGCTACCAGAGCAATAATGTCTTCAAAACGGTCCGGTTTCATGCCCACTAAGGCTTTGCGCATGCCCTGGCTTTCCAACTGGAAAACGCCGACTGTTTCGCCTTTTGTCAGCATCTGGTAGGTTTTGGTGTCATCAATCGGTATCTTTGTAATATCAATTTCTCTGGCCGATTGACGTAAAAATTCGACAGCTTTTTCAAGCACGGTTAGCGTTTTAAGCCCAAGAAAATCAAACTTTACGAGACCTGCCTGCTCCACCCATTTCATGTTGTATTGGGTCACCGGCATTTCAGAACGCGGATCCCGGTAAAGAGGTACAAGCTTGTCTAGCGACCGATCGCCAATCACAATGCCCGCTGCATGGGTTGAAGCATGCCTGTAAAGGCCTTCCAACGTCTTTGACATATCAAACAATTGGGCAACGATTTCTTCTTCTTTCGCTGCTTCCTGCAGACGCGGCTCACCTTCAATTGCTTCCACCAAAGTGGTTGGATTTGCAGGGTTATTAGGAACCATTTTGCAGATACGGTCGACCTGACCATATGGCATTTGCAAGACCCGCCCGACATCACGCAATACAGCGCGCGCCTGCAGCGTTCCGAAGGTAATAATCTGGGCTACTTGATCCGCGCCATATTTGTCCTGAACGTAGCGGATTACTTCTTCGCGACGTTCCTGACAAAAATCGATATCAAAATCGGGCATGGATACCCGTTCAGGATTCAAAAACCGCTCAAACAGAAGTGAAAACCGCATCGGATCGATGTCGGTGATTGTAAGGCTCCAGGCAACCAGGGAACCAGCGCCCGATCCCCTGCCCGGTCCAACCGCTATCTTTTGTTCTTTTGCCCATTTAATGAAATCAGAGACAATCAAAAAATATCCGGGATATTGCATCTGTTCGATGACGTTGAGTTCAAACTCCAGCCGGTTATCATAGTCCTTGCGGGTGTGCCCATCTGCCAGGCTTAATTCTAACAGGCGTTGCTCCAGTCCCTCGCGCGCCAGCCGTTTAAGCGCATTGGATTCAGCTTGTACCGGATCAACCGCAGCTTCATCTTCTTCTGCAAAGCGGGGCAGAATAGGCGCACGAATTGTTTCCCTGAAGGCGCATCGCTGGGCAATCTCAATAGTGTTTTCAATTGCTTCTGGCAAATCAGAAAACAATTCCACCATTTCAGCACTGGACTTAAAGTAATGTTCGGACGTTAGACGCCTGCGTTCCTCAACCGCAATTACCGTCCCCTCCGCAATGCTCAACAGTGCATCATGCGCCTCATAATCTTTTGGTGAAGCAAAGAACGGTTGATTGGTTGCAACTATCGGGACGCCTTTGGCGTAGGCAAGGTCCAGTAAATGCCCTTCGATCTGACGATCTTTGGGTGAATGACGGTGTAGTTCGATATAAAGGCGATCTGAGTATATTGTAGAGAGTTCATTTAACAGTGTTTCAGCTTCAGCTATTTTTCCGTCTGTGATTGACTGGTTTATGGGGCCTTCAGATCCACCTGTTAGGCAGATTATGCCTTCCCCTTGCGCGCGCAAAAGCTCCAATGTCACATGCGGTAATTCATGCACATCGTTTTCCAGATGGGCATTGCTGATCAAAATACGAAGATTTGAAAATCCGGTTTCACTTGCAGCCAAGAGAACCAAAAATGGGTAATCGATATGCCGATTGCTCTTATTC
>JBCCBE010000154.1:0-3800 GCA_039814425.1 Pseudomonadota bacterium
GGCAGGGTATGTGTTTGCCATGCCGCCAAGTTCCAATATGTGTTGGCTTCAAGATTGAAACTCACACGGTGTCCACTACTAGTGCTAACTGCGGTTCTCATGTGAACGTATCAAAACAGAACGATACTTGTCTTGTTGCAAATGAAACTCTTAGGGGTTGTGGGATTGAGCGAATTTTGGGAATAAAAAACTGTAAAGGTCGCGGGTGGCTTGCCTATACAGTTAAAATGTCTGGTAGTGAAATTGAAAGAAGTAAACTTCGCGAAATAAGTTTATCAGACAGTTTTTCGACAACCAGCCAACTTGAGATACCAAAAGAATATTCGCAGCAAGACAATATCTCATTTGAGTGGAGTGTTGAGATAAGAGCCGAAAACAGTCAGGAAGTTATTCAAAAGTTAACTTCAAATGAACCTTCAAGCGAGACGTTTTCTACCCAGATCTCCGGCGGAAAATTTGTAATTTCAAAGCTATCAAATTTGGACCGATAAACTCGTATAGTTGAGGACAAATATCCTGATAGGATATAGCTGTCTGACATGGAACTAAATTAACGCGGTGCGCAAGATGTGTGATGTAAGACACCACCTCTTGGAAAGGGAGACGATGCGCTCTCCCGTTTCATCCCTCTCGTTTAAAGATCCAAATTGCCGCCAGTAATATACGCACTTTCTAAAATGTTTGCTCTCTCGGCTCAATTCTCACAGCTAGATATACTATAACAGTGTCTATAAGCGCGATGATCCAATAAAAGCCAACAGTAACAGTAGCTATATCAACCCAAGGAACATCAGTCCCGGCAAACGCCAATGCAAAAAATGTGAATGTACTCCCGGCTTGCGCAACTACGGTGCTTACATTGTTTCGTAACCAGAGCTTTTGTTCTCCAGTTCGGTCTTTGATGATAAATGTATATATTTCAGTGATTTACAGAAATGTGCACCACGTTCATAACCAACCATGGGTCAGCTTTACCATTTCCATGGCTTTTGCAGCCAAACCCCAGCGGTTTACATGAAAAATATGAACTTCGCTTTTGCAGGCTTCACGAGGGCCTAAACGGCCATTATTTCGCATTGAGATCAGCCAAGCTCCGCGTGCCATTCAGCTATAGCCTTCTTCCTTTGAAAATTACCAGGAATCGCACCGCGACCATTGCTATGAAAGCGATGCTAAGACTGATTTCCTCGTTTAAGTAATCAACCAGCAAAAGATAAAGAGTGCCACCAGCCAGCGAAATCGTAGCGTATAGGTCCTTTTTCAAAACCGTTGGCTGCATGCCACTTAGAATATCGCGCAACATCCCTCCAACAATGCCGGTTATGCAACCAAGTACAATCGCATAAACCGAGTCTAGACCAGCCAGCAGGCTGACCTGAATGCCAACCAGCGTGAATAACGCAAGGCCGATTGCATCAAGATAAAGCAGGAGTTCAAGTCGCCTGCGCATGTCGGGAAAAACATAGCGCCACAAACAGAAAGCAACAGCACTAACCGGCACTGCGGTTGCCAGATAAGTTATATCCTTTAGCCAGAATACCGGCATTGCTCCAATCAGGATATCGCGAACTGTACCGCCGCCAACAGCTGTCACAATCGAAAGCACAATTGCGCCGAATAGGTCAAATTCCTGACGTACCGCCTGAATTGCTGCTGAGGCAGCCATAACAGCGGTTGCAAGTACGGTAAGGATAAAAACAATAAATGTCAGGCTTTCCAAGAAGCACCCCTTGTGAAATAGCTGCAAACCACGTACATGCACTGCAAATATGCCGGGCCTTGTACATTTGCATTCCGTGCCCGAACAAGAAAACTCAATCAATTTCATCGGACAGATCATGAAACTGCGTAACATCGCAATTATTGCCCATGTTGATCATGGAAAAACAACCCTTATTGATGTCCTGTTGCGCGCTTCAGGCATGTTTCGCGATAATCAGCAGGTTGAAGAGCGTATGCTTGATTCCAATGACCTGGAAAGAGAACGCGGAATCACGATCTTGGCAAAGGTTACATCCCTGCTGTGGAACGATACACGGATCAATATTGTAGACACGCCCGGCCACGCAGACTTTGGCGGTGAAGTAGAGCGTATTCTTCATATGGTGGATGGGGCAATCATCCTTGTTGATGCAGCTGAAGGCCCGATGCCGCAAACCAAGTTTGTGCTTGGAAAAGCGTTGAAACTTGGTCTGAAGCCGATTGTTGCGATTAACAAGATCGACAAATCGGATGCACGACCCGATTGGGTGCTTGATGAAGTATTTGACTTGTTTGTTGCACTCGAAGCAACTGAAGAGCAGCTTGATTTTAAAGTACTCTATGGTTCTGCCAAACAGGGTTGGATGGCTGATAGTCCCGATGGTCCACAGGATGGCGTTGGTCCATTATTGGATCAGGTCTTGGAGCACGTGGATGAGCCGGTAACAGACAATGGCCCGTTTCGTTTGTTGGCGACCACGATTGAGACAAATCCCTATCTCGGCAGGCTTTTAACAGGCAAAGTGATATCCGGTAGTCTCAAACCAAATGATCCGCTGGTTGCTTTGTCCCGCGAGGGTAAGCAGGTGGAGCAGGGAAGAGCCAGCAAGATACTCGCATTCCGCGGAATTGAACGCACACCGATTGAAGTAGCTGAGGCAGGCGACATCGTTTCGATAGCAGGTCTTACTAAGGCAAGCGTTGCTGACACGCTTGCAGCTAGCGGTGTAACTGAACCCTTACAAGCGCAGCCGATTGATCCGCCAACCTTGTCCATGACATTCCGTGTGAATGACGGGCCACTTGCCGGGCAGGAAGGCGATAAGGTTCAAAGCCGTGTTATCGGCGACCGATTGATGCGTGAAGCCGAAGGCAATGTGGCGCTTGAAGTGTCACGGGGCGAGGATCGTGACTCTTACGTTGTGTCTGGCCGGGGCGAGTTACAGCTTGCCATTTTGATTGAGACCATGCGCCGTGAAGGGTTTGAACTGACTGTCGGAAAACCGAATGTCCTCTTGATGAAGAGCGAAACCGGCCAAACACTGGAACCTGTTGAAGAAGTCGTCATCGATTTGGATGAAGAATATTCAGGTATTGTTGTGCAGAAACTTTCTGAACGACGAGCAGACCTACTGGAAATGAAACCCTCTGGCGGTGGTAGGACACGTTTGGTGTTTACTGCGCCAACACGCGGTTTGATTGGATACCAGCCGGAGCTTCTTTCCGATACGCGTGGTACAGCTACATTTAACCGGGTGTTCAAGGAATACGCACCATGGGCTGGAAACATCCCGAACCGGAACACAGGTGCTCTGATCTCAATGGGACAAGGCGAAGCGGTTGCCTATGCAATCTGGAATTTGGAAGAGCGTGGCGAGATGTTTGTTACTCCCGGCGATAAGGTTTATCCAGGTATGATCGTTGGCGAGCATTCCCGTGGCAATGATCTGGAAGTCAACGTTCTCAAAGGTAAACAGCTGACCAATATCCGTTCGTCCGGCAAGGATGATGCGGTGCGTTTGACGCCGATCGTCAAGAAGACGCTTGAACAGAGCCTTTCTTATATTGGTGATGATGAATTGGTTGAGGTAACACCTAAATCCCTTCGCCTGCGCAAAAGCTTGCTTGATCCGCATGAGCGCAAGCGTGCAATGCGAGCAGCCCAGGCGGCAGGTGCGGCGTAAGTTCCCGATTTTCTTATTGAAGCGTCCTATTCTTGACATATATCGTGTCGCTATATAGCAAAAAAGAATATGGCTTCGTGAGGAATATCAATGAAACTCAACATTAATGGCCGATTACAGGAAATCGGCAATGAC
>JBCCBE010000057.1:0-20923 GCA_039814425.1 Pseudomonadota bacterium
TGTAATTATTAAGATTTTTTAACCAATTCTTAAACTCCATAATACAACTATAAAGTGCATTATCTTTACAGGTTGGTCTTATTCAACTATAAATACAACCATGCGCTGTAACAGGTGCTAAGAGACACAAAGTCCGGTCGCCCCCTGCTTAGACCGGTTCTGCGTGTACCTGCCTTCTGGCAGGTTTTGGAAATGGAAGGTTCGGCCCAACCCGCCCGGGCTGAGCCTTCCTACTTCAAAAGTGCTTGCACGACATCGTCACAGGCGATAAGAAAATCCTATGAAAAACATGAACGCAACTATCTGGTGGTGGATTCGCTAACATAGCGGCCAACATCATTGTGCGTAAACTCAGGCCGCCGGATATTCCGAGCGGCTTTTTATTTGCCGCGGGTGCATGCCGGTGGATGTTGGACAAGGAAGACTATGATGGCATCTGAAGCACTAAACTACGTGACCAGTGGTGGGATTGGTATAGTCCGCCGGCGTGTTGATGCGGATTATGATACTGCTATCGACCAAACACTTGATCGCGTAAACAGTCTGCGCGGTGTTGTGCTGTCTTCAAACTATGAGTATCCCGGACGTTACACCAGATGGGATACAGCAATCGTCAATCCACCACTTGGAATCGAGGCAAAAGGGCGTAATCTTGAAATCATTTGCTACAATGAACGCGGCCAGGTCCTGCTGGAGCCATTATTCAAAAGACTAAAATCGCACCCACATATTGTCGAAGCAAACCTAGAGGACGGGCGCGCAGTCTTAAAAGTCAAACAGAGTGGCAACGTTACTTCTGAGGAAGAACGGTCGCGCGCGCCAACAGTGTTTTCAGTTGTTCGCGAAATCGTCAGTCTTTTTGGCAGTGATGAGGATTCAAAGCTCGGACTGTATGGTGCTTTCGGCTATGATCTTGCATTTCAATTTGATGATATTCAATACGAAATGCAACGCCCGGAAGACCAAAGGGATTTGGTTTTATTCCTGCCAGATGAAATTTTGGTCGTTGACCATCATCAGGCGATTGCCTGGCATGAAACCTATGAGTTCACGATTGATGATAAAACAACGCAAGGTATTTCCCGCGATACATCACCTGAACCGTTTCAGCATCCTACGATTGAACCACCAAAGGGAGATCACCAACCAGGAGAATATGCCAAACTGGTTGAACGGGCCAAAGAAAAATTCAGGCGTGGCGACCTTTTTGAAGTCGTTCCCGGCCAAATGTTTTTCGAAAAGTGCGAAACTGAGCCTGCAGAAATTTCACGTAAACTAAAATCCATCAATCCATCCCCCTACTCTTTCTTTATCAATCTTGGGAATCAAGAATATCTGGTTGGTGCCTCACCTGAAATGTTTGTTCGGGTTACCGGTAGGCGGATTGAAACCTGTCCGATTTCCGGAACCATTAAGCGTGGTCGTGACGCAATTGAAGACAGTGAGCAAATCCTCACATTACTAAATTCCAAAAAGGACGAGTCAGAACTCACCATGTGTTCCGATGTGGATCGCAATGATAAATCACGTGTCTGCGAACCAGGCAGTGTCAAGGTTATCGGACGCCGCCAGATCGAAATGTACTCGCGCCTGATCCACACGGTCGATCATATTGAAGGGCGATTGCGTGAAGGCATGGATTCTTTCGATGGCTTTCTTTCCCACGCATGGGCAGTAACCGTTACCGGTGCACCAAAATTGTGGGCAATGCGGTATATAGAGGAAAACGAAAAATCTCCGCGCGCCTGGTATGGCGGTGCTGTTGGCATCATTCACTTTAACGGTGATATGAATACCGGACTGACCTTACGAACCGTACGTATTAAAGACGGGATTGCAGAGGTTCGCGCCGGCGCAACCCTGCTATTTGATTCAGACCCGGATGAGGAAGAACGCGAAACAGAACTAAAAGCCTCCGCCATGTTGGCGGCTGTACGCGAAGCTGGAAAATCGAATTCTTCAGGTAGTACCCGTAACGTTGCCAAAGTCGGTTTGGGTCGTAAAATCCTGCTGGTTGATCATGAAGATAGCTTTGTTCACACCTTGGCGAATTATTTTCGCCAAACCGGGGCAGATGTAATAACCCTGCGAACGCCGCTTTCAGAAGATGCGTTTGATAAGCATAATCCTGATCTGGTAGTTTTATCGCCGGGGCCTGGAAGTCCGCAAGATTTTAGCTGTGATGCAACTATCAACCTTGCACGCGCCCGTAATCTACCAATTTTCGGCGTCTGCCTGGGATTACAAGCAATTGCGGAGAGTTACGGCGGAACGCTCAATCAACTCGATATTCCAATGCATGGCAAACCCTCTCGCGTTCATATCCGCGAACAGGGCACTATATTTTCCGGTCTTGATGAAGAAATCACCATCGGGCGTTACCATTCTTTGCACGCAAATCGACAAACCCTGCCGAACGCCTTTACAGTTACAGCGGAAACTGATGATGGGGTAATCATGGGGATTGAGCATGTAAATGAGCCAGTTGCAGCGGTTCAGTTTCATCCCGAATCTATCATGTCATTAGGTGGCGAAGCGGGCATGCGAATGATTGAAAATGTTGTTGCAGGACTGGGCAGAAAGTAATTATCGGGCGATCACAGTAATCGCCCGAATTAGTTCTGGACCTAGTGTTTACCAAAGCGCTTTCGACGGTTGGTTTCCAACAACAGGGCAGCATCCACAGATAGAGGCAACTGCATCGCGTGATTTACCTCATGGCGCGTTAAACCAATATCCCTGAGCATTTTGTCATCGAGCCGCGCTACTGTTGCCAACGCATTTCGACTAACACGCTCAGCGCGTCTGCGTAGCCACCAGTTTCCGACCTGTTTTAGCTTGCTCAGAAAATCACCAAAAATGCTTGTGCTTTTGACACAATCAATTGTCTGTCTTGAGGTGTTCATCGGACTATCTCCTTAATTATGAAAAGCACCACGCCTTTCTGATGAACCCAATATGGTGTATTGACATAATACAGTAAAACGAATTAATCTTACGATACCTTTCAATTTTTCTGAAAAGTAATTTTATGAACGCTCCACTTAATCATCCACTTCCCCTACTAGAGATTGATGTGCTTCGCGCATTCGTCGCAATTGCTGAAACCGGCAGTTTTTCCGCAGCAGCCAATGTAGTTTTTCGCACTCCCTCAGCAATATCCATGCAGATCAAGAAACTGGAGGAGACTTTGGGTAGGCCGGTTTTTGAGCGTGATACAAGATCTGTAAGCCTGACCCATGATGGAGAAGTATTGCTTGGCTATGCCCGCCGCCTCTTGTCAATCAACCGGGAAGCCATGACACATTTTCACAACAGTGAAATATCAGGAACGATCACGATTGGCATGAACGATGATATTGCCGAGCAGGTGTTGAAGCTTTTTCTCAGTCAGTTTTCTCAAAGTCATCCAAATATAACAGTAAACTTCGTCATGGATCACAGTTCAAAACTGCACGATCGTTTCGCGCAGGAAGAAATGGAACTCGTATTGTTCAGCTGCGAGGGCCATTCCAGAAAACCCGGAATCGAAATACTCCTTGAAGAAAACCTTGCCTGGGGCGGCAAGCGAGGCGGGTCTGCATTTGAAAAACGTCCTCTGCCGATCTCGCTTTGGGAAGAAGGATGTGCCTGGCGCACTGCGGCTCTTAATGCACTTGGCGAGGCAGGGATTGAAAACCGACTGGCATTTAAAAGTTCGCATACGGCCGCACAACTTGCTGCAATCCGAGCCGATCTTGCGATTTGTCCCCTGCCTGAAAGCATGCTGAAGGGGGATGTAATTGCATTGACGAAAGAACATGGACTTCCCCCAATCGGAACCTATGCCATCGGCATGAGTATCAAGGATAATGCAGATGAAGCAACACTGGCTGCTGCCGATCACATCCGATGCATTTACCAGAAAATGCAGGTGTAAGACTGAATTCTTGGGCAAAATCTGACTTTGCCAATTCAAGCAGTTTAGTATCAATACCTTCAAGCGGATTGGATAAATTTCATCAGTTGGTCCAGGGTCATGTTCCCATAGGCAATTTGATCTCGAGAGATTTTCACCTGCATCGACAGCCCGTCTGCTACATTGATGGTCAACCTTGCCAAAGCGATTGGATCTGCTTGATCAGAGATGCCGCCTAACATCGAGGCACGCGTGAAAGCGTGCACGAAAGCATCCTCGACTTTCTGACGTCCTTCAACCAGAATTTTTTCAATTTCAGGATCGCGTCTGCGGCCCAATTCGGTAATGGTATTGGCAAAAAGACACCCACGGCGATCAGCGCTGGCTGCCCCAATCCGCCAATCATCGATGACCCCGCGAACACCACCCAAACCATCCCCACTCTGATCCTGGTAAAGCATCTCGATACGCGGCTCCAGCAGGCATTCAAAATAGCGCTCAAGGGCACTCAAGAACAAAGAATGTTTATCTCCAAAACCGGCATAAAGGCTTTGGCGTCCGATCCCCGCTCGATCCAGCACTTCTTTAAGATTGGTGTCTGGATAACCCCTTAGCCAGAAAACCTTCATCGCCATATCCAAAACCGTATCACGATCATATTTTGGAGAAGGTCCTGGCTTCATACTTCCAAGCTCATTCGATTTTGTTTAACCCATCTGCCTAAACCGTACAGAATGTGGATAGATTATTCTATAGCTATCCTTGATTTTAAAATCAAGGATAGAACTAAATCATACAATCCATCGAGATTTGAGAGCTTTTTTTCTTTTTTGCTCGGCAACTTACTGTTTCAGGATGCGTAATAAACAGCTGACAAACGGATACACGCTATCTCCATGCCTCGTTCATCCAGAAGCCTTAAAGTTCAAGTGACTTTGTACAAAGCCCCCAAAAAGTTCTCTTTTTCGGCATCATGGCCTGAGTGTTCGTTTAGCGGTTAGTTATTAAACCAAATCTGCCGACGACGCTCCTTAACCAAGACATCACCATCTTTGGTGCCGTCATGAAATGTATCGAACCATTTATCCCAGGGTGTTTCGTAAGTGCCGTAATTACAATCAAAATACTTGTGGTGGAGCTGATGGAAAAAATCGCCCAACTCGATACCGGTTTTCTCGCTGGTCTTCAGTTTTTCAAATCCAGCATGAGATGTCGGCGCACCGATACCATGATGATACAACAAGAACAGTACGTGTAACGGATGGGCAGGTATCAGCAGAAACATTAATGTATCGGTAACAAGGATAAAGCTCTCAACCGGATGCATCGCTAGCCCAGACCAGGGACCGGTACTGATATTCTTGTGATGCCATGAATGGACATGATTATACATAAACCCAATGTGGAGAATACGATGATGGCAGTAAAAATAAAATCCCGCCCATATGGGTATCAGCCCTAACAACACGACGAACCAAATCGGGTTGCTATCGAACGTAATCATCGTCGCCCAACCATTGGCATAGGACCACCACATCAAGCATTCGAAGAACGTTAGAAAATGGATTGCCACATAGGACCAGAGCATATTGTCATAAACCTGGTTTTTAAAATGAAAGATCTTCGCGCCTTTCATCATTGGCCGCATGTCATAGCGGTATTCATCGTCCTGCACCCGCAGTAGCCAAAGCAACAAATGCAATCCACCAGCAACAACTGTTATAAGAACAATATTCTTCAACCAGACTTCAAAGACCCAGTCGAATTCGATCGTTTCTGCTCTGGAAATTTCAGGCGTGAACCAGGTCCAACTGATGAATGCAATAATTAGCATTAACAAGCGCATACCGAATGGGTTCCAACTCTTCAGCAAGTACATCACAGAAGCAAGTGGGCGCATTGGCCATTCCCAGTACGGTGCTAATTGAAGCGGCGTGGATGGGGTAAAATTCCATACCTTGCGCGGTTGATTGGTCGGTTTTTTAGCTGTGTCTGTCATGTGTATCTTCTTTAATCAGTTAGATTTTCTAGACAATGCAACAGCAGCGTCTGCTAGGGGCTTTCTGCCACCCTTTAGAATCACATCCCAATGATTTGGTTGGCGCGCAAACACTTCCCTGACCATCGGCACAAAGAATTCAATCGGGAGTTTTTCGTAGTCAGGATCAAAACTGGATTGGTCCCAACGCTCGCAAAATTCAGCGCAGTCATCGAAGTAGATATGACCGCTATGCCTAATACGTTTATGCTGATCGAACCCTTCAAGGTGGTGGCCATAATAAACCATCTGAAAGTCGCCATGGGTTTGCACGCACCACGAACACTGCTCGCGTACAAACGGTTTTAAAATGGCCGCCGCATATTCATCATGATTATAAGGAGCATAGATATCACCAATGTCATGCAAAAGAGTAGACACCACCCAATCTACATCAGCCCCGTCGCGCCAAGCGCGCGTTGCAGATTGTAGCGAATGCCCCAACCGGGTTACCTGATAACCAGAAAGGCTTTCATCGAGTTCCACAAGAGCCACCAGCAGTCGATCTGCCGTATGCTGAATATGCTCAATCTCATGAGCGGTTAGAAACTCGTACTCCTCCTTTGTCCCATCTTTCATCCGTGTGAATGCAACTTTTTCCATGCTTGCATGCTTTCTGATTTTTCAAATTAGTTTTAATTGAAGTTTGGATTGTAAAAAACGTATAAAATTTATACGCTACCATAACTTTTTATTATGCTCATGAATTTGGAAAACCGATGCGCCGAAGATTGCCTTCTCTCAATGCACTGTTGGTCTTTGAGGCTGCAGCCCGACTTTCAGGTTTCAGCAAAGCGGCGCGAGAACTCGGCGTAGCCCAACCAGCTATTACCCGGCACATTACCAATTTGGAAGAATGGCTTGGTGTTGAATTGTTCAAACGGCACGGAAACTCTGTCGAGTTGAGCGAAGACGGATTTGCTGTAGCTGAAATTGTCACACCAACATTTGATCGATTAGAACTTGGTCTTAAAGGGTTTACTTCAAGCCGTGAAAACGAAATTGTGGTTGGGGCTTCATTCGGCATTATGCATATGTGGCTAATGCCACAAATTACCGCCATGAGGGGGGTGGTATCGGATGCAATTATCAACTTCATCACGTCTGAAAACTACGTAGATTTTGAAAACTCGAACGTTGATGTATCGATCCGTTTTGGTAATGGAAATTGGCCTGGCAAGGATGCAAGTCTGATCTTCACAGAAAACACCTATGTGATCGCATCGCCTGAGTTTCTGGAGCAAAACCCGGACATTGATGCAGATAACCTGCCTGAGACGCTGCAACCTGAATGGATGCTGGAGCACGGAGACCCTTATGATTATGGATGGATGACGTGGCCTCGCTGGTTTGAATATTACGGTTATGATGTACCGCAGATACCGATGAGCAAAGGCATTCAAAATTATCCATCCGTTCTCGATATGGTACGGTGTGGCGAAGGGGTTGCGTTGGGATTTGTCGGATTGGATGACAAATTGGTACAGTCGGGGCAGATCGTTCGCCTTGGGCCCGCTCTGTGTCGTCCCGAAATAGGTTATTATATTTTGTCAGATTCAAACAGGAAAAAACCTGATCCCTGCGCAGAACTTAGAAAACTTCTGGCTTGTGTAACCTAGGGCTGTTGCTAGCTAAAGTTCTTTTCCGCGCTCCTGCCAAATGGCGTGTACCTCAGACCAATCCGGTATAGAGTGAGATTGAAACCCAATTGTTTTGCCCGTTGCAATCTTCGGAAACAGTTTCATCGCCTTTAAATGTGTTCTAGCGACTAAATACTTGCGCATTGCCTCCCTGTCCCGCCAAACACTCAAAGTATGGTGTACGCCATTAATCTGCCGACTGGTTGCAGATATATTACCGGGAGCGCGAACTGCTTGCTGCATAGAGCGGATCGCATACCACCAGAATAACGGCGCATGAAACGGAGTTTTTAAACTTAGTCCGGTAATCGAAATATACACTTCAAGATGACAATCTGATTCGCTTTATTTTGCCGCCGAACTAGAATGGTTGGCACTCTTATTTTTCATGAGAAGAACTGGGGTTTCCAAAAGTTGACATCTCTTCATATGGTAAAGCAAGTTGAGACCGTCAACTTTCATGGAAAGCCAGTCCAACAAAGCTATTCCTATCAAATACAACCTAGTTGACGGTTGATTTTGATCGATGAAACGAAGCCAGTTTAATTTGGTCAAAATGGCTGAGAGCAGATCATGGGCACCATAAAGTTTTCGGGTTACTTGCCTGGATGAAGCATATCCGCTGATCAAAATCACGGACTACGCAATTTATGCATCCGTGATGTGGCGCGTGATGTGGCGCGTCGGCATGGCGCTTCACATCTACATCATGCACCTTACAAACGCTTTGCGGGCATAGAGCAAATAGCAGCGCGATTGATTGCGCACATGTTCAATGAATTCGCCGCTTACCGCTCTGGAATTAAGCCCCGCGGAGTAAACCGCAGGACCAGCAGCAGAATAATTCCCATCGTCATTAAACGCATATGAGCAGCAGACTTGAGCAAATGCTCGCGTAGCGGACTATCCTCAGCCAAACCAGACGTAATCACATCCATCAGCCAAAGGCCAATCGGTTCGGCCTGGATCCAGAAAAACCAAATGACAAATCCACCAAGAACAGCACCCCAATTATTGCCTGAACCACCAACAATCACCATCACCCAGATCAGGAAGGTAAACCGCAGTGGCTGATATGAAGAAGGCGTGAATTGTCCGTCCAGAGTTGTCAGCATAGCCCCCGCAATCCCGACAACTGCAGAACCGAGAACAAACACTTGCAAGTGCCGGCCTTTAACATCCTTGCCCATGGCTTCAGCTGCAGTTTCATTGTCCCGGATTGCACGCATCATGCGACCCCAGGGTGAATTTAACGCTTTTTCGGCTAGATAAAGAATAATCAGCAAAATCGACAAGAAAAGTGCCGCATAAGATAGCTTCACAATGATGGATGAAAGCTCAATGATCGAGATGCCCCAATTAGCCGCTAACTCTTGGAAATAAGGCGACGCTTGAATATCCACTTCGTAGGGAACCGGGCGTGGCAAACCGATAACGTTTTTTACACCCCGTGTTAGCCAATCCTCATTCTTCATCATTGCAATAATGATTTCAGAAATTCCAAGCGTCGCAATCGCAAGATAGTCAGAACGCAGTCCAAGCGAGATCTTTCCAACAAGCCAGGCAGCACCGGCAGCAAACAGACCGCCAATCAACCAGGAAAACAGGATCGGCATACCAAGACCGCCGAGAAAACCGGTAGCAGCGGAATCCACTTTTTCAATAGCTTCAACCGCCGGATCAAAAAATGAACGGGCAACAAAATATCCAATAATTCCTATAACAGTTATCGCAAGCGTGCGTGCACTGCCCTTCAGCCGGAAATACGCCCAGGTTATCGCTGCAATCGTCGCAATTGCGCTAACAAATGCCAGAAGGATCCCCATACCCCCCGCAGCCCAGGCGTCTGGAACAGGCGGCGTAGATACAAGAACACCGGCAACCCCGCCAAGTGCTGCAAACCCCATCACCCCTACGTTTAGAAGCCCCGCATAGCCCCATTGGATATTTACTCCAAGGGCCATAATAGACGAGATCAAGCACAAGTTGAGAATGGCCAATGACAAAGACCAGCTTTGAAACTGCCCCACTGACACAAAGAGCAGCGCCATAACGCCAAACATCGACAAATTGCGGAAATTGATGCTCATATGCTTTGCCCTCGGAAAATACCGGTCGGTCGGACAAGCAAGACAATCACAAGAATTGCGAAGGAAACAGCAAACTTGTAGTCGGTAGAGAGCAATTGAACGAGCCCTTCCGGCGCCCATTCCTCCGGCAGAAGATAACCGAGAAATCGCTTATATGCGAAAGTTACAAACACCTCAGACAATGCAATAATAAACCCGCCAGCAATGGCTCCAATCGGACTACCCAACCCACCAACAATAGCTGCTGCAAATATCGGTAGTAATATCTGTAAATAGGTGAATGGTTTGAAACTCTTGTCCAGACCGTAAAGCGTACCCGCGATCGTTGCCAATACAGCCGTCAACATCCAAGCAATCATTACAACCCGGTCAGGGTTTATCCCGGAAAGAAGTGCTAAATCCTCATTATCGGAATAGGCCCGCATTGACTTACCGGTGCGCGTTTTATTGAGAAACCAGAACAGTGTAATCACGCATAATATCGTTACTGCCATCGTAATGCCCTGGGTCATTTTAAAAGCAAGGCCCTGCTCTAGTCCGGTCATTTCCTTGAATTCTCGTGCCGTGATAATAAAGCGCGATCCATCGGTAAAAATCCGGTCATCTGGACCAATAATAAACCGTATCAATCCGTTGTAGAAAAACATCACACCAAGCGAGGCAATCAACAGAATAACCGGTGTCGATTTTTGCCGTCGATAAAATTTGTAGACTACTTTATCTGTTCCCAGAAGCAGCAGAATACAGGCGACAATTCCGACCGGCATGGCAAGAAGCGCGACCGGGAGAGGTCCAAGTGAAACACCCCAGGACTGCAGCATCCAAGTAAAAAGGATTGTAACCATGGTTCCAAACGCCATGGTTTCGCCATGCGCAAAATTCGAAAACCGCAATATTCCATAAATCAAAGTAACGCCAAGCGCTCCAAGCGCCAACTGACACCCATAGGTAATACCGGGAATAATAAGGAAATTGGTCAGCAGTACAAAGGCATTCAAGATATCCATTTCCCAGTTTACTCCCCTAGTGCCCTATCCGCCCAAAAATGCTTTACGCACTTCCGGGTCTGCTAATAACGCTTCTCCGGTGTCTGTATAACGGTTGCGCCCCTGCACAAGCACATAGCCCTTGTCGGCGATATTGAGTGCCTGTTTTGCATTTTGCTCCACCATCAATATCGCGATGCCGGTTTTGGCAATCTCGATTATCCGGTCAAACAATTCATCCATCACAATTGGCGAAACGCCGGCTGTCGGTTCATCCAGCATCAATACTTTCGGTTGCGTCATCAATGCGCGACCGACAGCTACCTGCTGTCTCTGCCCACCAGATAACTCACCGGCTGGTTGGCGACGCTTTTCCTTGAGGATCGGGAACAACTCAAAAACCTGCTCCATGGTTTCAGTAATTTCATCCTCACGAATGAACGCCCCCATTTCCAGGTTTTCTTCTACTGTCATGGTGGTAAAAACGTTGCTGGTTTGCGGTACAAAACCCATGCCTTTGTGAACCCTGGCCTGCGGCGTGAGTTTGGTTATGTCTTCTCCATCCATAACCACCGTTCCCTCACGCAAGTTCAGCATGCCGAAAACTGCTTTCATCCCAGTTGATTTCCCAGCACCATTGGGCCCGACAACCACAGCAATTTCACCACGTTCAACACCGATTGTGCAATCATGCAGAATATCCGCTCCCCCATATCCGCCAGTCATATGTTCGCCGATAAGGAATGCCATGATTATGCG
The DNA here is from genome assembly GCA_039814425.1 of Pseudomonadota bacterium. Taxonomy (GTDB): domain Bacteria; phylum Pseudomonadota; class Alphaproteobacteria; order Rhizobiales; family Rhizobiaceae; genus JAALLB01. The sequence goes on from JBCCBE010000057.1 coordinate 11,412, forward strand.
GTTTCCTTAGCTGGCTTATTTTTCAAACCGGTCCCAAGATAGGCTTCAATTACCTCTTCATTATTCTTGACTTCTTCAGCCGTGCCTTGAGCAAGAACCTTGCCCTCAGCCATGCAGATCACGGGATTACAAAGGCGCGAAATGAACTCCATATCATGTTCAATCATACAAAATGTATAACCACGCTCCTTATTGAGCCGCAGTATGGCGTCACCAACTGTATTTAAAAGTGTCCGGTTTACACCTGCGCCAACTTCATCCAAGAACACAATCTTAGCGTCCACCATCATGGTACGGCCCAATTCAAGAAGTTTCTTCTGCCCACCGGAAAGATTGCCCGCCAATTCATCCGCAACATGGGAAATTTCGAGAAACTCAATCACTTCGTCAGCTTTTTCGCGGATCCGTTCTTCTTCTTCGAGAACTCGGCTCGATTTGAGCCAAGTCTGGATCAACCGCTCTCCAGACTGATCCCCAGGCACCATCATCAGGTTTTCACGAACACTCAAGGATGAAAACTCATGTGCAATCTGGAAAGTCCGCAATAAGCCTTGCTCAAACAATTCATGTGGAGCTAGGCCGGTTATATCTTCGCCATCCAGCAATACCCGACCCGATGTCGGTTTGTGTAACCCAGCAATGACATTAAAAAGCGTGGTTTTGCCAGCCCCATTGGGCCCAATAAGACCGGTAATTGAACCGGTTTCAATAGTCAGTGTGGCACCATCCACCGCATGGATACCGCCAAAATATTTGTGAACGTCTTCAACGACAATCATCTACGCAAAACCTAAATACAAAGAACGGCCCGGAATGACCGGGCCGCAATTTTATTCTGTAGTTCTTAGCGGAACTTAGCCGTTGTATTTTCACCGTCTTTGACGAGAATTTCGCGGTAGTTACCAGCACTCTCACCAGGACCAATCAATTCAACTGCTGTAGCGCCGACATAATCAACTTCGCCACCACTTGCGAGAATCTCCAGAGCTTTCCCAAGCTCACCAGGAAGAATTTGCTCGCCTGGCGCATTAGCAACATCCATTACCTTTGCTTTAAGATCAGCAGATTTAGTGGAATTTGCAGCCTGCATAGCAAGCATGATCAAAGCAGCAGCATCATATGATTCCGCTGAGAAGGCATCAGGGGTAATCCCGGCTGCTTTAGCATTTGTATCAAATACTTCTGCACCCTTTGAGTCTGTACCTGGCACTGTACCATATGATCCATTAAGCGCATCGCCAATTGCCTTTGGAAGCGAATCACCAATCATACCGTCCGGCAGTACGAATGTATCGAAAGCACCTGAATCAAGTGAAGCCTGGATCACACCTTTACCACCTTGGTCAAGATATCCTGCAACTACAAGTACATCGCCACCTGCTTGTGCCAATGCAGCAACTTCAGCAGAGTAATCACCTTTACCATCTTCATGAGCAGCTGAGATTGAAACCTTGCCACCAGAAGCTTCATAATTGCTCTGAATGGATTCAGCCAAACCCTTACCGTAGTCATTGTTTGTGTATGTGATTGCAATTGTGCCAACACCTTTATCATTCAGGATATCAGAAATAACCTGACCCTGACGGGCATCTGAAGGTGCAGTTCGGAAGAAAAGACCATCATCTTCAGCAGTTGATAGGCCCGGAGATGTTGCAGAAGGTGAAACCATGACGACCCCGTTTGCACGTGCCACGTTTTGCAAGATTGCACCAGTAACACCGGAACAGTCGGCACCTACAATTGCATTGACTTTATCGGAAGTTACAAGACGTTCCGCAGCAGCTGTAGCAGCAGCTGCATCCACGCAAGTGGAATCACCTCTTACAGAAACAACAGACTTGCCGCCTAGAAGCTTTCCAGATTCAGACACTTCTTTCATCGCAAGTTCAGCACTATCAGCCATCGCTGGTGTTAAAGATTCAATCGGGCCTGTATAGCCGAGGATAACACCAATTTTAACCGCGTGATCATCAGCCATCGCAGCTGTCGTAAGCATAGTGGTAGCAGCAAGTGCTAAAAATGTTTTCTTCATAAAAGTCTCTCCCTTGGACTGAAATTTTAGTTCAATTTATCCAGCTTAAAGCTGGTTTATTTTTGTTTTATAGACTCAAAACCGCTTTTGGAAGGGTTTTGATTAGGAAAGTGAGCAAATTCGGAGTTTAACGAACACCGTAAGGACTGTGCTTTATGCCAATAAAGGCGCCCTGGAGAATTCTCCATTTTGCGAATCCATCGTCCATAATTCACCACTGGAAATATCAAACCACGCACCATGCAGCGATAATTTCTTACGACCTTCTAAAATTGAGACACACGGAAATGTTCTTAGATTTTCAATCGAACCGCGTACCGATATACGCTCTAACGCCGTTTGCCGCTCACTATCAGTCATTGAAGTGTTTTCATTCACAGATTTGGCCGCAGGCTTTAATAGCTCCATCCACTTTCCAATAAAATCGCCCGGAGAAAGAGGTTCCATTCCAGGATCCAGCGCAGCCTTGATGCCGCCACAGCGCCCATGCCCCATTACGACGATTTGTTTTACGCGTAGACTCTGCACAGCAAATTCGAGCGCCGCAGACGTAGAATGCAATCCATCATCAGGCGAATAAGGCGGCACCAGGTTTGCTACATTTCGCACTACAAAAATCTCACCTGGATGAGCATTGAAAATCGCTTCCGGTGCAGATCGACTATCGCAGCACGCTATCACCAGTGTTTCGGGCTTTTGTCCAGTTTGTGCCAGGGTTTCATAGCGGGTTTGCTCGGTTTTGAAATTACCATTCCGGAACGCTTGATAGCCTTTTAATAATCGCTTTGGAAATTCTGCCATTTTGTTGCCCGATAATTCTTTTTATTGCGCAATTGCAATGGTCCGCATAAAGAACAGAGACCACATTATTGCAAGATTTTTATAAATAATTTTTGCACCCGGCAAAGACGATACCCGATGAGTGATATGCCAAATTCAATGACTAATCGACCATTTCCCGCGCATTCCCTGAGATTGTTCATATTGTTGCTTGCAAGCATGTGCATCGTCATTCTCACGGCATTAGCATTTGAGCATTTCGGTGGATATCAGCCTTGCAAACTATGCCTCCAGCAGCGCCAGCCCTGGTATTTGGGCATCCCTATAATGATGATTGCAACAATTGGTCTGTTTCTCCATTGGCCGCAATGGCTTGTTCGGTCTTTAATTGTCATTGTCACAATCATTCTGATTTATTCCGTTTTCCTTGCAGTTCGACATTCCGGTGTTGAGTGGGGTTGGTGGGAAGGTCCCAGCGATTGTGGGGCTGTGGATACAGAAATAGCAACTGACACTGATGACTTCCTGAAACAACTGGAGGCAACGGTCCCACCTTCCTGTAATGATGCAGCCTTAAGGGTTCTCGGCCTCTCATTTGCCGGATGGAATGCGATTGTCAGTCTGTTGCTGGGATTTCTTGCAGCGCGCATAGCGTTTAATTGATCTTAGTTTTTCACGGTATTTAACTTCAGATCGGCAATTGCTTCAAATCGATCAAAGACTTATGGTCAAACTGAACAGACGATGAGAATGTGAATGAATTCACTAGAAGCTTCAATTAGATCGGCTATTAAAAAAGCCAACGCTTATGATCCGGAAGCTCGCAATCAGATTTATCTAGCTGCACGAGAAGTAATACAGCAATCCCCTGACAATGCGTTAGGCGTAACGGTTGATGAATTGGTAAAGATCGTCACAAAGATCGAAACCGACTATGCCCTTGCCGAATTGGCAGCTCAAGAAAAACAACAAAAAACCCTATCCCAGCCGAGCATTGGACAGAAACTGACCGCCCTGCCCTGGTTCGCCATTATGGTTACAATAGCGATCTTAGCGGTGATGGGGTTTTCTACTTTCTTGTTATATTCTCAGATACAACAGCAGAACAAAACCTCCTTATCTGAAACCGGCCAAGGTAATCTGCATAATCTTTTTCGTGCAGAAATTACCTGGGATCTACTTAAATTCTCAAACCAGCCATCTGGCAAACCATCCCTAGAGATGCCTGAGAAAATAAGAGACAAAGATCTGGATGCATTTCCGATAAAAAGACGTTTTTCACTTTATTCAAAAGACAGATTGCAATTAAGACCTGACAGAATTTATCGCGTAAAACTACGGCTCAGTCACTCGCCACCCAAAGCAGATATAGTCTTAAATGCCGGTTTCAGCTCAACGCTAAGCAATAATGGAAAAACGGAAGATATCCGGAACGCATTTTTCCTACATCAGGGTAATTTGAAACCTGCCCGTGTCACAAATGGCAAGGCAGAGTATTATTTCTCAAGCCTTATTGATTGGGAAGATCTGGAAAACAGCCTTGATCTCAATGACCCCGAGCGTGAAGTGCGCGTGGTGATTTCAGGAAACGCAAATGGGGAAAATGCAGTAGTGAGGATTTCAAACTTTGCAGTTGATGAGATTTCGTGATTATTTACCGAAATTGTACGATCTGAAAGCAGGCATTACCCCAAATGAAGAAATGGCGGCTATGGAAATACAGCCTTGAGCGCCTGCTGGGTTTAAGCCTTTTAGCGGCACTTATTGCATTACGGTTTTTTGATCCGCAAATCCTGGAAAATGTGCGCAATCAATCATTTGATTTTTATCAGCAAATCAAACCACGCGAAGCTAAACCACAACCGATTGCAATCGTAGACCTTGATGAGCAGAGTCTACGTCAATACGGACAATGGCCGTGGCCTCGCACACGCATTGCGGAATTAATCGACAAATTGACCCAGTTGGGAGCTGTCACCATTGCTTTCGACATAATCTTTTCTGAACCAGATCGATTATCACCAAAGCTGATTGCAGATGACAACTCCAAATTACCAAACGATGTTGTGGAAGCGCTGAGGGCTTTGCCGGACAACGAAATTGCTATGGCAAAATCGATGCGCAAAAGCCGGGTGATTGTTGGTCAGACCAGCGTTAGAAGTGAAGAAGACAATCAGGTTGAAACACAAGAAATCCGGGATGCGCCACACGCAAAGATTGGTAACGACCCCACCGGTTTTTTAACCTCACTCCCCGATCTGGTTCAAAACATGTCTGTATTGGAAGATGCTGCATCAGGCCGCGGCGTATTTTCTGTAAGACCTGACCCTGACGGCATCTATCGTAGGGTACCCCTCGTTATGCTGGTACAGGACAAAATCCGGCTTGCGCTTTCTATAGAGTTACTTCGGGTGGCAACTGGTGGCGAGAGTTTTCTAATTAAAACAAATGAAGTGGGCATTGAAAATATAGTCGTGGCAAATCAGAAAATTACCACGGATGAAAGAGGCAGGGTATGGCCATATTTTTCTTCCATTAATTCAAGCCGCCGTATCTCGATTGCTTCTATCCTTGATGGAACAGTTGATCCGGTCCGCGTTCGTGGGCATTTGGTATTAATTGGAACCTCGGCAACTGGATTGGAAGACTACCGGGCAATACCTTTGGGAACCCAGGTTCCCGGAGTGGAAATTCATGCCCAGGTCTTAGAAAACATTCTTTCTGGACAATTGCTTACCCGCAGCTCATTAGCAATCGCCTATGAAATCGTAGCCGTGACTTTGATCGGGCTGTTTATCATCTGGCTTGTGCCTATAGTCAGCGCTGTCGTTGCTTTCGTTTCAGCCGGGACCTTTATCGCCATAACAATTGCAATTTCCTATTGGTACTTTGCAAACGAACGACTGCTTTTTGATGCTTCCTGGCCGACCATCACCTTTGCCACTCTGTTCATCGGCATGGCGACGGCAAATTACATGCGCGAAGAACGCGAACGCCAACAAATCAGAGGAGCGTTTGGCCAGTATTTGTCTCCCGCACTCGTTGACCAATTGAGCGATGATCCAACCAAACTGGTTCTCGGCGGTGAAACCCGCGAACTTTCATTGCTGTTTATGGATGTCAGAGGTTTTACTGCGATCTCCGAAAGTTACAAAGAACACCCCCAAGGGCTAACCCAACTCATGAACCGGTTCCTGACCGTATTGTCCCAACCGATTTTAGAGCAAAACGGAACTATCGATAAGTATATGGGTGATGCCATTATGGCATTTTGGAATGCACCGGTTAATGAGAAAGAGCATGCTTACAAAGCATGTATCTCGTCGCTAAAAATGATGGAAAACGTCAAACAGTTGAACGAAACCCGGAAGCAGGAACTTTCAGAGAGCGATTCAGAAACCTGGCTTGAGATCAATATTGGTATTGGCATAAATACAGGTGACTGCGTTGTTGGAAACATGGGTAGTGATAATCGTTTTGACTATACTGCCCTTGGAGACACGGTAAATCTTGCGTCACGCCTTGAGGGACAATCCAAACCATACGGCCTGCCTATTGTTTTGGGAGACGCAACAGCAAAAGCGGTAGAAGAACGTCTGGCAACATTTGAAATCGATATTATTAGAGTAAAGGGCAAAAACGAACCCGTTCGCATATATGCGCTGGCTGGCGATGAGGGTATGTTGGATTCTGATGATTTCACAGCTATGCGAGCCATGAACAAAACCCTGCTTTCCTCTTATCGAAATCAGGATTGGATTTCTGCTTACGAAGCGTTGGAACTGATGGAGCCACTTGGTGAAAAACTCAATCTCAATCTGAAAAATTATCTTTTCCTGTATGAAACACGTATTTCCGAATTTCGTGAAAACCCGCCAGGAAACACCTGGGATGGCGTTTATACAGCCACATCAAAATAGAGAAATATTCCGATCCAACCATTCCAGTAGTGCTTTTTGCTCAGGCAATAATTTGTCGGAGACCTGGCGAAACGTTGCCTGTAGCAGATGCAATTCGTCACGTGTGTCGACATCAAATTCTTCATCCATTTTAAGTGACGCGATGCCATACTTTTTCTGCTGATCAATCAATTCAGATAGGGTCGTTTCCACACTGTAGCTGGTTTTTTGCCAAGCCTCTCTGGGTATTGGTTGCGAGGATAAAAACAGATAGAAACCTCCGTCTTTTGCCGGACCTATGATGGATTTGCCCGGATTGTCATGCAACAGATCCAAAGCAGTTAAAAAGGTTTGCACATTGAGTTGCGGACTATCAGTGCCGATCAGAATGACCGCATCGTAATCCTCCAGCAATCGGTCATGCATGTTGGCAAGCCTTGTTCCCAATGTGCCATCCCCGGTCCAGATTGCAGGAAATTTTTTCCATTGGTTCAAAACTTGCGAATTTTCTTCCGCAAGCACCCAATGAGGAAAAAATCGACTATCTAACCGGCTCAGGATTGCTTCAATTGCTGCAACACTCATCTGATAAAACGCCTCAGCTTTAACTGTGCCAATCTCCTTTGCTAGCCGGGTCTTGACCGGGGACATTCCAATTGTTTTGGCAAACACTCCCACTGCTATCTGCATACGGTTACTCTTTGGCTGCTTTATCTGCCCGGCGGATTTGCCGGAGTTTCTTATATTCAGGCCAGGCCTGAGCAACGGTCAATTGCACATGCAGCGCGGTCGTTGAAAACCATCCGCGATCCCGATACTTACGGGCACTTGTCTGGATAGCGGCCCCAGTTCTGCGCAGGGGAATACCCGATTGGCGAGCCTTCCAGGCAAAAAGATGATCTTCACCATAATCTACGTCTTCACGGTATCCGCCGAGTTGATCAAATCGAGGCCTTGAAATGCAAAAACCCTGGTCACCAAAAGGCATGCCAAGATAATCTGAGCGTAACCGAACGGCCCATTCATTCAACTGCATCAGGCCAGGACCATCCTCTTGAAACTTCAAATCATGATAGAAAAGCGCGTCAGGATCCTGCTCTATCTGGTGCGCAAGCTTACTTATTGTGTCGGGTTGCAATTGTGAATCAGCATGCAGAAACCACAGGAATTTTCCCTTGGCAGTTTTTGCAGCCTGGTTCATTTGCCCTGCCCTGCCCGCGCCACCTTTTACGCTTCTCACAGGTCGGTTACACGCTTGGAGATCCATCTCCCCTGCCAGATTTGCAGCACCGGTTGCAAGCAAAACCTCGCAAAGCGGATATTCCAACAGCACAGGTAGCAATTTTTGCCAAGCCGTTTCACCAGATGCGAGAGGGATAATTACCGAGATTGGCAATTCCATCAGGCACGCAACACGTCGAGCATCGCCTTTTGTTCCCCTGACATTACATCATCACGCGTCAGCACCGCCATTGCTAAAGACTTGCGATACTCTTCATTCAATGTTGGTGCCGGTGAATTCAAAATCCCAAGCAGGAGTTTCTTTGCCCTGTCCAAGCTCGCGCCAAACCGTTCTATGACGGCTTGAACCGTTACATGCTGGGATGGATCATCCAGCCAGCAATCATAGTCCGTTGCAATACAGATCGTGGCATAGCAAAGTTGTGCCTCACGGGCCAAAAAAGCCTCTGGTACATTGGTCATTCCAACAAGATCACAACCATTGTTACGCATGAAAAAACTCTCTGCCTTTGTCCCCAGTCTTGGCCCCTCCACACAGGCATAGGTTTTATCCCTATGTAAAGTCTCTCCCTGGATTGCTGCAATTTCCGAAACCCATTGCGTAACTTGAGGACAGCTCGGTTCAGCCGTTGAAACATGCGCAGCGATACCACCGCCAAAGAACGTATAATCCCGCTTTCCTTTGGTAAGATCCAGATATTGCGAGGGAATGGAAAAATCACCGGGGGCGATTTCTTCGCGCAGGCTACCGACCGCTGAAAACCCCAGCACCATTCGGGCACCTGTTTTTTTCAGCGCAAAGATATTGGCACGATAATTAATCTCATGTGGAAGGTGCGCGTGACCCGCACCGTGTCTTGGAAGAAACAAAAATTCCTGATTGTCATTCCGCATGATGCGAACCGGAGCTGAGGGCTTGCCAAAAGGAGTATCAACATCACGCTCTTCTACCTGCTCAATGCCATCAATTTGATAAAATCCGGTTCCACCAATTACAGCAAGCATTGTTATTCCTTTACACTACAGGCACCACCGCCCAAAACACAGAATTTTGCACAAAACTCATGATTGAGCGGCACAGACTGAGACGCTTCGTTCAGTGTTTGACCCATATCAAATTGCCTATCATAAGCAAGCAAAGTGCAAGCTTGAACAGATGGTTTGTCTTCCCCTTTGTGTTTGACAACCATTCGTGAGGTTGCACACATCATTTCATTGGGATCAACATTCAAAATATCCCAACACTCTGTTGTGATTTCTGGCACATCTTCTCCCGGTTCCATTTCAGGAAAGAGGATAAGCCTTTTTTTGTCTTGCGCGTCTATGGCTATGTCATATTTTTTGAAAAACTCCTGAAAGCCAGCTCGTAATTCAATTTCATTTTCGCCCCACCGCGTGCGACCTGCTACATCTATCGCGAAACCGTTTTGCGAGAGCCATTGAAGACCTTTAATCATAGGTTCCCAGGATTTAGGTCCGCGTTCTTCTTTATGTAATTCCGGTTTGAAATGATCCACAGAAACCCGCAGCACCAGTTGATCAGAATATTGATTCTTCAA
>JBCCBE010000026.1:0-37355 GCA_039814425.1 Pseudomonadota bacterium
GCGGAAAAATTGTCACCGCGGTCCCATTTGGTGAGGTTTTCTGCCATTTTATCTGCAAGAGTTTCGAAAAATTCCTGCGGCTTAATATCAACCCCTTCTTGCAGTAGATTTGTTGCCAAATGCTGCGTTTGCTGAGGATGATGCTGAATGTTTATACCCATCCCAATCACCACCTGTAGCGCTCCGGTCGTCTTTGTGCTTTCAAGCAGAATGCCGGCGGATTTTTTGCCGTTTATCAGAACGTCATTTGGCCACTTGACCTCGACTGAGGTATCAGAATTTTCCATCAACTGGGCTGCAATTGCCTCACGTGCGGTTAGCGATGCCACAAAAGTAAGTTCTGGAAGTTTATTTAGTAGGCAAGGATCAAGTAGCAACAAGGAAGCATAGAGATTACCGGGTTTACTTACCCAGCTTCGGCCCCGGCTTCCCTTCCCCTCAGTTTGCCTTTTTGCAGTGATCCAGAGATTTCCAGGGTCACCACGTCTTGCCTCTTCAAAGCAGAGCTCGTTGGTCGATTTGCTATCGTCAAATGCTAGGTGACGGTAATCAGATGCGTTATTTGAAAGAAACGAGCTTATCAAAAGAACGAAGCAGCAGCTGTAGATGTCACATCGTTCAAGTAACCTGCCACAACCACATAAAACGTTACAAAAATTCCACTGGCGAAAAGGATTACGCGCAACTCGGTTGGCATAGGAACGAATGCATCTGCCGGCTCATCAAACCAAATGATCTTGATAATCCGCAGATAATAAAATGCGCCAACCACACTTGCCAGCACACCGATGATCGCCAGCATATAAAGTCCAGCCTGAATGGCTGCAACAAACACAAAGTATTTTGCAAAGAAACCGGCAAGCGGTGGGATACCTGCAAGCGAGAACATTAACAAGGTCAAGAACAGCGCCATCACAGGACTGCGTTTGGCAAGACCTGAAAGATCCGTAATTTCTTCAACAATGCCATCACGGCGGCGCATAGCAATAATGCAAGCAAAGGTGCCGACAGTCATAGCCATATAAACAAGCATATAGAGAATAACGCCGCTGACCCCTTCTTTGGTTCCTGCGGAAAGACCGACGAGCGCGTACCCCATGTGTCCAATTGAAGAATAGGCCATAAGACGTTTAATGTTATTTTGTCCTATGGCAGCAAATGCACCAAGGACCATCGAGGCAATCGAGATAAACACTACAATTTGTTGCCAGTCAGGTGTTACCGGCTCAAATGCGCCGATTACAACCCGGATTAACATAGCCATTGCAGCGATCTTTGGCGCGGCTGCAAAGAATGCAGTAACCGGCGTTGGAGCACCTTCATACACATCCGGCGTCCACATATGAAAAGGAACCGCAGATATCTTAAATGCCAAACCTGCCATCACGAAGACCAGGCCAAAAATCAGCCCTAGTGATCGCTCGCCTCCGGCCATTGCTTCGGCAATTCCCGCAAAATCTGTATGGCCAGTAAAGCCGTAAATCAGCGAAGCACCATAAAGGAGCATGCCGGAAGACAATGCTCCGAGTACAAAATACTTGATACCGGCTTCCGTCGAGCGAACTGAATCGCGATTGATTGCAGCCAGCACATAAAGCGATAGAGATTGCAGTTCCAAGCCAAGATATAAGGCGATCAAATCATTGGCTGATATCATGATCATCATGCCAAGCGTTGCGGTTATCACCAACACTGGGAATTCAAAACTTAAGACTTCCTCCTGCCGCAGGTAATTTACCGACATGATAATTGCCAATCCAGAGCCTATAAGCGTTATCAGCTTCATGAACCAGGCAAAATCATCGAGAATGAACCCGCCATTCATCGCTATTCCGCGACCATCAGACATAAGCAACCAAATCGCAGTTGCAATCACTAGTGCAATTGCCAGGCCGGTAACCTGACTGGCAGATCGAGCACCAGCAAACGCACCGTACATAAGCAATAGCATAGCGCCTATTGCCAGGCCGATTTCGGGGCCAAGCAGTCCGAGATTCAAGCTCTCGACAACAATCTGCATGGATTCATTCATTTATGGTGTCCCCTTAATTCCCAATGCTTGCCTGAGCAGTTGCTTTTGCCGCCTCGATTGAAGTGCGGTAATCCTGCAATAAGGCATCGACAGATACTTGTGTCGCTTCAAATACAGGCATTGGATAAACTCCGAAGAAAATAACCAGCACGACAAGCGGGTAGATGATCGCCTTTTCGCGCATATCCAGATCAAGAATTGACTTAAGGCTTTCCTTCTCCAGAGAACCTAAAACTACACGGCGGTAAAGCCACAAACCGTATGCGGCAGATAAGATGACGCCGCTGGTTGCAAACAGGGCAACCCAGGTGTTGACTTTAAACGCACCAAGTAAAGTCAGAAATTCACCTACAAACCCTGAAGTGCCCGGCAGACCCACATTCGCCATAGTGAAGATCAGAAATACAACCGCATATTTCGGCATGCGATTTACCAGTCCGCCATAAGCAGCAATCTCGCGCGTATGCATACGATCATATACGACGCCGACACAAAGAAATAACGCACCAGATACAAGACCATGGGATAGCATCTGATAAATACTACCCTGGACGCCATAAGCATTTGCGGTGAAAATCCCCATGGTCACATACCCCATATGGGCAACTGAAGAGTATGCAATCAGCTTCTTGATATCTTCCTGCATCAACGCAACAAGCGATGTGTAGACAATCGCTATAACCGACATAACGAATATTATTGTAGATAATTCGTCACTGGCGACCGGGAACATCGGAAGTGAAAACCTCAAAAATCCATAACCACCCAGTTTCAGAAGGATTGCAGCCAGTATAACCGATCCAGCTGTTGGCGCTTCCACATGTGCGTCCGGCAACCAAGTATGCACCGGCCACATTGGCATTTTGACAGCAAAGGATGCAAAGAAGGCCAGCCAGAGCCAGGTTTGCATCGAAACCGGGAAATCATAGGTCAGCAGACTTGGAATATCTGTCGTACCAGCTTCCCAGTACATTGCCATCATCGCAAGCAGCATCAATACAGAACCAAGCAGCGTATACAGAAAGAACTTGAAACTTGCGTATACGCGGCGCTTGCCACCCCAAATTCCAATGATCAGGAACATTGGGATAAGGCCTGCCTCAAAGAAAATGTAAAACAGCAGAAGATCGAGTGAACAGAACACACCGATCATGAAAGTTTCCAGTACAAGGAAAGCAATCATATATTCTTTGGTACCGGTTTTGACGCTCTTCCAACTGGCCAAAACACAAAACGGCATAAGAAAGGTAGTCAGTATAACAAACAGCATTGAAATGCCGTCAACGCCCATGTGGTAGGCCATAAAGGTGCCAATCCACTCGTAGCGTTCAACAAACTGAAAATCTGGTATCGTATTGTCGAAATTTACCCAGATATACAAAGAAGCAACGAAGGTGAAAACAGTAGTGAAAAGCGCAACGTTCTTGATATTACGATCGGCAACCGGCGTATCAGATGCAACGAGCATGATCAAAAACGCACCTACCAGTGGTAGGAATGTGATCATAGAAAGGATCGGCCAGTCGGTCATCAGCCTGCTCCTCCAAACATTGACCAGGTGATAATTGCTGCAAGGCCAATCATCATCGCGAATGCATAATGGTAAAGGTAACCGGACTGAATTTTAACAACGCGGCCGGTGACATCCATCACCCGTGCGGCAACCCCATCCGGGCCAAAACCGTCAATCAGCCACCCATCACCACGTTTCCACAAGAAACGTCCGATCCACATTGCCGGGCGCACGAAGAGGAAATCATAAATTTCATCAAAGTACCATTTATTCAACAGGAACTGATAAAGCCCGGGATGCTGACGTGCTAGCTCCTTGGGAATGCCAGGGGAGCGAATATACATCAACCAGGCAAGGACAAAGCCTATAATCATGACAATGGCCGGGGACAATTTTACCCAAAACGGCACGTAGTGAAACTCATCAAGAATTGTGTTGTCTTTGCTTGCAAATAACGCTTCGCGCCAGAATGCATTATACCATTCCTCGTGATGTCCACCGGGTTCATGGCCAAGGAAATAGTAGTAAAACACCACGCCGGAAAGTAGTGCTCCGACAGCCAGAACATACAGGGGAACAAGCATGACATTGGGCGATTCATGTACATGACTCATGACATCAGCAGATGCGCGTGGCTTGCCGTGGAACGTCATGAAAATCAGGCGCCAAGAATAAAAGCTGGTAAAGAGTGCCGCAACAACCAGCAGCGTGAACGCGTACATAGAAAAAGCATTGTTTCCCACAAATACGCTCTCAATAATCGCATCCTTCGAGAAAAACCCGGCAGTACCGATATACGTGCCCGGAATACCCAAACCGGTAAGGGCAACGGTGCCGATAATCATCATCCAGTAGGTTTTTGGAATATGTTTGCGCAATCCACCCATACGACGCATATCTTGCTCATCTGAAACCGCATGGATAACTGAGCCGGCGCCCAAGAAAAGCAAAGCTTTGAAGAACGCGTGAGTGAAAAGGTGGAATATCGCCGCGCCATAGGCACCAACACCAAGTGCTGCAAACATATATCCCAATTGAGAACAGGTAGAATACGCAATTACCCGCTTAATATCGTTTTGAACCAGACCGACTGTTGCAGCGAAGAATGCTGTAGTCGCACCAAACAGGGTAACAACGGTAAGTGCAGTTTGCGAAAACTCAAACAATGGCGACATGCGTGCAACCAGGAATACACCGGCCGTAACCATGGTTGCGGCATGGATTAGGGCAGAAACGGGTGTCGGGCCCTCCATCGCATCAGGCAACCAGGTGTGCAGTAGGAATTGTGCAGACTTACCCATCGCGCCCATGAACAATAGCAGGCACACAATCGTAAGTGCAGCGTCTCCGTTCAATGAATATCCAAGGAAACTCATGACGGTTTCTTCGTTTCCGGCAATGCTATCAACGTTTGCAAAAACTGTTGAAAGCTCGATTGTATTGAAGAGATAGAACACGCCAAAAATGCCAAGCGCAAAACCGAAATCGCCAACCCGATTGACCACAAACGCTTTCATTGCCGCTGCATTGGCCGTGGGTTTCTTGAACCAAAAACCAATCAGCAGATAGGAGGCAAGCCCCACACCTTCCCACCCAAAGAACATTTGCAGCAGATTGTCCGAGGTAACTAACATCAGCATTGCAAAAGTGAACAACGACAGATAGGCAAAAAATCTCGGCCGATGTGGATCGTGATGCATGTATCCGATTGAGTACAGATGTACGAGTGACGACACGGTATTGACGACAACCAGCATCACGACTGTTAGCGTATCAATGCGGAACGCCCAATTTACGTTGAGATCTCCGGAACTCACCCATTGCAATACTGGGACAGTAAATGGTTGGGCTTGCGAGAACACCGCAAAATTCAAGAATGCTACCCATGACAAAATAGCAGAAATGATCATCATTCCGGTTGTCAGGTATTCACAGCCCTTGGTGCCGATTGAGCGGGCAAACATTCCAGCAATCAAAAAGCCAATTAGCGGGAGAAAGACGATAGCGTGATACATGCGGTCAGCCTTTCATCGCATTAACATCGTCAACGGCAATTGATCCTTTGTTGCGGAAGAAGGCAACAAGAATAGCCAGGCCGATGGCAGCTTCAGCGGCGGCAACGGTTAGCACGAATAGTGCAAAAACCTGCCCCATTAAGTCGTTCAAGTGTTGGGAAAACGCTACAAAATTCAGGTTCACTGAAAGCAATATGATCTCAATCGACATCAAGATAATCAGAATGTTTTTTCTGTTTAGGAAAATACCTAGCACACCAATTGAGAACAATATGGCACTCACTGACAGATAATGGGAAAGACCTATTTCCATATTTTGCCCTTAGACCCCCTGCCCTGGTTCGACATTCTGTAGCTCGATTGCTGCGTCCGGATCGCGGGCAACCTGTACAGCGATATTCTGTCGACGTACATTTTCCTTGTGGCGTAAAGTAAGTACGATTGCCCCAATCATTGCCACCAGCAAGATCATGCCGGACAGCTGAAAATACAAAATGTAATCTGTGTAAAGAATATTTCCCAGTGCCTCGATGTTTCTGATTTCATTCGGATCAGGTATCGGTGCTGATCCGGTATTCAGTGCGCTTGGTGCAGCGACCCATGTCCCGATTACCATCAATAACTCAGCAAGGACGATTATACCCACCAACAACCCTACTGGCATGTATTGTAAAAAACCTTCGCGGAGAACCGTAAAGTCCACATCAAGCATCATGACAACAAACAGGAACAGAACTGCAACGGCGCCAACGTAAACAACGATGAGCAAGAGCCCCAAAAATTCTGCTCCTGCCATCACAAAAAGGCCAGCGGCATTCACAAACGCCAGAATTAGAAACAGAACCGAATGCACCGGATTACGCGATGAAATCACCATCACAGCCGAGCCTACTGTAATAAAGGCAAACAGATAGAAGAACAAAGCGGAGACTATCATTTGATCCTACCTGTACGGCGCATCAAGGGACAGGTTTTGCGCGATTTCACGCTCCCACCGATCACCATTGTCGAGCAGTTTATCTTTATCGTAGTAAAGTTCTTCACGGGTTTCCGTGGCGAATTCAAAATTCGGCCCTTCCACAATTGCATCAACCGGGCAAGCTTCCTGACAGAACCCGCAATAGATGCACTTGACCATATCAATATCGTAGCGAACCGTACGTCTTGTGCCGTCATTGCCGCGAGGACCTGCTTCGATTGTTATTGCTTGCGCCGGGCATATAGCCTCACACAATTTGCAGGCAATACAGCGTTCTTCTCCATTGGGATAACGCCGCAATGCATGTTCTCCGCGAAAACGCGGACTGATCGGGCCTTTTTCAAACGGGTAATTGATCGTTGCTTTGGGTGAAAAAAGGTAGCGCGTAGCAAGTGCCAGAGCGCTGATAAACTCTTTTAACAAAAGCGATTTTGCAGCTTGGGCTATCATACTCATACGGCCATCCATCCTGTAATTTGGAGAACCAGGGCGACAACAAACACCATAAAGAGTGAGAGTGGCAAAAATACTTTCCAACCCAGACGCATTAACTGATCATAACGGTAACGTGGTACAACGGAGCGCACCATCGCCATACAGAAAAAGACCAGCAGCATTTTCAGCGCGAACCAGAATACTCCCGGCACCCAATTCAAGAACCAGATATCAAACGGCGGCAGCCAACCACCAAGAAACAAGATCGTGGTTAAAGCGCACATCAAAAGTATGGCTACAAATTCCGCTAGGAAGAATAGCAGGAACAGGGTCGATGAATATTCCACCATATGACCGGCAACCAATTCTGATTCTGCTTCCGGCAGATCAAATGGCGGACGGTTTGTTTCGGCAATTGCAGAAATGAAAAATACAATAAACATCGGGAAGAGCGGTAGCCAATGCCAATCCAGGAACGAGCTTGGCATATTCAGAAAATTTGTTCCCAAACCACTTTGCTGTGCGATCACAATGTCTTCCATGCGCAGTGATCCCACGCAAAGCAGGACTGTGATGATCACAAATCCAATGGATACTTCGTACGAAACCATTTGAGCGGCAGAACGCAGAGCAGCAAGGAAGGCGTATTTGGAATTGGACGCCCAGCCACCCATGATGATGCCATATACCTCAAGCGAAGAAATCGCGAAGACAAACAATATGCCGAGGTTCAGATCTGCAACCGCCCAGCCCGCGTTAACCGGTATAACTGCCCACGCAGCAAGTGCCAAAACGGCTGATACCATTGGCGCAATGATAAATACCGCCTTACTGGCGCTTGCGGGAATGATCGGTTCCTTGATTACAAACTTCAAAAGGTCAGCAAAGGACTGCAACAGCCCCCAGGGACCAACAACATTCGGCCCTCTGCGCAGCTGAACTGCAGCAAATATCTTGCGGTCCGCATACAGAATGTAAGCCGTCACAATCAGCAAACACACTAATAGCAGAAGGGTTTTACCTATTATGATAATCGCAGGCCAGAGATAGGATATCAAAGCTTCCATTGGTTTATCCTATCATTCCGCTGCCTGTTGAACTGCGCCACTGCGCATTTTCGAACATTCAGCCATTACTTTAGAAGCGCGGGCGATTGGGTTCGTCATAAAGTAATCCTGGATCGGACTTGTTAAAGCAGTACCGGTAACACTTGCCGTTTTGGATGGATTAAACTGTGACAAAAACGCGTTTACATCATCAACACCACCCTCGACAACCTCATCTAATCGGGCGAGATGGGGAAATTCACTGTATAGCTTACTACGCAGCTCCGTAAGGCTGTTAAATTCAAGTGTTTTTCCCAGCGTTGCAGAAAGGGCACGGAATATCGCCCAGTCTTCCTTTGCATCGCCGGGTGCAAAAGCAGCGCGATTCGAGGCCTGAACCCGTCCTTCTGTGTTAACATAGGTTGCGGATTTCTCGGTATAAGTTGCCGCTGGCAAGATAACATCAGCAACATGCGCCCCGCTATCCCCGTGAGTGCCAATATAGATCTTGAACGCCTTTGAAGCTGAAAGATCAATCTCATCCACACTGTGTAGGAATAGCAGTTCCATACTTTTGACCATGGAAGCTGTATCACTACATTTGGCTCCAGGAACAAATCCAATATCCAGTCCACCAACCAATCCTGCATCCGTATGCAGGAAGGAAAGTCCGTTCCAGTCTTTGGTAACCGCATTGGTATCCTTTGCCAGCTGTGCGGCAAGAGAAAGGATCGCTTTACTATCCGAGCGGGACAACGCACCCTGCCCTATAATGATCAGCGGACGCTTGGCTTTCTTCAATGTCTGAAGAAAACGGTTCTTTCCAGCTACCAATTCTTTTAGCGATTTAGCTGAATTTCCAAGCGCCTCGAATTTATATCGTAGATCACCCACGTCACCGATAACGCCAACCGGATAGTCACTGGCTTTCACCCGCTTCAAGATACGACTATTAAGAACAGCTGCTTCATAACGCGGATTTGAACCAATCAGAAGCAATGCATCGGATTGTTCTATTCCAGCAATAGATGCATTGAACACATAGCTCTCGCGGCCCAATTTCGGATCAAGCACACTATTTACGGGGCGACAGTCTGTGTTTTCAGATCCCAACGCATTCACAAGCGATTTTAACGCAAATAGCTCTTCAACACCGGATAAGGCCCCGCCTATAGCACCCATCTTTGCTGCTGGAGTGGATTTGACCTTTTTTGCAATCGCGTTGAACGCTTCATTCCAGCTTGCAGGTTTCAACTTTCCAGCAACGCGAATATAAGGGCGATCAAGCCGCTGGACTTTCAATCCATCCCAGATGAACCGTGACTTATCGGAAATCCATTCCTCGTTCACATCATCATGCAATCTTGGCATAACCCGCATCACTTCTTTGCCACGTGCATCAACACGGATGCTGGAGCCGACCGCGTCCATTACATCAATAGATTCTATTTTTCGAAGTTCCCAGGGTCGCGCGGTATCCTGATAGGGACGCGACGTCAGCGCGCCAACCGGGCAAAGATCGATTACATTGCCTTGCATTTCCGAGGTCATTGCACTTTCAAGATAGGTAGTGATTTCTGCATCCTCACCACGACCTATCAGGCCCAATTCTGAAATGCCTGCCACTTCCGTGGTGAAACGCACACAGCGGGTACAGTGAATGCACCGCGTCATCTTAGTACGCACAAGCGGGCCAATGTATTTATCTTCAACCGCACGCTTATTCTCAGCAAAACGATTTTTGTCGATGCCATAGGCCATGGCCTGATCTTGCAGATCGCACTCGCCGCCCTGATCGCAGATCGGGCAATCAAGCGGGTGATTGATAAGCAAAAATTCCATTACGCCTTCGCGTGCCTTCTTCACCATTGGTGAACGCGTTTCTACAACCGGCGGCTCACCATTGGGTCCCGGGCGCAGATCACGTACGCCAAGTGCGCAACTTGCCTGTGGCTTTGGCGGTCCGCCTTTTACTTCGACAAGACACATACGGCAATTGCCTGCAATCGAAAGTCGCTCATGAAAACAAAATCTCGGTATCTCTGCACCGGCATCTTCACAGGCCTGCAGCACCGTATAATGGTCTGGCACTTCCAGCTCGTTTCCGTCGATGATCAGTTTTGCCATCGCTCAGACTTTCCTACTAATTTCATTTTTGACAACCGGCGGATGAATTTTCATTGCGCTATCTTGGCTCCTTACCGAAGATGCGGAAATATTCATCTCGTCCGCCCTTTGCCAAAGCCTCTGCCTGATCAATCCAGTTTTCTCGAACGATTCGACCAGAGAATTTCAGGTATTCATCAACCCAATCGATATCTGATTTGCCCCATTTAGCAATCTGACCAAAGTGGTAAACGCCAAGATCGTTGAGCGTTTTTTCAAGCTTTGGTCCGACGCCAGAAATCATTTGCAAGTTATCGGCTACACCTTCTAGGGGCTCAGTTAAAGCGTTTGACACATTGGTTGCGGTGAAAGCGACCGCATCAGCAATAGAAGATTTTCCAGTTTCAGTTTTCTTTTTCTTCCTGCTGTTCTTTGGTGGCTTAACTGCTTTTGCCCCGGCAACATGTTTAGTAAACTTGTGGACCGCTGCAACTGCCTGCTTGTGGCGCTGCTCGATCTTCTTATTGGACTGGGAAGAGCCTTTCATGGCCTCCATTGTTCCCAGCATCATGCCATACCAAAGCCACGGTGCTGAAACTGATGATTGCGCAAGAAGATTGCCCATATGCATCCAATAAGCAGGATTGATAGCCTTGCCTTGTTCGCGCAGAATTTCCTCAAAGTTTGTAGGAATTGTCGGCACAGCTTCATCGCTATCAAAAGCGTTCATATGGGGAAAGAAATCCCTTGGGTCAAAATACTTCTTTTTCTTTTTTGAACTAGCCATTTCTATACCCCCCTTAGGCACAACGCTGAGTTTGCCAGAGTTTAACATGCGGCAAATGAGACCAGTTAAAAGCATAGTCTGTATTGCCATGTGAATCTAAGTAATCAAGCCGCTCTTTTGCCTCCTCAAGAGTAGGAAGATGTCCATCTTCTACCCACCACATTACGAAATGATTGGATTTCATGCCCTCGAACCAATCATTTTTGCGATTATAAAATTGCTTGTGCACGGTGTTCCAAACGAAATGCTCTAATGCTTCCGGTGATTGCCATACAGTTAAATTTGCCGCTTTTTCTGGCCACGGTGTCGGCATATCCATTGCATGCCCGGATTGATCCTTATGGATCCAGATGAAACCCGGCATGCTTTCACCCAACGCATTAATGCGCTCCAAATTATCCATAAAGCCCGCAAAACGCGGGTCATCATTAGCATATTTCGGTTTCGCAATATTGAGCTGGGCCAGATGCATCTTGTTACTCCGCCGCCTGCAATACTTTGTCAGTCACTTCGCCATCCGTAGATGAACGTGCAGTATAGGCATCTATCCTTGCTTCTATCTCACCGCGGAAATGGGTAATCAGACCTTGAATTGGCCAAGCGGCTGCATCACCCAATGCGCAAATCGTATGACCTTCAACTTGCTTGGTCACTTCCATCAGCATGTCGATTTCTTTTTTCTGAGCGCGGCCTTCCGCCATACGGGTTAGAACGCGCCACATCCAGCCAGTGCCTTCACGACAGGGCGTGCATTGGCCGCAAGACTCATGCTTATAAAAATAAGCAAGCCGTGCAATTGCGCGAATGATATCGGTTTCCCGGTTCATTACGATAACAGCAGCCGTACCAAGACCAGATTTAAGCGCACTCAAACTGTCAAAATCCATCCGGCAATCAATGATATCATCGCCGGGAACACATCGTACGGATGAACCGCCCGGGATGACTGCCAGCAGATTGTCCCATCCGCCAATTATTCCACCGCAATGACGCTCGATGAGCTCGCGAAAAGAAATCGACATTTCTTCCTCAACGGTACATGGACGTTCAACATGGCCGGAAATGCAGAAAAGCTTGGTTCCTGCATTGCGCTCTTCGCCAAAAGAGGAGAACCAATCCGGGCCACGGCGCAATATTGTAGGTACGACTGCAACAGACTCGACATTGTTGACCGTGGTAGGACAGCCATACAGACCGACATTTGCCGGAAATGGTGGTTTTAAGCGCGGCTGGCCCTTTTTACCTTCCAGGCTTTCAAGCAACGCAGTTTCCTCACCGCAGATGTAAGCGCCAGCTCCATGATGGACGTAAATATCATAGTCCCAACCATGTTTGTTTCCCTTGCCCAGGAAACCCGCATCGTAACATTCGTCAATCGCGGCCTGCAGTGCTTCGCGTTCTCGAATATATTCACCGCGTATATAAATATAGCAAGCATGCGCATTCATCGCGAAACCCGCGATCAGGCATCCCTCTATTAGTGTATGGGGATCGTGACGCATAATATCGCGATCTTTGCAGGTGCCAGGCTCGGACTCATCAGCATTGATCACCAGATAGGAAGGTCGGCCACCTGCCCGTTCAGGTTTAGGCATAAATGACCATTTCAAACCGGTAGGAAAACCGGCCCCACCGCGACCACGTAAGCCAGATGCCTTAACGTGATCCACAATCCAATCAGCACCCTTATCGATGAACTTCTTAGTGCCTGACCAGTGCCCACGACGCATCGCACCCTTAAGCGATTTATCGTGCACCCCGTAGATGTTGGTAAAAATTCGGTCTTTGTCTTTCAAAGCCATCGTCTTATCCTGCCAACACTTTTGTTAATTCGAATACGCACATGAACTTATCTCGGTTTCTTTCCAAATACCCGGATGTACTCTTCCGCGCCACCCTTGGCCAAAGCTTTTGCCTGCCTCACCCAATCATCGCGATCTATCCGACCTTTAAATTTCAAATATCCGTCAACCCAATCGCGTTCAGCCTTTTTCCATTTGGCAACCTGATCAAACTTGAAAATGCCCAAGCCATGCAGAACACCTTCAAGTTTTGGCCCAACCCCTGATATCAATTTAAGATCGTCCGGTTTCGCCGGTTTTTTGATCTGCTGCGGACGGTTTTTGTCTTCAAGTGACGGTACTGCACTTACCAGTTTAGCGGGTGGTTGTTTAGCTGCCGCTTTTTTCGAAGTAACCGGCTTTGCCGCAGGCTTGCTTTTACTAGTAGAGCCGGATGATGTGCTGACCCGTTTAGTATTAGGATTATCCAAAAGCGTGGTGGCACCGCCAAAAGGCGCAGAATAAACCCGGTCAATCTGCGGTCCGGTTCTGATTGCCTCACCGCTACCAGCTTCAAACGCATCAATAATCTCACCGAGGCGTTCAGGTGTCAGATCTTCATATGTATCCTTGAAAATCATCACCATCGGTGCGTTTACACAGGCACCCTGGCATTCCACCTCTTCCCAGGAAAGCGTTCCATAAGAATTGGTATGAAATTGCTCTTCATGGATTTTACGTTGGCACATCTTTTTCAAGTCTTCTGCACCGCGCAACATGCAAGGCGTTGTGCCGCATACCTGAATGTGCGCCTTTGTTCCTACCGGTTGCAACATGAATTGTGTATAGAAAGTTGCGACTTCCAATACGCGGATGAACGGCATCTCAAGCATTTCAGCAATGTGCTCTATCGATGCTTTTGTAACCCATCCATCCTGCTCCTGAGCAATCATAAGTAATGGGATGACTGCAGAGGCCTGCCGTCCCTTTGGATATTTTTTAATCCATACTTTTGCTGTGGCTGCGTTTTGTTTGCTAAACGAAAAACGCGCTGGTTGTACAGCATCATCAGCAAGACGACGAACGGACATTAAGAAGCCTCCGGATCAGGCATTAAAAAACAACTTGCGGTTGGTATGGCCGGTTTAGAAGCTTTCAATTGCCACTTACGCCCGGCTATATCCATATCTTTCAATATCGTAACTGCTTCGCCATTAACACGATTACATTGTTGGATCGAAGCGGCTGCCTCAACTACAAATCTTGTCGTAACCCGTCTACCTCGAAATTTTTCAGATTCATCCATTCCACCCAAGGTCTTAGGTGCAAAAAACCGTGAAAGGAGAATGCGATTTTCAATCACATGTGCGCATTTCTCCTGATTTTCAAATGCGCAGAAAGCATTATTGGCAGCGAGCTGCTCGTTACTCTTATCCTCCGCACTTGGCGCGTAAGGTCCAACATCGCGTGAAGTACACGCAAGCAATACGCCAGCCAGTAAAATGAATGCAAAAATGCGCATTAACGATCAACCTCGCCAAATACGATATCGAGAGAACCCAAGACCGCAGACACATCAGCAAGCAGATGTCCTCGGCACATAAAATCCATTGCCTGCAAATGAGCATAGCCCGGTGCTCTTAGCTTGCAACGATAAGGCATGTTGGAACCATCGGAAACCAGATAGACGCCAAATTCGCCCTTCGGCGCCTCAACCGCACGATAAACTTCACCAGCAGGCACACGATAGCCTTCAGTGTAGAGCTTGAAATGATGGATCAATGCTTCCATAGAGCGTTTCATTTGATCCCGTTTTGGAGGAACAACCTTGCCATCTGTTGATGAAATCGGTCCCTTTCCGTCTTCTGCCCGCAACTTTTCGATACATTGCTTCATAATGTGAACGGATTGCCGCATTTCCTCCATGCGGATCAGATAGCGATCATAATTATCACAGTTCTTTCCAACCGGAACTTGGAATTCCATTTCAGAATAACATTCGTAAGGTTGCGAACGACGCAAATCCCATGCCGCACCGGAACCGCGAACCATTACACCGGAAAAACCCCATGCCCAGGCATCTTCCAAGGAGATAATGCCAATATCGACGTTACGTTGTTTGAATATCCGGTTGTTGGTCAGCAGACGATCAATGTCTTCAACTGTTTTGAGAAACGGGTCACACCAATCATCAATGTCGTTGATCAGGTCTTCTGGCAGATCCTGATGCACGCCGCCAGGTCTGAAATAGGCCGCATGCATCCGGGCACCGCATGCGCGTTCATAAAACACCATGAGTTTTTCGCGTTCTTCGAAGCCCCAAAGCGGAGGTGTAAGAGCACCGACATCCATTGCCTGTGTCGTGACATTCAATAGATGAGACAGGATACGGCCAATTTCTGAATAAAGCACACGAATGAGCTGTGCTCGTCGCGGGACTTCAATCTCTGCCAATGCTTCAATAGCAAGCGCATATGCGTGCTCCTGATTCATCGGCGCCACATAATCCAGCCGATCAAAATACGGTATCGCCTGTAGGTAGGTCTTATGCTCGATCAGTTTTTCTGTTCCGCGATGTAATAACCCGATATGCGGATCAACCCGCTCGACCACTTCACCATCAAGTTCCAGTACAAGACGCAACACTCCGTGCGCAGCGGGATGCTGAGGGCCGAAGTTAATATTAAAATTGCGGACGTTATGTTCGGTCATATGTGACCCCTGTCATCCAAAATTCATCGCGTTTAATCATACGTTTGTCTTTTCATCACCGGGCAGCACATAATCCGTACCTTCCCATGGGCTTTCATAGTCAAAGCTTCGGAACTCCTGGCGCAGTTCAACCGGCTCATACACCACTCTTTTTTGTTGGTCATCGTAACGCACTTCCACATAGCCCGTCAGCGGGAAATCCTTACGCATCGGATAACCATCGAAACCATAATCCGTCAAAATACGACGTAAATCGGGGTGGCCGGTGAATAAAATGCCGTACATGTCGTAAGCTTCGCGTTCAAACCAGTCTGCGCCTGGATAAATTCCGGTAACACTTGGAATTGGTGTATGTTCATCTGTGCGAAGTTTAACGCGAATACGCTCATTCAACCTGGGGCTTAGAAAGTGATATACGACTTCGAACCGCTGCTTGTCGCCGGGATAATCAACGCCACATATATCGATTATAGACACAAATTGGGCTCGGGTATCATCCCTCAAAAATCTCAAAACCTTGAGGATAGAATCTGCATTGGTTGTAAGCGTTAATTCCTCAAACTTAGTTTCCAACTGTTCAATCGAACCAGCCAGTTCAGCAGAAATCAGATCAGTCAGTATCTGCAATCGATTTTCAGTTTCAGTTTCGGTCATTGGTCTTATCGCTCAATGGTTCCAGTGCGGCGGATTTTTTTCTGTAACAGCATCACGCCATAAAGCAGAGCTTCGGCGGTCGGCGGGCAACCGGGTACATAAATATCTACCGGAACGACCCGGTCACAACCGCGTACTACGGAATATGAATAATGATAGTAGCCTCCGCCATTTGCGCATGATCCCATAGAGATCACATAACGCGGCTCCGGCATTTGGTCATAAACCTTGCGCAATGCAGGTGCCATCTTGTTGGTGAGTGTTCCAGCTACAATCATTACATCCGATTGGCGTGGTGACGCACGAGGTGCAAATCCGAAGCGTTCCGCATCATAACGCGGCATGGACATCTGCATCATCTCAACAGCGCAACAAGCCAATCCAAATGTCATCCACATTAATGAACCGGTACGCGCCCAGTTAATCAGATCATCTGTAGAAGTTACGATGAAGCCTTTGTCTGCAAGCTCGTTGTTGATCTCACCAAAATAAATGTCATCGTTACCGATTGGCTGTCCCGTCTTTGGATCCAGAATGCCCTTGGGTTGTGGGGCGATAAGGGTAGTATTGCTCATGAAATATGCTGCCTGTGGATTTAGCTGATTGTATGCTTGCAATCTAGTCCCACTCAAGCGCCCCCTTTTTCCATTCGTATATAAATCCAATTGTCAAAACACCGAGAAAAATTGACATGGATATAAACCCGAACCAGCCCAGATTTCCGAAGCTGACAGCCCACGGAAACAGAAACGCAACCTCCAGGTCAAAAATTATAAACAGAATAGCTACGAGATAGAATCTCACATCAAATTTCATGCGAGAATCATCAAAGGCGTTAAAGCCGCATTCATATGCCGAGAGCTTTTCTGAATCGGGTGCTCGATAGGCGACAATGAAAGGAGCTACAGCAAGCGCAATACCTATTACAATGCAGATGCCCATAAAGATAATAACCGGCAGGTATTCCTGAAGAATCAGTTCCATCCAATGCTCCCTGTATCAACAAAAGCTAGGTTACTCTCGAAGCGTTTGTATTTCCAGTGACGAGGTATCGCACCCCAAAGGCTTTCGCAAGAGCAAGAGGCATAATCTCGACGAAACTTTTTCATTTGATGGCCCTAATTTGCTTGACTTCATGCAGGCAAAACCGTAATTCGTTCGCCTGTCTGAAACTTTGTTTCGAATTGCGGGTGTAGCTCAGTTGGTTAGAGTGCCGGCCTGTCACGCCGGAGGTCGCGGGTTCAAGTCCCGTCACTCGCGCCATTCGAGCAAAGTAGACAATCCAGCCAATGTTGAACGCACTTATTCTGATGTTCAGCAGTCGTTTGTCGGGCGGTTAGCTCAGCTGGGAGAGCAACTGGTTTACACCCAGTAGGTCGGCGGTTCGATCCCGTCACCGCCCACCATTTACAATCACCCTTGTTTTATTGTCTCCTGGCCAGAAATGGTCCTAAACGGTGTGACAGGTGTTTACATCGACAAGAACGGCAAAATTCTTTTGTGCTGATGCCCGGTGATAACAAACAGGAAGTTATCTGTCAGAACTTGTCTATTGCGATAAAAAGGTTTTGCTGACGGAATTTAGTCCCAAAGACTTGAGTGTCATCCGCCACCTGAAAAACCTGCCCTGCATGTGCCAGGTCTTGTAAAAATCGCATCTTTCTCTCGTTCAAATATGTCCGGATCTACATAGGAGCGCGCCGGGATGCTAAGCAAATGAGCTTAATCGTCTGCAAATTGGATACTCTTTTACAAGAGACTCTAAACACCGTCTTATTACTATGCGCCGATAATCGCTCGATTTTTGGACGTAATTACTAAAAACTCAACGAAATATCCCGGTGTCCGGAGCTACAAGATGCCAGATAAAGCCCTAAATCGCGCGGCATATCTTCCTGTTGCCTTAGCCCGATATTGCCTTTGATGACCGTTTCGTAAGCGCCAATCTTTTCAGCAATGTTTTGGCTCGCAGCTTCAGCGCGCCAATCTACCTCATCCTTAAACACATTGATCGCCTTGGCTGCTTCTTCCATGCTTTTCTCAATGTCTGGTGATTTGCCACGCAATGCCCGTCTGGCCTTAGAGATTGCTTTCTTAACCTCACCTGGGCCATCGATCTCTCCAAACTTGCTCTCAAGCGCCTTAAGCTCTTCGATCATCGCTTCTGGTTGTGTTGTTTCTATTCTAGCAAGGGTCTCTTCCATGGTTTCGCCTAAGTCTACAAATGCGCCTGTGCCGTTCAAGGTAGCAACAAGCTCACGAACCGGTTCGTAGGCATTATCCACGGCCCGACGATATTGGGTTCGCAGTTTTGTTTCTTCTTTCAAAAGATCACCGAAAGAAGTATTTGCTGCTTCCCAGCCTTCGGGGAGCGTGCTCTCCAATGCAGAAATATCATTGCCCAGTGATGCTATACTGGCCTCTACGACAGCGCGTTGGTCCGCTTGGTCATCACCTCTGAGACGCCCAAGGTCAGACTGAAGCGCCTTTTGCTGATTTTCCAGAACACGCATCTTGCGTTGCGTTGTCCGCGCTTCGGTGTGCAGCGGACGATATTCTGTTGATGCTGCAACAACAGCCTGTTCTGCTGCCAATGCCTGCTCAAGCAATCCGATTGAACTTTCCGCATCCTCAAGGCTATCTTCAAAGTCACCAGCGATCTTTTTTGGCAATGCAGACAAGTCAATTTGCCCGGCATTGGCAATAGATGCGCGAATGGCATCACCGTTTTGAGCAAATTTATTACTAACATATTGCTCTACACAATATTGTAATTTTGGATTTCGCGGTGGCGGGGCAGTTTCCGAAAGCAACAACGAACGATTTGGCAGGTAATTCACCAATTGTGGATAAGTACCTACGATCACAAGGGCAAAAAGCTGAAGCGCAATGAACGGGATTACGCCCTTGTACATATCCAGCGTTTTCACAATAGCGGGTGCAACGCCTCGAAGATAAAACAGTGCAAATCCGAATGGCGGCGTTAAAAACGAAGTTTGGATGTTAAGACCAATCATCACGCCCAACCAGACGGCTGTCACATTCGCTGACGGGTCGGCTAACAGGATCGGGGCAACGATTGGTACAACCACAACCGCGATCTCAATAAAGTCCAGAAAGAAGCCAAGGACAAATATAACTGCCATCACAATAACGAATTTTGTCCAGAAGCCTCCGGGCAGCCCTTCAAGGAAATGCTTTACAAGCTCTTCACCACCAAAAGCACGGAACGCAGCCGTGAGCATTGCTGCACCCAGCAGGATGATGAAAACGAGCGAGGTGGTCTTTGCAGTTTCAACCATCACACCGCGCAAGGTATCTTCTATGACAAAAGCACGCCATGCGCTCCAGCCAAGAGAAACGAGTAGACCAAACACGCCTACTGACGCCAGAAATATTCCAATTTGGTCTTCTGATGAATTTACGTTTTTAATATTGGTGTCAAAGTTCGAAATCACAAATGCAATCAAGATCAAAGAGGCTATTGAAAGGATTGCTGGCCAAAACGCGCGCGCATGTCCTTCCTTCAGTCGGTAGCCTGCCATAACCAATGCACCGCTGGCACCAATTGCACCTGCTTGGTTCACGGTTGCAATGCCTGAGATAATTGAACCCAGAACAAGAAAGATCAGCGCCAAAGGCGGGATCAGAATAACAAATACTTTGCGCCAGAACGCTGCATCAAACTTTCCTTCATGACGAACTGCGGGCGCTGCCTTCGGACGTAAAAAAGCAAACACAAGGATGTAAATCATATACAGGGCAACGAGTACGAGGCCCGGTATAAAGGCGCCAAGGAACATTTCACCTGCACTGGTAGATCCCACATCAAACGTTGATGGCATCGATAATTCACCGGTATTATCCTTAAACAGCGCTTTACGGGCGGTTCCCGCCTGATCGGCAGCACTTGCAAGCTGGTCAGCAAGAATAATCAATACGATTGATGGTGGGATGATCTGGCCAAGCGTACCGGATGCTGCAATCGTGCCTGTAGCAAGTGACGGTGAATAATTGTTGCGCAACATGGCTGGCAGAGAAATCAAACCCATTGCGACCACTGTCGCGCCCACAATACCGGTAGTTGCTGCTAAAAGCGCTCCGACGAACACAACTGAAATACCTAGTCCGCCGGGTACAGGACCAAACAATTGCGCCATCGTAATAAGCAGGTCTTCGGCAATTTTGGAGCGTTGCAGCATTATCCCCATAAAGATAAACAAGGGGATTGCTATTAGCGTGTCTCGTTCGGGTTCCCAGTAAACCCCGCGCAGGTTTGTGACACCGGCACTCAACCATTGCCCAGGTCCGCCTTGCGCAAAATAGGCATCAAGATTTCCGGCAAATAAATAACCGCAGCCAGCGGCAAGCAAAATTGTGATAATAGAAGAGCCAGGCAATGCAAAAGCAACTGGGTATCCAGAACCCAGAGCAATAGCCATCAACACGACCAAAATGAGTAGAAAGAGTAATTCCATCTGTTATTCCCTTTCCTACGTCGCGCCGGGCGCTGCCGGAATACGCTTACCCGGATCGCCACGGTAATCCGCGACCGCATCCAGCAGATAACTTACAAATTGGATAAGCATGGAAACTGCAAACACTCCGAGGAAGCCGGCCATCATGTATTTTACATACATGCCGAAACCAGACTGGGTGACTTCAAAATTGATAATTGGTGAATTTATAACTGCTGACTTGCTGCTCATCCCGATGATCAGGATCACCCAGCATAACGACATTCCAAGAACAATCGAGCCAACAGCGTTCACCATGCCTTTGGTTTTGGATTGAAAGCCTGCATAAAACACATCAACGCGGACGTGTCCCTCTTCCAGCAGTGTGTAGGCACTGGCAAATAGAAACAGTGCGCCATACCAGAAGCGAACCAGATCAGCCATAAATGCCTGTTCATAAGAAAAGATGAAGCGGCAAATTACGATCAGTAGTTCTGCTGCTACAATTAAGAGAGCCAGCCAGGTAAATCCTAAGGTACGGGTGAAGAATCCGAGGATAATGCCCACAACCAATAATGGCATATGAAAATAGGTGCCGCGGAATTGTGACTTGCCTAGTTCGCGGGTCAATTCTTCGCCCACGATAGAGGATAACAAGCCTTCAACACGCAAGAACGATACAAGCATATCTCCCACACCGACGATAAGCACAACCCAGAAGGCGCAGCGTATGAAGACTTCATTGATGTTTGAAATTAATGCGCTGTCTTCACGCAGAGAGTTTTCTGACCGCCGTTTTAAAAGTAAAAATGCGAAAAAAACCAAAATCGGATAAAGGAAAACTTGGAGCCAGGCTGCGATGCCTCCGTCTTTGGCAATAGCTTTGGCGCCCGGCATACCAAACCCGTAAGTCAGGAAGTTATTGACAAGGTATGCCAACATTACTGCTAACATCGCCCAACTAAAAAGCCGAACCAAATACGCACCACCAGTTGCCGGTTGTTGCCCAACCATCTCTACCACGTCCTCCGAACTTTTCGTTCCCAACATAAGCACACATATGTTGCTTAGTTTGACCGCGTAAATCGCGATTTCTTTTAGTTTTAGAAAATATATAAAGGATAATCAAAAAACGGGGCACGAATGCCCCGTTGAATTTTAATCTAAGAAATCTTGATTACTCGATCCCGACAACGCGGTTACGCTTCAAGGTGTATGAAACATCTGAAAGCGCTGACCAACGGCCGATCTCAGCGCGTTTTTCAATCACGCTATCATAAATCTTCTTGGAAAGCGGGCTGTGATCGCGCGCCTCTTCGAGGACTTCCTCAGCCGCTTCACCGAAGCTGTCATAAACATCGTCGTTGAATTCACGCAGCTCAACGCCATGATCGTTGATCAGACGGTTGAGGTACTCACCATTGTTTGCGTTGGTTTCAGCCATTGTACGAGCGTTTTCTTCGTTACATGCAGCTTCAACGATCGCCTGGTCCGTTTTGGAAAGCGATCCCCAGAACTCGCTATTCATGCCCATTGCAAGCTGTGCGCCTGGCTCATGCATACCCGGGAAGTAGTAGTACTTAGCTGCTTCATAAAACTTCATGAAGAAGTCGTTATAAGGGCCAACCCACTCTGTTGCGTCGATCGCACCGGACACCAGGTTTTCATAAATCTGGCCACCAGGCAATGAAACCGGAGATGCGCCAAGTTTGGACATAACGTCACCGCCAAGTCCAGGAATACGCATTTTCAGACCTTTCAAATCGTCAGCAGATTCAATTTCTTTGTTGAACCAACCACCCATCTGAACGCCTGTATTACCACAAGCAAAGTTTTTCAGTCCGAACTCACCTGCGATTTCATCCCATAGTTCCTGTCCACCGGCATATTTAATCCAAGCGTCCATTTCTGTGTAGGTGAAACCGAATGGAATAGCAGTAAATGCAGCCCAGCCTGGGTGCTTACCTTTCCAGTAATAGTCTGCCGCAATATAAGCTTGTGCGTTGCCGGATGCTACTTCGTCAAATGAGTCAAACGCACCAACGCGTTCGCCAGCTGCAAAGTATTGAACGTTAAGACGTCCTTCGGTCAACTCGGCGATACGGGCAGCAAGACGCTGCGCAGGCAAACCAAGACCCGGGAAGTCACGTGGCCAGGTTGATACAATCACCATGTCTTTTGATGCCTGAGCAACTGCAGGGGCTGCAAGCGTTGTTGCAGCTGCACCAGTTACGGCAGCACCGGTTAGAAACTTACGTCTATCCATATGGATTCTCCTCCATTAATACATTTTTACACACGTTACTCGGTAGCAACGCATGCTTACAAAGAATTCAGAACCTAAATGAGAGTTCCTCCGTCTCACGTGTTCTGGTAAGCAATAGACATGACTTTAGCAATACGCGCAAGTACCAAGTCGGTCAGTATAACTACTGATTTTAAGAAACAGCGCCTTACAAAATTGTTTCTGCATCAGTGCTTACGAAAAACGAATTGCTCAGACTAAAAATGCCAACTGCTCAGAATGTAGAATATTATGACCTTTCGCACCAAGCTGCTTACCATCACAATCTTACCGGTATTGTTTATATCAATTGCCGCATTGTGGCTGATTGATTCCCAGTCTCGTAAATTGGCTGAGAAACAGGGCGTCGTTGTTGAAAACATGATCCGTCAGTCAAAACGCGTCGAATTACAAAATTACGTGAATCTGGCACGGGCTGCCGTTCAACCTTTCTACAACTGGGACAATGTATCGAGGCTACAGGCACAAAAGCAGGTGGCAGATGTGGTTACCAATATGGCTTTTGGTGAAGATGGATACTTTTTCATTTCACGGTCTAACGGTGGCGTTTTGGAAAACCCTCTCCTGTCCGAATTAGAGAGCCAGGGAAAATTCGAAACCTATGCTGCCGAGGCCTCTTTATTGGCAAATGGGTTTTTGGATAGCGACCGCCGCCACGGCGATCTTTATCAGTATCTTTGGAATAAACCGACCAGTGGTACTAAAGCAGAAAAGCTCGGACAATCGGTGTATCTCGATGATTGGGATTGGGTGATCGGATCAGGAATTTATATGGATGATGTCGCGGCTCAGATTGGTCAGGTCCAGCTTCAGCTTGAGGAAAATGTCAAACAAACACGTTGGGTATTGGTTGGTTTGGCAATCGGCGCGGTTGCACTGACAAGTCTGCTGCTTGCACTTGTACGTTTCTCAGAACAGAAGTTTGCGGATCAACGGTTGAAGGCGCTTACGTCGGAAATTGTTGACGCACAGGAAAACGAACGCAAGCGGGTTTCCACTGAACTGCATGACGGCATATCGCAATTATTGGTTTCCGCTCGATATGGCCTCGACATTGCCTATGAAAATGCAAAAGACAACCGTGTGGTGGCTGACCCGGTCTCCAAATCAATGGAAGCTATATCTACGGCAATTTCGGAAATAAGGCGCATATCTATGGCGCTACGACCATCTATTTTGGATGACATGGGGTTGGCGGCTGCGATGACGAGCCTTGCAAAGGACTTTGAAGCTCAAACCGGTATTCTTGTAAAAGTGTCAGCGGAAAACGTTGGTGATGCGTTAAACGATAGAGAAAAAACTACCCTGTATCGTGTTACCCAGGAAGCTCTTGCCAATATAGCAAAACATTCGGGAGCGACACGAGCAGAGATCGATTTGACCAGAAATTCAAAAGGTGTTTTCGTCGAAGTTTCAGACGATGGTAGCGGTATCACCGGTACGAGCAAAGAAAAGATCATTGGTGGAATGGGGTTGCGTAACATGAAGGAACGTCTTGAAAGCCATAATGGCAGGTTTGATATTATTCCCTCGAGCAGGCAAAGCGGAGTTACTTTGAGGATGCATCTTCCAGGAAATAATAATTCTGATCCTGGTTCAGAAATTCTGGCAGCTGAATAATATGTCCGGACTTGCAAAAATACGCATTCTGATTGCAGACGATCATGAATTGGTTCGGGAAGGATTAAAGGCGCGTTTAAACATGAACGGGGCTATGGAAATTTGTGGTGAAGCCAGTTCCGGAAGTCAGGCCGTTACACTGGATCAACAGTTAGAACCAGATGTAACCTTTCTGGATATATCAATGCCCGAAATGACAGGCCTTGAAGCCGCGTCGAAAATTCTTGCTCAATCACCTGATCGCAAGATTGTATTTCTTTCAATTTATGACAATCCCCAATATGTCTCTGAGGCATTGCGGATTGGGGCAAAAGGTTACCTGCTGAAAGACGTTTCCAAAGAAGAAATGACAGCGGCTGTCCATGCAGTTTTCAGCGGTGGTGTTTATCTAGGATCAAAAGTAAGTCAGACTTTTCAACCACAGGTACCGGCAACCGAAAACGCTGTTTGCCAATATAATCTGTCTGATCGCGAACGTCAGGTGCTCGCGGAAATAGCGAGAGGCTCCAAAAACAAAGCAATTGCGGAAAAGTTGCAGATTTCGGTTCGAACAGTAGAAAGCCACCGCCTCACCTTGCGGGAAAAAACTGGCGGTGGCAATGCAGCAGAGCTTTTCAGGATTGCAAGCGAACTTGGTTTAACCTGAACAAATGTGAGTCTATGACTGCTTGGCTTTGATTGCAGACTGCGCAGATGCAAGCCTGGCGATAGGCACTCGGAATGGCGAACAGGATACGTAATCAAGCCCGACTTTTTCACAAAATGAAATTGAGTCCGGGTCACCACCATGTTCACCGCAAATTCCAAGCTTAATATTTTCGCGGGTTTGGCGACCACGTTGTGCGCCTATCAATACCAGCTCGCCCACACCTTCGGGATCTAGGGAAACAAACGGATCACGTTTGATGATACCTTTTGATTCATAAGGAGTAAGGAAAGTCGCTGCATCATCGCGTGAAATGCCATAAGTCGTCTGGGTTAAATCATTAGTGCCGAAAGAGAAGAATTCAGCAGATTGAGCAATCTCTGAAGCCATCAAACAGGCGCGCGGCAGCTCAATCATTGTGCCAATCAGATAATTTACCTTTTCGCCGGTTTCTTTTTCTACTTCTGCTATCGTCGCCTCGATACGAGATTTAACAAAGTCCAGCTCAGATTTCATACCAACAAGCGGGATCATAATTTCCGGCTCGACGCTTTCTCCAGTTGTTTTTCCAGCTTCAATAGCGGCTTCGATGATAGCGCGGGCCTGCATTTCGGCAATCTCCGGATAGGAGATGGCAAGACGGCACCCGCGATGTCCCAACATCGGGTTTGCCTCTTGTAAGGCAATGCTGCGCTGACGAAGTTTTTCCGCGTGTACACCCATGGCCTGAGCGACTTCTTCAATGTCTTTTTCGGTATGCGGCAAGAATTCGTGCAATGGCGGGTCCAGCAAACGTATAGTCACCGGAAGCCCAGCCATGATTTCAAACAGTTCCTTGAAATCAGAACGTTGCATCGGCAGCAATTTCGCAAGCGCCGTGCGGCGATCTTCTTCGGTTTCTGAGAGGATCATTTCGCGGGCTGCAATTATGCGCTCGCCATCGAAAAACATATGTTCAGTCCGGCAAAGGCCAATTCCTTCTGCACCAAATGAACGGGCAGATTTAGCATCAACCGGTGTGTCTGCATTGGTCCGCACTGCCATGCGTCGGGTTTTGTCCGCCCATTCCATGAGCGTGCCAAAAAACCCCGACAATTCCGGGCGCTGCATCGGTACTTGACCGAGCAGAACCTGTCCGGTTGACCCATCGATGGTAATGATATCTCCTGCTGAAAAGGTATGTCCAGGGACACGTAGCTGCTGGTTTTGATAATCGATGCGTATCCCGCCAGCACCAGATACACATGGTTTTCCCATGCCACGGGCAACAACTGCCGCATGACTGGTCATTCCGCCGCGTGCGGTAAGAATGCCTTCGGCAGCATGCATGCCATGGATGTCTTCTGGACTGGTTTCAACCCGAACCAGAATGCTAGGCTTGCTTTCTGTTTTTAGTTTTTCCGCATCTTCTGAATTGAAGACAATCTGTCCGCTTGCAGCTCCTGGTGATGCCGGCAGGCCATTTGCAATTATCTTTTTATCGGCTTTCGGGTCAATTGTCGGATGCAACAGTTGATCCAGCGATGCCGGGTCAACGCGCAAAACAGCTTCTTCATGTGTGAGAAGCCCCTCGCCTGCCATTTCAACGGCGATGCGCAAGGCAGCTTTTGCAGTTCTTTTGCCAGACCGGGTTTGCAACATCCACAATTTGCCTTTTTCGATTGTGAATTCCAGATCCTGCATATCTTTGTAATGGATTTCGAGCTTGTTTGCAGTTGCCACAAACTCGTTAAATGCTGCTGGCATCAGTGCTTCAAGGGATGGCATTTCCGAACCGGCTGCAATACGGGCTTCTTCGGTTAAATCTTGCGGTGTACGAATACCGGCAACCACATCTTCGCCTTGAGCGTTGACCAGAAACTCGCCATACAGCTTATTTTCTCCGGTGGAAGGATTTCTAGTAAAGGCGACACCTGTAGCCGAGCTATCCCCCATATTGCCGAATACCATGGCCTGCACATTAACCGCGGTACCCCATTCTGCGGGGATATTATGCAATCTGCGGTAAGTTATTGCTCTGGCATTCATCCAGGAAGTAAATACTGCGCCGACGGCTCCCCAAAGCTGCTCCTTTGGATCTTGCGGGAAGGGTTTTTCTAGAACCTCCTCAACCTTTTCAAGATAGCGTTTGACAACCCCTTTCCAATCATCAGCTTCAAGATCAGTATCCTGATCAAATCCATTGGACGCCTTAACGTCTTCCAGTATTTCTTCAAACTCGGAATGATCTACGCCAAGAACAACATCAGAATACATCTGTATGAAACGGCGGTAACTATCATAGGCAAATCGCTCATCGCCTGCTTCTATTGCAAGGGCAGATACGGTCTCATTATTCAGACCGAGATTGAGCACAGTGTCCATCATTCCAGGCATGGAAGCACGCGCACCAGACCGGACTGAAACCAGAAGCGGCGAGTTTGCATCACCAAATTGGCGATCGGTTGCAGCCTCAATTGTTGCCAAAGCTGTTATGACCTGATCACCTAGTTCTTCAGGATAGGATTGTCCGTTATCATAATACCAGTTACAGGCGTCGGTAGTTATGGTGAAACCGGGCGGCACCGGTAAACCGAGCGAGCTCATTTCTGCCAAATTTGCACCTTTGCCGCCGAGCAAATTACGCATATCAGAAGTGCCTTCTGCACTCCCATTACCGAACGTATAAACCCATTTTTCCATATGGATTGCCTCCTGTACCTAAGAAATAACCCAAACTATGGGTTCATCTCTTACTAACTGCCGTTTTGTAAAGATTTGACTAAGTTATCTTTGAAAGAACTGCTATAATTTGGCTTAATCGTTTAGCCGTTGATAGCCTTCAATAATGTCTCACCTAATTTTGCCGGTGACGGAGAAACTTTGATACCTGCGGCTTCCATGGCTGCAATTTTATCTTCAGCACCGCCTTTGCCGCCTGATATGACTGCACCGGCGTGACCCATGGTTCTGCCTGGAGGTGCTGTGCGCCCGGCTATAAAGCCCGCCACTGGCTTTGATCGTCCTTTTTTGGCTTCATCGGCGATAAATTGTGCAGCGTCTTCTTCTGCGGAGCCGCCAATTTCACCAATCATAATAATTGATTGCGTTTCCTCATCCGCAAGGAACATCTCCAAAACATCGATAAATTCTGTACCCTTTACCGGATCACCACCAATTCCAACTGCAGTAGTCTGACCAAGGCCTGCATTTGAAGTTTGGAAAACCGCTTCATAGGTAAGCGTCCCAGAGCGTGACACGACACCAACCGACCCCTTCTTGAAGATAGAGCCAGGCATGATCCCGATCTTGCATTCTTCTGGTGTAAGAATGCCAGGACAGTTTGGCCCCACCAATCGGGAACTGGATTTTTCAAGCTTTGCCTTAACCTGAACCATGTCGAGTACCGGAACACCCTCAGTGATGCATATGATAAGAGGCATTTCTGCCTCAATTGCTTCGATAATAGCTGCACCCGCTCCTGCAGGCGGGACATACACTACAGATGCATTTGCACCGGTTGCTTCCATGCCTTCACCAACTGTTGCAAATATTGGCAGCGCTTCATCGTGCGAGCCTTTCCAGGTCTCGCCGCCTTTTTTTGGATGGGTACCACCGACCATTTGGGTGCCATAATAAGCAAGCGATTGCTCTGTATGGAAGGAGCCAGTCTTACCAGTTAGACCCTGGACAAGAATTTTAGTATCGCGATTGATAAGTATGGACATAGATTTTTCCGCTAACCGTCAATGAAATTGATAGAATCTTTAATGACAGGTCACCGGTAATTTATCAACTGGCAAGGTTAATACCTCCGGCTATTGCTGTTTGGCCAAAATGGATACACTAATCAAGTTGGCTTGTTTCTGCTGGTCTGTCTTAACAACCAGAAAAACCTTAAAAACCTCGTTGCCGCCTGCCCAGCTTGTGCCAAACAATCCATCTTTTAGTACATTTTTCTCATAGGGTTCTTTTCCAGCCAGCTGATTCATTCCATCAAGAACACTCTGACCGCTATCCTGGCCATCAAGCACAATCATACAAGATGTTGCATCACCCCCTGAAAAGCCCGGAAACCTGCTTTCGATTTCCGCTCCCAATTTTGATTGCACAACTCCAAGGCGAAATAGACGCTCAGAAAATCGTACGTCCCAACCCAGAAGTACTTCCGGATTCTGTATGGTCGTAAATTGTTTTAAATCTTCGCCACCCATCGGCTCCCAAGCAAAACGGGTAGCCATGTCGTTAATTGCTTTAATCGACGGGACTTTGGTGTAACACAGCTCGTTAAACATGCTGACTGGATCGACGGCTTCGTCTGACTGATCCTGAGCAATAGATGAACCAATTCCAAAGGGAAGAATCAGTAGCAATCCAACACATATCTTCTGTAGGTAGGGAATTGTCATAATACGCTAGCTATTCGTTGGAGAAAAAACGGATCGAAATTCGTTCAACCTTTTACGGCCTTAACGATCTTCTGCGCAGCATCATCCAGGTCATCTGCTGCGATAACGTCAAGATCACTTGCATTGATCATCGCTTTGCCTTCTTCCACTTTGGTGCCTTCCAGCCTAACAACCAGTGGCACGCCAAGGCCAACTTCTTTCACGGCGGTCAAAACACCTTCCGCAATTACATCACAGCGCATGATACCGCCAAAGATATTGACCAGAATGCCTTTTACATTCGGATCAGAGGTAATGATCTTGAAGGCTGCCGTTACTCTTTCCGCAGTTGCGCCTCCCCCTACATCAAGGAAGTTTGCCGGTGATGCGCCATACAGTTTGATAATGTCCATGGTGGCCATTGCAAGCCCTGCCCCGTTCACCATACAGCCTATATCGCCATCAAGCGCGATATAGGAAAGATCATATTTGGAAGCTTCGATCTCTTTTTCATCTTCTTCGGTCACGTCACGCAATTGCGCTAGCTCTGGATGCCTGAACTCCGCATTGCTATCGAAAGAGACTTTTGCATCAAGCACACGCAGGTGTCCGTCTTTCATGACGATCAACGGGTTAACTTCCAGAAGGCTCATATCCTTTTCCACGAATACATTGTAAAGCAGCGGAAACAGAGTAAGCCCGTCTTCAGCCGCTGCACCGGTTAGTTCAAATGCTGCGCACAATTTTGTTGCATCAGCTGGCGTACAGCCAACAGCCGGATCAATTCCGATCGTGTGGATTTTGTCAGGTGTATTTTCTGCAACAGCCTCAATGTCCATGCCTCCTTCTGTGGAAGCAACAAAGGAAACAAGGCCCGTTTCGCGATCCACCAAGATAGACATGTAGAGCTCGCGATCAATGTCCGCGCCGTCTTCAAGATAAAGTCGGTTTACCTGCTTTCCAGATGGGCCCGTTTGTTTTGTAACAAGGGTATTTCCAAGCATTTCTTTAATATGCTCGCGAACTTCGTCCTCGGATTTAGCAAGGCGCACACCACCTTTTGCATCCTCGGCCAGTTCTTTGAACTTGCCCTTACCGCGTCCGCCAGCATGAATCTGGCTTTTGACCACGTATATAGGACCAGGTAGAGCACTGATTGCATTTTCCACATCATCGCTTGAAAGGATCGGCATGCCGATTGCTACGGGAGCTCCATATTCTTTCAACAATGCTTTAGCCTGATATTCGTGGATGTTCATTGGACTCACCTGTCTTTAGCGGATTCATATTTAGGTTTATTGCGAGTGCCTACGATTGGCAACCGTTGAAGCGGTAATTTGCGATTTTGCGTTCTCCAGCAGCAATTGAGCCACAATCACAGTATCCATGATAAGTTCGCGTTGCGCTTGAGCTTGGTTGGGTTATTCATGCGTGATGTGAGGCGTTGTTGTTTGCTAGGTTGTCATACAACATATGAACTGGATAAATGGTTTCTTCCGGTAGTCGCAGGCGGAAAGTTCAGCACCAAACCCAAGCACCGTAAACTGTCCGTATCATAAGGAAAGAGAACATGCAGAACGATGGTCGAATGTTGCGGATCTTTGAAGTAAAGAACAGGCCAGGCTGCATACAGAGCTGGTTGGCATATTAATGACAGTAGGCCGTAAATTTCCAAATTGAAAAAACGATGACAACAATCAAATCACCACCCAGATTAGTAACGCTAATTTTGCTGACTGCATTTTCAACGCTTTCGCTGAATATGTTCCTGCCATCGCTTGCAAATATTGCTCAAGACCTAGATGCAGCGTATTCAACCGTCAGCCTTGCACTTGCGGGCTATTTGGCAATCACCGCGATAATACAACTGATTGTCGGGCCACTATCAGACCGGATTGGCAGGCGCCCGGTTTTGATCAGTGCTCTGATCATTTTTACAATTGCATCAATTGGCTGTTCTCTTGCAACCGATGTCTGGACATTTCTGTTCTTCCGGATGTTTCAGGGAGCAATGATCTCTGGCTATGCGCTTTCTCTTGCGATGGTTCGGGACACAAGATCGCAACGCGAGGCTGCCGGACTTATCGGCTATATCAGCATGGCGATGGCAATTGCACCGATGCTCGGTCCGATGTTTGGCGGCGTTTTGGATCAGGCATTTGGCTGGCGCGCAAACTTCTATTTTTATTCCCTTGTAGGATTACTTTTAATGCTTTGGTGTTGGTTCGACGTTGGGGAGACGAGGCCAAAGCACGATGTAACATCCGGCGAAAAGCCAACAAATAGTATGATGACGCTTATTCTTTCGCCATTGTTTTGGTGCTTTTCACTGTGTGGCGCATTCTCGACTGGAGCGTTTTATATTTTTCTTACGGGCGCGCCGCTGGTTGCAAAAAATCAGTTTGGGGTCACTACGGGAGAGCTTGGTTTTTTTATCGGTTCAATAACCGCTGGATTTATGTTTGGCAGCTTTCTTTCCGGACGATTAGCGCCCCGCTTTCAGCCAACAAGCATGATGTTGGCAGGCAGACTGACCGCCTGCATTGGCTTAAGCATTGGGGTTCTTGCGCTTTTGATTGAGCAAGTATCTCCGTTGCTTTTCTTCGGCAGCACTATTTTTGTTGGTCTTGGCAATGGGATTACCATGCCGAGTGCGAGTTCTGCTGTTATGTCTATCGAACCCGGACTAACGGGAAGTGCAGCGGGCCTTAACGGCGCAATGATAGTTGCTATCGGTGCAATTTTGACGAGCCTAACCGGCTTAATCCTGCCGCAAGAGGCGCCTGCGCTCACCCTTCTAATATTAATGCTGATTGCTTCAGTTGCAGGAATGCTCTCCGTTCTTGTGGCTATGCGTATACAATCATTAAGCAATCAATAAACTGAGCCTACTCAGCTGCTTCACGCTGAATTGCAGGCGAAACCTTTGCCGCACAATATTTGAATTCAGGGATTTTACCGAAAGGATCCAACTGCGGGTTGGTCAATCGGTTGGCCGGAGACTCGTTAAAGCAGAACGGCATAAACACCATATTGTCCGCAACATCTCGATCCTTGCGCAAAACAGCCTGCACAGTCCCGCGACGGGTTTGCACTTCAACCATCTGACCTGGCTCCAAACCACGCTTTGCGATTTCACGGCCATTCATGGCAGCAACACCTTCCGGTTCTAACTCATGCAACACACTTGACCGGCGCGTCATTGCACCGGTGTGCCAATGTTCCAACAAACGTCCGGTGGTAAGCACCATTGGAAACTCTTCATCCGGCACCTCACTTGGCGGCAACAGATCAGCAGGAACGATTTTACCGCGCCGATCCTCGGTTGGGAAACCATCAGTAAAGATAACCTCATTGCCAAAACCGCCTGGCTCGCTGACCGGATAGGTAACGCAATCCTCGTCGTTCAACCGCTCCCAGGAAATATAATTCAAAGAGTTCATAGTTGAGGCCATCTCCGTATAGACCTCCCCGACATGATTGTAGTTCCAATCAAGGCCAACACGATTGGCTAGATCAGCTATCAATTCCCAATCCTGACGCGCCTCACCTGGCGGATCAAGTGCAG
This sequence comes from Pseudomonadota bacterium, assembly GCA_039814425.1. Classification (GTDB taxonomy): domain Bacteria; phylum Pseudomonadota; class Alphaproteobacteria; order Rhizobiales; family Rhizobiaceae; genus JAALLB01. The sequence goes on from JBCCBE010000026.1 coordinate 33,024, forward strand.
GGCGGCCCAACTGGACCTGGCGGTTTGTATTGGTGAACGTTCCAAGTTTTTCTGCATGCGCTGAAGCGGGTAAAACAACATCAGCATGCCAACAGGTTTCAGTCAGGAAGATATCCTGCACAACAAGATGATCAAGCTTTGCCAATGCGCCACGGGCGTGCTGCTGATCCGGATCTGACATCGCAGGATTTTCACCCATAACATACATTCCGTTAATCCCACCCTCATGAATGGCATCGACTATCTCGACAACAGTTAGACCGCGTTTTGGGTCAAGTGAACGACCCCAGATATCTTCCATATTGGCTCGGATATCTTCATTATCAACGAGGCGATAATCGGGATACATCATTGGGATAAGCCCGGCATCAGATGCGCCTTGCACATTGTTTTGACCGCGCAGCGGATGAAGACCGGTACCAGGTCTGCCGATATGTCCGGTAATAAGCGCCAAAGCGATCAGGCAACGGGAATTGTCTGTACCATGGGTATGTTGAGAAACACCCATACCCCAGAAAATAATGGAGCGTTCAGAGGTTGCGTAAGTCCGGGCCACATCACGCAAAACGTCGGCCTCAATGCCACAAACCTCGCTCATGTCTTCAGGAGAGAAATCCTTTACTTTCTCCTTTAGCGCTTCAAAACCGGATACATTAGCCTGTATGTACTGCTCATCGTAGAGCTTTTCTTCCACAATGACATGTAGAAGCGCATTCAGCATGGCAACGTCAGTGCCCGCTGTAAACTGTAGCGAATGGGACGCATGCCGCGTCAAATCCTGACCCCTCGGGTCCATGATAATCAGCTTCTTGCCCTTCTTTGCCGCCTGTTTGAAATAGGTCGCGGCAACCGGATGGTTTTGAGCTGGCCGTGCACCGATAACAACCATGCAATCTGATTTGTCTGCATCAGTGAAGGGAGCTGAAACCGCGCCCGAACCAACACCTTCCAACAATGCAGCAACTGAAGAGGCATGACACAAGCGTGTGCAATGATCTACATTGTTGGTGCCAAATCCCTGGCGGATAAATTTCTGAAATAGATAGGCCTCTTCGTTCGAACCTTTGGCAGAACCAAATCCACACAGTGCCTGTCCGCCTTTTTCATCCAGAATGGTTTTTAAACCACCGGCGGCTCTATCCAGTGCTTCTTCCCAGGTTGCTTCACGGAAAATGTCTTCCGTTTTCATGAAGCGCATGTCCAGATCACCAGCCTTGGGCGCATCTTCGCGCCGGATAAGCGGTTTTGTCAGGCGTTCCGGGTTCATAACATAGTCATAACCAAACCGTCCCTTTACGCAGAGACGGTTTTCATTTGCCGGGCCGTTTCGACCATCAACGTGAACGATCTTGTTATCTTTGACGGAAACAGTCGTCTGACAACCAACGCCACAAAACGGGCAAACTGAATCGACTTGTTTGTCGAAATCTTTGATCGCTCTGGTCTTGAATTCGTCATCCATCATGGTCTTTTCGTATAACGCACCAGTAGGACAGGCCTGAACACACTCACCGCAGGTAACACAGGTCGAATTTCCCATCGGATCGGAAAGATCAAAAACAGGGACAGAATGCGACCCACGTTCACCCATGCCAATCACATCATTAACCTGCACTTCACGACAGGCGCGGACGCAGGCATTACAAGAAATACAAGCATCCATATTAACGGCAATTGCAGGATTGGAGATATCAAACTCAACATGCTGACCAGCATCAAACTTGCTTTCAAAACGGTCTGAGCCGGAAATGCCCATGCTTTCCGCCCAAAGCCAGAAATTCGACTGATCATCCGGGCTTTCCTCACGCGGACGCATGTCGGAGGCAAGCATTTCGAATACCATTTTGCGCGATTTATCCGCGCGATCCGTATCCGTTTTTACCACCATGCCTTCTGAAGGATTGCGAATACAGGAAGCTGCAAGGACGCGCTCGCCCTCAATTTCCACCATGCATGCACGGCAATTACCATCCGAGCGATAGCCTGGTTTATCCAGATGACACAGGTGCGGTATGCGTGTGCCTTCGCGCTTTGCCACATCCCAAATCGATTCATCCGGTAAAGCTGATACCTGCTTACCATCCAGGGTGAATTTGATTTCATCTGCCATTGCTTGCTCCCTGAGTTTTAAATGGCTCTATCCGTCATATCCGTCAATCTATCCGTCATATCCGTCAACAAGTGTGAAACGGGCATACCCAGCCCCTTCCCGCTTGGCTTTTGCCGCCTGATATTCTGCTGAATTATACCAATTACGCGCAGCGTCCATATCCGGGAATTCCAATATTACGATCCGTTTGCCTTCGTCTTCGAAGTTTTCAAGGCCTTCATGCGCTCCGCCACGTGCCAGGTATTTGCCGCCGAAATTTGCAACTGCTGGTCCCGCAGAAGCGGCATATTCTTTCCATTTCTCCAGGTCAGTCACATCAACACGTGCAATTACATAAGCTGTCATCGGTTTATCCATATAAATCTTGTTTAAAATAGGTAAGCAAATGCCGAACCGGGTTTGGCGCTGCCTGCCCCAATCCGCAAATGGAAGCGTCACGCATAACAGTTTCAAGATCTGTGATTGCGTCTTCGTCAAGCGTACCGCCTTTTGAAAGCATCGCTACCATTTTTTCCGTGCCACCACGACAAGGCGTGCATTGGCCGCAGGATTCATGTTTGAAGAATTTGAGCGTATTGAGTACCGCGTCCTTGATATTGTCTTTATCGGATAAAACCACGATCGCATGTGAACCCACAAAGGAACCCAGCGATGCTAATGGACCGCCAAAATCGAGTGGCAGGTCGTCCATCTCCGCAGGCAATACACCGCCGGATGCACCACCGGGATAATATGCTTTGAATGTGTGGCCGTCTTCCATGCCACCACAGTAATCATCGATTAGTTCTCGGATGGTGACGCCAGCAGGTGCCAACACGACACCAGGCTTTTTAACCCGACCCGATACGGACCAGGAGCGAGGTCCCGGATGTCCTTCCTTACCTTGATCGGAAAACCATTTTGCGCCGTTGTCTAGAATATCGCGGATCCACCAAAGCGTTTCAACATTATGGTTCAAAGTTGGGCGGCCAAATACACCAACCTCAGCAATGTAAGGCGGGCGATGACGAGGAAGTCCGCGTTTGCCTTCAATGGATTCGATCATCGCAGATTCTTCACCGCAGATATAAGCTCCCGCTCCACGGCGTAATTCAAGGAAGCCCGGCTCAACAATACCTGCTGCTTCAAGGGCAGCTATTTCTCTGCGCAGGATTTCAAGTACTGCAGGATATTCATCGCGCATATAGATGTAGATGCGTTCAGCTTCAACAAAGTGGGCAGCGATTAAGGCACCTTCAAACATACGATGCGGGTCGCGCTCCAGATAGTAACGGTCTTTGAATGTGCCGGGTTCGCCTTCATCCCCATTAATCGTCATAAGGCGTGGGCCTACATACCCACGAACGAATTTCCATTTCATGTGAGATGGAAATCCTGCGCCACCAAGGCCTCTAAGTCCGGATTCTTTCAGGATTTCTAGAATAGAATCAAAGTCGTAACCACCATTTCGAACTTTTTCCCAGGCATTATAGCCACCATCGGCCTGATAGGCTTGCAGTTCAGTATATGCTGGAATTTCTGCAGAAATTTCTTTGTTGGTGCTGCCAGATTGCGCAAGTTTGAGTAAATCTGCAACCGATGCATTGCCTATTTCACGATCACCAACGCGTGCCGCAGGTGCTACATCACAACCGCCCATGCAAGGTGCACGCATTATGCGGACCTTTTCCAAGTCCGCACCATTTTCCAATTCAGAAATCAATGTCTCTGCTCCGGCCATCATGCATGAAAGTGAATCACATACGCGGATGGTTACCGGTGCTGGAATTGCTTCTCCCTCTTTGACAATATCAAAATGATCATAGAAGGAGGCGACTTCGTAAACTTCAGCCATCGACAATTTCATTGCGTCTGCCAAGGCACGCATGTGTTTTGCTTCAAGACAGCCAAAACTGTCTTGAATTTTGTGCAGGTGTTCAATCAATAAGTCGGCGCTGCGTGGTGCATCTCCCAGCAAATTTTCAACATCAGCCAGCGCAGCTTCATCCAATTGTCGACCTTTGGTCAGGTGCGATTTGCGTTTGCCATCACGTTTGGGGCTAAAATGCTGGTTCATTGTTCAATGCTCCTGTTCACCAGCGCTCTAAAACAATCCCTGCACGTCACCATTTTCATCGAGCATGATTGCCTCAGCTGATGGGACTTTTGGCAGGCCTGGCATGGTCATGATTTCACCGCAGATCGCTACAACAAATCCTGCCCCGGCAGAAAGCCTCACCTCA
>JBCCBE010000091.1:0-13871 GCA_039814425.1 Pseudomonadota bacterium
ATCAAAGTGGACTTTCCCGCATTGGGCGCACCAATCAGCGCTACAATGCCAGCTTTAGTTTCCGAAACCGGCTCAGGACCAGACATAGAGTTTTCCTTCACGCATCCCAAACCCCTTCACGAATTAATACGGCTTTGGCTGCTTCTTGTTCTGCCAACCGCTTTGACCGGCCCGAACCTTTTCCTGAAATCATTCCTTTGAGTTTAACCTCAACGGTAAATAGTGGCTCGTGGTCTGGGCCCTGTCTTTCAAGCTCCCGATATACCGGTGTTTCAAGCTGACTAGAGTGGGCCCATTCCTGTAACGCAGTCTTGGAATCACGCCGGGCGGTTTCTGTGTCGCTAAATCGATCACCCCATAAGCGTAAGACCAATTCAAGTGCCGCATCCAGACCACCATCCAGATAAACCGATGCAATAACCGATTCCATTACGTCAGCGCGTACATTTTGCATGCGTTTTCCGGTCAGATGCTTAAGATCACCGCCCGTCCGTATGAATTCGTGCAGCGATAGTTCATCGGCAATCTCAGCCAAAGTCTTGCCCTTCACAAGTGCATTAAGACGTAGCGCAAGCTCACCCTCTTCCGCATCTGGATATTGGGCGATCAAATAGGATGCAACGCATAATCCCAGCACGCGGTCACCTAGGAATTCAAGGCGCTCGTAGTGAAAACCATCGCCAGAATTTTTCCGACTGCTTGCGTGGGTCAGAGCCTTCTCAAGGTTTTCGTGGTACCCGAAACGATATCCAAGACGCTCCTCAAGTCCTGCAAACGCGGTGTCGTGAGAATTGCGCTTTGTCATTCCCTACAAACCATCAAACAGGCGATCATAGCGTAAGTCTTCTGGCCATTTCCAAACAGCTAGAGGATGGCTGCCATTACGCATTGAAAAGAAGAGTACCGATGCGCGACCAACGAAATTTTCAAACGGCACGAATCCTACTTCAAATCGGCTATCTGCTGAATTATCGCGGTTATCACCCATCATGAAATAATGTCCTTGCGGCACTTCAAACACTGGCGTGTTATCTCCAAGACTGCGCGGATTGATATCCAATGTCAGATAACTAACCCCATTGGGCAAAGTCTCGCGGAAGACTGGAACCGGGCCGCTTGAATTTTCATCATCCAGATAGCTTTCTGCCTCTCTTTCACGTTTGACAGCTTCTTCGTTGATATAAAGTACGCCTTCGCGAAGCTGTATTTTATCGCCCGGTAAACCGATCACGCGTTTGATATAATCAATATTTGTATTTGGCGGGAATTTGAAAACCGCAACATCACCCCGCTTGGGCTCGCTTGCCCAAACGCGTCCGCTGAAGAATTCAGGGGAAAAAGGCAGCGAATGATGCGAATAGCCATAGCTGAACTTAGAAACGAACAGATAATCACCGATCAGAAGTGTAGGCTTCATAGACCCCGATGGAATGCTAAACGGCTGATAGAGAAATGTGCGTAATATAACAGCCAGAATAAGCGCCTGAACGATTACTGAAACCGTTTCGCCAAGACTGCTGCCTTTTTCTTTTTTCTCTTTGCTCAAAAACTAATCCACTTCATTATCTGTCAGTTTTCTTTATCGATTTACTCACTTAACGGAATCGCCTCGATGATGACGAAGGCTTGGGCCAGTGGAAAATCATCCGTTATAGTCAGGTGAATGACCGCGTCGTATCCATTGGGCAGCATTTGCGCAAGTCTTTTCGATGCCCCATTTGTCAACTTCATCGTAGGTTTTCCACCCGGCAAATTCACAACACCCATATCTTTCCAGAATACGCCCTTGGAAATTCCTGTACCAAGCGCTTTGGAACAAGCTTCTTTCGCAGCAAAGCGTTTGGCATAGGATGCGGCCCGATTTCGTCGTTTATCTGATTTTGTCCGCTCGATTTGCGTGTAAACCCGGTGGGTAAATCGGTCTCCAAACCGGTTGATAGATGCTTCAACTCGGCGAATATCTATCAGGTCGCTACCAAGGCCAATTATCATCTTTGCTCAGACTTTCAGATTTCATAATCTTTCGAATCAAGACGTAATGTGTTCTTTTTTTCCAGCAATACCAGCTTTTCTTTTCAATCGCCGACGATACCGCGCTTCTTGAAAGCGCGCAGAAGCCCAGCGCGTTACGATATAAGCCATTATTCCAAACAAAACACCAATCGGAATAGATCCAATCAACATTGGTTTGATAACTGGATGCCATAATCCCGAGACAAGGGCAAAAAATCCATCAAACCCAATTTCCCAGTAATTTGCTTCCATTAGGCTGGTTAATCCTGGACCCTCGCCCTGTGATTTACCGGAAAGAATGAACTCGCCTAGGGAATAGGTTGAAGTCCAGATAAACGGAAAGGAAAGCGGATTGCCGAAAAACGTACCGCTGGCGGCGGCCAGAAAATTTCCTGCAATCAGATAGGCGATCAAAAATGCCAGCAAGAAATGCAGCCCCAAAAAAGGCGTGAATGATGCGAACACCCCTGCTGCCACTCCAGCAGAAATTGCATGGGGTGAAGCCGTCAGACGCAGAATCCTTTTGGATACATACTTCGCAGAACGCAACCAACTGCGCCGCGGCCATATCATAACCCTGACGCGTTCAGACCATCTTGGGGGGTGCTTCCGCCTAAATAACATACTTCTTTATTATCGATTTACCGTCGCTATACCAAGACCCTATCAAGGGATTGTTAAAGCCGCGTTTCTTCAACAGGGTTGAAACGTTTAATTAAAGCGTCCTGCTTCCAGGCTTTATGGCAGGAATATCCTTAAGATCGTCTGGTAATGCGTCTGCTTCATACGCTGGAACCTCATATTCTGCCAACGCAATGAGCGGGACCCCGACACCTGCTTTGCCTGCAGAGCGGTCAATCAGACAGGCTGCTGCCAGAACTTCGGCACCCAATTCCTGCATTGCTTCAACAGTTTCACGAATTGAAAGACCGGTGGTGACAATATCTTCGATAATAACAATGCGAGCACCCGGTTTCATTTCAAAACGGCGCAATCGAAATTTGCCGTCCTCACGTTCAACCCACATATTGGGGACACCAAGATGGCGTGAGGTTTCAAATGCCGGGATGATACCGCCGACTGCCGGACCGATAACGAAGTCTATTTCCTGATCAATTTCCTCAACGATACGCTCTGACAAAGCTTTACAAAGCAATTCTGTTTTATCTGCATGCATAAAAACCCGGGCTTTTTGAAGGAAAACCGGTGAATGCAGGCCAGATGTCAAAATAAAATGGCCGGTAAGCATAGCTCCGCAGTCTTTGAAAACTTGCAAGACATCATCAGTATTCACGTCAGCACTCCCTTTAGGCAATAGACCCTAATCAACCATTCGTTTGATATTCGTAACAACCGAGGTATCAGCCAATTCCCGGATGAGCTGTTTGAGATGCGGCAGATCCCAAACTTCTATATCAATTTCGAACTCTGCAAAATCTGAAACCGGAATTCGCATTTCCAAATTCTGGATATTGCAATCGTTTTTGGCAATGATCTCCGTGATCGTTGCAAGTGTACCGGGAGCATTTGCTCCCAGAATGCTAATGCGGCCCGGAAAACGTCGGTTCCTTGCTTCATCCACATCCCAGCGCACATCAATAAACCGGTTCTTTTCACCATTTAAGTTTGAAAGCTCTTTGGAGTCGGCCTGATAAATGGTTATCCCCTGCCCTGGCTCAAGAATTCCAATTATGCGATCGCCAGGGACGGCCCCTGTTTTTGAGAAACGTACCGGCAATTCATCTGATATGCCCCGGATCGGAATTCTGGTTTCATCGGTTCCTGATGCGCCTTTGCCGTTCGCATTTTTCTTGCGAACTGTGCCAAGTAATTCATCGGGGTCAATTGCGTTTGATGTATCGTTATCCGCCTGATTATAGGCCGCTAGAATAACTTCCGGCCGCATTTCCCCCCGACCAACATCTGCAAGAACGTCATTGACGCTGTTGCGCGCCAAAATCGGCAAAATGACTTGCAACCTTTCTATATTGAAGTCTGAGTTTTGCTCGCCAAAATGGCGTTCGATAATCCGCGTGCCCAAAGCACAGTATTGTTTGTGAATTGCCTGGCGGCTAGCACGCCGAATTGATGAGCGTGCCTTGCCAGTTACAACAACAGATTCCCATGCAGCCGGTGGCGTTTGCGATTTGGAACGCATAATCTCCACCTCGTCGCCATTTTGCAATTCTGTAATAACCGGCATGATTTTGCCGTTCAATTTACAGCCAATACAGCTGTTACCAATATCTGTATGAACCGCGTAGGCAAAATCAATCGGCGTACCACCTTTCGGTAAGGCAATAATTTGACCCTTTGGCGTGAAACAAAATACCTGATCAAGAAATAATTCCAGCTTGGTGTGTTCTAGGAATTCTTCCGGGTTATCGCCTTCGGCCAATTGTTCAATGGTCTTACGCAGGGTTGCATAGGCATTGCTTTCAGATAAAGCGTCCTCGCCATCTTTATAAGTCGCATGCGCTGCAATGCCGTACTCGGCCACTTCATGCATCCGCCTTGTGCGAATTTGCAGCTCAACTCGCTGACGCGAAGGGCCAACTATGGTTGTGTGAATTGACTGATAGTCATTTTGCTTGGGCACCGAAATAAAGTCTTTGAACCTGCCTGGAACCATCCGCCAGTCTGTATGGACTATTCCCAATGCCCGGTAACAATCTTCAATTGTATCAACAATAATGCGAAATCCGTAGACATCGGATAATTGCTCAAACCCAAGTGCCTTACTCTCCATTTTTCGAAATACGGAGTAAGGTTTCTTCTGCCGGCTTTTTATTTCTGCTTTGATGTTTTGGTCATTCAACCGTTCCTGCAACATACGGGAAATCTCGGCTATGAGAGATTGATTGACTTCTGCCAAATCCATTAAGTGTTTCGTTACCGCCTCGTAAGCTACCGGATTGATATGTTTGAAGGAAAGCACCTCCAGTTCATCCCGCAGATCCTGCATGCCCATTCGGCCGGCAAGCGGCGCATAAATTTCCATCGTTTCGGTAGCGATGCGCACACGCTTGTCTTCACGCATATGGTCAAGGGTTCGCATGTTATGCAATCGGTCTGCCAATTTAACGAGAAGTACCCTTACATCGTTAGAAATTGCCAGAAGAAGTCTTCGCAGGTTTTCGGCCTGTTTTGCCCGTTTTGATATGAAATCCAGCCGCTTTAGTTTGGTCAACCCCTCAACCAGAAATCCTATTTTTTCGCCAAAAATCTCGTCAATTTCACGTCGGGTAGCGTCCGTATCCTCAATCGTATCATGCAGAAGAGCAACTGCTATGGTTTCCTCATCAAGATGAAGATCGGTGAGGATTGCAGCGACTTCCAGAGGATGAGAAAAATAAGGATCACCGCTAGCACGTTTTTGTTGGCCATGCTTTTGCATAGCGTACACATATGCTTTGTTTAGCAGTGCCTCATCGGGACTGCTCGTATAACTCGCGACGCGCTCAACGAGTTCGTACTGACGCATCATCGCTCAGTGACTTTCCAACTCTTTATCCACCCGCATTGGTATTCTGGTACACGGATGGAGATATCCATTAACTGCCATGGCAATGAAACAAAATTTTCGCTGCCATGTAACCTAACCATTGATAGTAAGTATCAACGGCGGAGATAACAATTAATAATCGTCGCTTTTTTCTGGCGGTACAAGACCTTCGATACCTGCGAGCAACTCTTCTTCTGACAAGCTGTCGAAGGTTACTTCTGGTTCAGCAGAATCAGGTTTGTCTTCAAAAACCGGTGCTTCTGGCATTACGTCGCCTTCAACCATTGATGGGGCAGCAGCAATTTCACTTTCAGGCTCATCGACTTCAACCTGTTTTTGAAGGGAATGAATCAAATCTTCTTCAAGGTCAGCTGGAGATAAGGTTTCACTGGCGATTTCACGCAATGAAACGACCGGATTTTTATCATTGTCGCGATCAACAGTGATTTGCGCACCACCGGAAATCTGACGGGCGCGATGACCAGCCAGCAATACCAGTTCAAAACGGTTTTCAATCTTGTCGACGCAATCTTCGACAGTAACACGTGCCATTGAAGGCCTCCTGATTTCCGAGAAATTGGGGGATGACTAACGCAATAACGGATCATATTCAAGTAGAATTGCCATAACTTATAATCAAGGCCCTAGTTTGCCGAAAACATGATATTAACACGATCTAGCTCTAGAATTTCTTATATGGTTCTGTAACGCCTCCCAATTCCGGGCGAAAACCTCTTTTTTGTTGCCAATTACATTTTGAAGGAATGTTAGATGTTTGATCAGCGTGAGAGAATTGCACTTTTCATAGATGGCGCAAATTTGTACGCCACATCCAAAACCCTTGGATTTGACATCGATTACAAGCGGATGCTCACGTTTTTTGCAGGGAAAGGATATCTGCTGCGTGCTTACTACTATACTGCTTTGATTGAAGATCAGGAATATTCTTCGATTCGACCGTTAATCGATTGGCTTGATTATAACGGGTATAGCGTTGTTACCAAGCCGACCAAGGAATTCACCGATGCTTCTGGAAGACGTAAGGTCAAAGGAAACATGGATATGGAATTGGCAATTGATGCAATGGAACTTGCCGATAACCTTGATCACATTGTACTTTTCTCCGGTGATGGCGATTTTAGATCGCTTGTTGAAGCGCTACAGAAAAAGGGCAAACGGGTGAGTGTTGTTTCTACAGTGTCCACAAATCCACCGATGATTGCAGACGATTTACGCCGCCAGGCTGATTACTTCGTAGAGCTAACTGACTTGCGCAAAGAAATCGGTCGCGATCCTTCGGAAAGCCCTGCTCATTCTCCACCGCGTGAGGACGAATACGATGAAGATGAGTATTGATGCCTGAACTGATTGATCCCGGTCGCGACTGTCCGCTTTGTCCGCGATTGACCGAATTCAGAACAGTCAACCAGGAGATTTACTCTGGATGGCACAATGCACCTGTAGACACATGGGTGACGCCAAAAGGCGATCACGCAGTAGAGCTGCTTATCGTTGGGCTTGCACCTGGCCTTAAGGGTGCCAACAAAACAGGGCGACCTTTTACCGGCGATTTCGCAGGAGACTTGCTTTACGAAACTCTGCAAAAATTTGACTTGGCAGAAGGAAGTTATGAAGGGCATGAAGGAGACACGCTTACACTCAACAATTGCGCGATCACCAACGCGGTTCGATGTGTGCCACCGCAAAACAAACCGACCAGCCATGAGATCAATCAATGCCGGCCTTTTTTAAAAAACACTATTGATAGATTTGAAAACCTGCGTGCGATCATTTCGCTCGGCAAGATCTCACACGACTCTGTTGTTCGAACTTTGGGACATAAACTTTCCGCCTATCCCTTCAAACACAATAGTAATTATGAGTTTGAAACGATTGTGCTTCACTCCAGCTATCATTGCTCGCGGTATAATACGAATACAAGACGCTTAACGCCTGAAATGTTCGAAAATGTATTTGAAACAACTCTGAAAACCTTGAGAAACGTCAAGTCATGCGTTTCGTGACTTCAACCACTCTAAAACATCAGCCGCGTTTCTGTCTGGCGGAAAGACTGGATAAAAGACTTTCTTGATCACACGGTTTTCGATAACCAAAGCAAGGCGCTTAAGCAGATTGTTGTTCTGTCCGACAACATCCACTTTCATAACAGGCAAATTCATTGCTGTTTGAAATTTCTGCTCACCGTCTGACAATAGCGGGAACGGCAGATGCAAACGTTCTGCAGCTTCCTTTTGATATTCCCTGGCCTGTGTCGAAATCCCAAAAACATGATCAACGCCTAAGTCTTTCAGTTCTACCATGTGATCGCGAAATGAACATGATTGAGGCGTGCAGCCCCTAGCACCGGGAATTTCATCCCATCCAACGGGCAATGGCGTATCTGGTCGTCCCGTCATGGGATAGGCATACAAGACCAGTAAGCCACCTCTTTCTGCCAGTGATACAGCTTCGCCGGTTGTTGCGGGGAGCTTTATGTCTGCCAGCTTCATGCCTATGAGGTGGTCCGCCCCACCATCATTTTCAGGAACCGGAAGTGTATCTGGTATTTGATCCAGATTTGACATTAGCCTTTTTCTCGCATGAGCCTTGCCTTTTCGCGGTCCCAGTCCCGGCGCTTACTGACTTCACGCTTGTCATGAACCTTGCGACCCCGTGCAAGTGCAATTTCGAGTTTCGCCAGCCCACGGTTGTTAAAAAACAGTTTAATCGGAACTATCGTCAGGCCTTCTCGTTGGACACCGCCCATTAGCTTAGCCATTTCCTTTTTATGAAGTAATAGCTTGCGTCTTCGCCGCGGGTTATGGTTGTTACGATTGCCCTCGAGGTATTCAGGGATATAGCTGTTGATCAGCCATATCTCTCCCTCTTCTTCGGTGGCGTAGCTTTCGGCAATATTTGCTTTTGAATTTCGAAGTGACTTTACTTCTGTACCAGAGAGTTGAATGCCGGCCTCAAAAGTCTCGAGAAACTCAAAATTATGGCGAGCCTTGCGATTGTCTGCGATTATGCGGCTGTTGGTGTCCTTTGATTTTGGGGCCATCGTTTTTTCACGTTTTTCCGCCAAACGGCTCTAATTCAGCAGGCCTGCATGAACCATTGCAGAACGCACTGCTGCTTGCGTATCCTCAGCAATTGGAACGAGTGGCAAGCGCTGATTATTCTCTAGTCTGTCGAATAGTGACAGAGCATATTTAGACCCACCTGGGCTAGGTTCGATAAACAGCGCCTTGTGAAGCGGCGTAAGTTTATCCTGAATAGCGAGCGCTTTATTAAAATCGCCTGCTAGACAAGCTTCCTGAAACTGCGAGCATAATGCGGGGGCAACGTTCGCTGTTACTGATATACAGCCTTGTCCACCATGTGCATTAAAACCAAGGGCTGTTATGTCCTCGCCAGACATTTGGACGAAATCTTCACCAATCATATGCCGTTGTTCAGAAGCTCTGCTCAAGTTGGCAGTCGCATCTTTAACACCGATGATATTGTCATAATCATCGAACAATTCCTTCATGGTCTCCACACTCATGTCGATAATCGAACGACCGGGAATATTGTATATTAATATCGGTGCCTGTACGGCTTTGGCAACAGCACTAAAATGTGCCTTTAAGCCAGCCTGATTTGGTTTGTTGTAGTAGGGCGTAACCACAAGTATGCCGTCGGCTCCTGCTTTATCTGCATGTATGGCAAGATCGATTGCTTCTGTAGTATTGTTGGAACCTGCCCCTGCGATTACGGGAACCCGCTTGTCGGCTACTTCAATGCAGAGTTCTACAACCCGTTTGTGTTCATCATGCGAAAGTGTTGGGGACTCGCCCGTAGTACCCACTGGCACCAGACCGTGACTTCCTTCAGAAATTTGCCACTCAACGAAATCACAAAACGCTTTTTCATCCACATTTCCATTAGAATCAAAGGGCGTAACAAGTGCGGGAAATGAACCTTTAAACATTTAAAACTCCAGAAATAAGGCTGCCTGAACCGCGCGGACATTATCCGCGCAGTTACGTATTCGCAAGCTGTCATTTGTTAAAAAGGGCTGATGGCAATTACTTGCTGCAACCGCTTAATAAACCAAAAATCGTAATTCGCCGACAAAAACCAGCCAGCATGATAAGTATTACGATTTGCGACTGGTTGAAATTTGGCCTCTTTCAACCGCCTTGGCATGCTCTGTAGTACCGCCTTTGGCAAGAATCTTAGCTTCTGCTACCCAGTTTTCACGCTCAGGTCTGCCCGGGAAACCCAGCTCGTTACCAATCCAAGTCTGTTGGCCAGCATTCCACTTTGCAATCTGGGCAAAAGTATAGACGCCGAGACGATAGAGTTTTTTCTCCAGCGCATTCCCAACACCATCAATCAGGGTCAGGTTATCTCCGCCATTAGCAGGTGCTGCGTCCAGTAGCGGTGGCTTTTTACCAATATCTGAAGTGCTTGCTTTACCGGTCGAAGATTCGACTTCACCTTTATCAACCCGTTTGGAAAACTGTGTCTCGCCGCCTTTATTAAGAACCTTAGCCTGCTTAACCCAATCCTCACGTTCAATACGGCCGGGGAACGCAAGCCGTTCACCAATGTCACGCTGTTCTGCAGCAGACCAGGCTGCGACCTGGGCAAATGCGGTAACGCCGATTGAGTTCAAACGAGATTCATTCTGCGGTCCGATACCTCGGATGCGTTTAAGATCATCCTTTGCAGCAGCAACTACCGGTGCAGGCTTTGGCGTAACCTTCGGTTTTGGCTTTGGTTTCGGTTGTGTTTTAGGTTTTGCCTCAGCCTCCACAACTTTTTCCGGGACTGCGCGAACAGCGGTAACCGGCTCTGCGGCAGGCTCGCTCTCGACACTTTCCGCTTTGCCATCAAAAAGCCAACGCAAGAAGCTGCCAATCAGACAACCCAAAATATAGGCAATTGCGATAAGGAGCAGAGATTGAATGATAAACATCGTCATTTTACTATCCCCAATTCCTAGCGTTTATTCAGTTTTCGTGGTTCAAAAGTGAACCAACCGACCACAACGCCGATAATAAATGCAACCAGAAGAAACCAAAAAAGCTGCTCGATTAAATAGAACATGTATCCTGTCCCCTATTGAATAACATTAAATTCGATACGACGGTTTTCAGAACGCCCCTCGGCGGTCTCATTATCAGCGATCGGATTCGTTTCACCAAAACCCTTTGCTTTCAACCGGCTGCGCGTAATCCCCGAACTCACAAGGAATTCAAGTACCGCATCCGCCCGTGCCTGGCTGAGTTCCTGATTATACTGATCTCTGCCCTGACTATCCGTGTGACCGGCAATCTCAAAACTTACAGTTGGACACTTAGAAGCAGCACTTGTGACGTCAACCAGGAGTGGCCGGGATTCTGATTTTAAGGTTGCTCGATTTGTATCAAAAAGTATTTTTCTACCATCAACCGCATTTAAAACGCTCTGTTGACATAACTCGGCTTCGGTAAGTGGTGTCTCCGGTTGCTCAGGTTTTGGAAATAGCAAATTCGTTGAAGCAGTATACCCTTCAGGTGCATTGGAAACAAACTGCGTATCAACAGATTTAGCAACACCTTCATCTGCAACGCGCCCTGCAAGAGAAATTGCGTTTCCGACCATATTTACCTGGCCGGCCTCAACGTTACTCAGTTGGGAAGCAAGATACTCAGCGGCAGTTGCAAATTCAGTCAGCTGGCCTTTTGCAAGCGAAAGTTTGTCAGTAATGGATGCGCCTGGAAAAAGACTCTTCAACTTGCTCACAATACTTTCTTGTGTCGCAGTGTCCGGAGCGTTTCCCCGAACGGTTACTGAATTGTCCCGCTTGGCAATATTGAGGCGATAAGGATTTGCCTCAGGCAATGCAGACGCATCACCTGGTTTGATAATTTCCGTTTTTGGGAAAGTGATATTAGTTGAAACCTCAAATCCCTCGGGTACGCCCTTAGTCAGGCCGCGTTCAATCAAATTTGCCAGGTTTTTGTTTTTTGCCCGCCCGGTTATTGAAACTTTATTGCCGTTTAGATTACCCTGCCCACCTTCAAGGAACTTGACCTGTTTGGTCAATACTTCCTGGACTTTGGAAAGATCGTCTGGGGCACCTTTTGCCAAAATCGTGCGGTCATCCAATTCAGCAACACCGAGTATGGACTTGACCATAGAATTGATGGTTCCACGTTCATTTTCACCCGGTGCATTCCCAAGAATTGTCACACCAGACTCAATCTTGCTGACACTCCAGCGATATGGGTTTGCAATTGGGAGAGCCGCCTCGGTTTCAACGTCCGCTTTCTGAACAAGCAGATTTACATTTCCTTCAAAATTTGACGGCAAAGCACCCTCAAACTCTACTGAAAGAGCGTCTATCGTTGCCTGGTCAGGAAGCTGGCCCGATAAGGAAACCTGATTGTCGACCATTTCAACCTTACCGGAATCCAGACGCGCCAGGAATTGCAATGCAACACTGCGTGCCTGAGCAGAATTTGCAGGCGCGCCAGAGGCAATATTTAGATCTTCTGTAAGACCGGTTGAGCCAAGATTTGCCTGCGCAATTTCAAGTGCAAGGGCTTTATCCTCTTTACTCTGTACGAATCCATTTAGGGTCGCGCCATTGTCACGCTTTGAAGCGGACCAAATATATGGACTGACAGACATTGGACTTACGTCTGCGCTCACGCGTATCCCATCTGGGACATTGGCAAGTTTTGAAAGAGCAAGGTCATAGTCTTCGGCTGATGAAGCAACACCGGAAATGGTCAATTCATCGTCCTTTAGCGAGGCCGCACCCGAACTAAAATGCGAAAGAACATCGATTGCATATTCGTTTGCTGCATTAAAGTTAGCGGTTGCACCGCCGGCGATCTCCATTGCGTCTTCAATTTGAAAACCGGGAAACTTTGAACCGACAGTTTTCAACATTTCGCCTTGTACATCCTGTCCTGGAACATAACCTGACAATGCAACGGAGTTGCTCGCCAATTTGGTATTCCAAGTGTAAGGCGAAACGCCTAAAGGCTGAATTGTGTTTTCCAACAATTCAAATCCCTCGGGAATAGATTGAAGCTTTTTGGTCGCTTCATTAAAGGCGGTAAATCCTTTTGATACGCCGGCAACGGAAAACTTGTTGTCCGAAAACTTAACCCAACCCTGATTGAACAGAGGGAAAAATTCACCGGCATATTTTGCCGCGCCGGTAAATCCTGACGGCTCACCATCAGCAATCATCATGCGGTTGCGGATTCGCACATCAGGCATTTGTTGTTTTAGTGCTTCTTCTATTTCTGTTCTAGCATCTGTTGATGGGGCATTCCCTTCAAGGACAATCGCCTCTCCATCAAATTCGGCGCGCCAGTCATAAGGGCTAGCGGTTGGAGGCGCAATATCAACTTTGGTAATTTCCCCGTCGGCTGGTACTTTGCCTTTAATGCGTCGCAAGGCAGCTTCATAATCTCTTGACGTCTTGGCGATGCCTTCAATCGAGAGTTGCTTGTCTGAAAGTGTGACACTTGAAGGTTCAAGGCCGGCAATTTGTTTTACGGCAAAATCAGCTAAATCCGCAAAACCTTCCGGCTTGCCGCCAGCCAAAGTCAGTTGATCTACTATAGCAGATCCATCTGCGGCTTTCTCTGCTGCTTTCAACAGCTCGGTGCGGGTATTTTCGTCAGGAATGTTACCCTTTAACGTTAAGGAACCATCCGCTCGTTGGATGGTTACACCATATGGGGAGGCAAAAGGAAGTACATCAGTATCGTGCGAAACAATACGCACGTCATAGGCTTCTTCAGCGATCTTGACTGCTTCATCGACGTCATTAGCCAAAGGTGCAGTACCTTTGAGAAGAAGATCACGTCCATCCAGCACAACAGTGGCCCAAGGGTGGTCTTTTTTCAAATCGATCAGAACCTTAGAAGTCAAGTCATCTTCAACCGACCATACTCGAATACAAGTAGACAAATAATTAACAATCACGACAGCGAAAATGCCAGGCCAAACCCATTTATTCCATCTCCACATATCGAAATAACTCCCAATTTTCCCGATATTTCACTATTTTACGCTATAATTTCTAACGACATATGGACCGGATTCAAAGTAAATCCAATTGTTTTCTGCTATAGCTCTAACAATGTTAACAGCATTTCTTTACCTTAGGTTATTTTAAAGTTCAACTTGGTCTTTTTGGTATGAGATACCGCATACGGGGATGGACAAACCTATTCGTGAAATTGGTCGCAATTTCCTGCTTATAAGCACCATAATGTTGAGTATTTTGGCTTGGATTATTTTTGCGGTGAGATTTATTGCTTTCCGCATTAATTTTCTTGCTTTCGCCCTACAAGGG
>JBCCBE010000162.1:0-2862 GCA_039814425.1 Pseudomonadota bacterium
CAGAACACTGATATAAAGCATCATCGACAACGCACTTTCTGTTTGGCTCAGTAAACGGATCAGCAACCCTTCAAAGGCCATCAAAATGGCGCTTAGCAATGCAATCAAAGCTGGAATGGCTGCAAGGCTGCTTTGGAATGCACCCTGAGAAAACATGATTAACACCGCGCCTGTGAGCGATATCAAGATCGCCAGCCAATGACGAAACCCAACATATTCCTTCAGAAATATCAGACCTAAAAGGACAGTCATAACGCCGTATAGGATGCCGATGGCAGATGCGTCTGCTACTGGCATATGTGCAGATGCCCAAGTGATTGCGGCTGCTGCGGAGCATCCAAATACTGCGCGAAAAAAATGGCGCAGCGGAACATTGCTTTTGTAATGAGCAAAGGATCCCGAACGTGCCACCAAAAAAAACACTGTCATGCAAGAACCGATGTACCGCAGAAACAGGATTTGAAATGTTCCGATAGCCCCGTCGGCAAATTTGGCGGCTGCGAAAATGACAGTGAACAAAGCTGTACTCAGCAGCACCCAAAGGATGGCTTGGACATTGATAGGAAGCGGTGGCATGAAGAACCCAAAGGTAAAGTATTTTTCATTCATAAAAGTGTTTTTTGTTGTTATCAAATCAGTTATTCTCACTGTGAATGAGGAATATTGATGCAGGCCGCTAATTCGATTTCGCTAAATGCTTTGCGCGTGTTTTTGATGGTCGCTCAGCATATGAGCATAAAGAAAGCCGCAGAATTGCTTGGGGTGACTCCGGGCGCGGTCAGTCACCAGATCAAAGCCCTTGAGCAATCGTTGGGGACACAGCTTTTTGTACGGCGCAATAACGCGATAGAGCTGACAGATGTGGGCACCCAACTGTTTCGACAATCTGCGCCCAGCCTTCAATTGCTTAATTCAGCGCTTGAGGATGTCATCCGCGATACCAACGAGCTTCGCGTCCGCGCCTCTACGTCATTTGCCGTGCGTTGGCTGATACCCAAACTGCATCTCTTTAAGACCAAGGCCCCAAATGCCAATGTTCAGATTGAAACGTTCTATGATCTCGATAATCCGCCGATTGGCACTGCTGATGTGACAATCGGTTACTACAAGCGTGGCGAATGCCCGGAGGGAGCGCACATCCTTTTCGAAGATGTTTGTCGTCCGTTTCTTGCACCGACATTGCTGGCAAAACTGATCGACCCCAAGGATGTCGTATCCATTCCTGCCCTTCAATGCACCAAAGGGAACTGGGATTGGAAGCTATGGCTGGCTGAAACTGGCAAAAGTGATGTCCAGCTCAGTTATGCCGAGTGTTTTGATCTGGATGATGCAGCTTTGCGCGCAGCGTCTGCCGGAATGGGGATGGTGCTTACATCGGAATTTATGATTGAAAATGCCCTCTCAGAAGATCGCATTGTTCCATTACCCTATAGCGAAGAGATCAATGTCGGGTGCTATACTTTACAGGTTAGTGGACGTGAAACAGGTTTGTCCAAGCGATTTGTTCGCTGGTTGCAGAGTGTCGCTGAAAGCAGTCGTTAATGTCAGCGTTGCAAAAGTTCACATTGGCCGAACACCGGAAATTCAAACTGAGACACTTCCCAACCGTCTTACTACTTGACTTGATTTGATGCTTGTTGAACTATTGTTCTGACGGTTTTCCTTACGATTCTAGAATTGTGAGGGATGAAAAGGGAACACGGTGCAGGTTTTACCTAATTCCGTGACTGCCCCCGCAACTGTAAGCGGTGAGCTTACCAGCATTGCCACTGAACCGCTTGGTTCGGGAAGGGTTGGTAAAGTGATGATCCGCAAGTCAGGAGACCTGCCGTCTGTGGTGTACCAATAGGTCACCTTAGTCACCAAAACCCTGGCGGGGCGCCTTGGGAGGGAAAGGCAAAAAAGTGGTTGGTCTCTCCAATTTCGAAAATGTCATCCTCTGTGCGTCATGCCTTTTGCGCGGAGGGCGCTATGTTACTCGAACGAACGATTACACAACTTAATATTGGTTCCACCACACCAGAACGTGCGATGGAGCTAGGCCAACTGGGTTACTTGCAATGGCTTGGAGCCTTGCCGATTATGGCGGGCTATGCGCAGGAAGCCCGGCGTGCGCACGCGATGGCAATTCCATTTGCCTCAACATCTCCGGCAGTTGCGATCTTTTGCGATCTTCTGAACGCCTCCCTTCGCACTCCGATAGAGCCATTGCCTTTAAACCTGCCAAGTCGTCAACGACGAGGCGGCGCCAAGGCACGTCGCGCAGCGTCTTAACCCATGGGCTATTTACCATTGCAACTGCTCGTCGTTTTGACCAAAGAAATGAATAAGGCGCACCGTTTTATTTGGGAAGGCATTTGCTTTGTTAAAACAAATGATCTTACGACCATGTCCAATGTAGTTGTTTCTGATCGCGAAAAAACGATATGGCAGTAACGAGCCCGTGCACTGGTATTTGCAAACTTGATGATACCTCGGGTTGGTGTCTGGGGTGTGGTCGCAGCGGGGATGAAATCGCTGAGTGGGGCATGCAGGCTGAAATCTGGCGAGATCGGGTGTGGACGCAAATCCCAGAACGATTAAGCCAATTGGGTGTAGCTTATCGTCGTCTTCCCTGGAAAACTGAGGATATTCGTCAGTTTGTTGCTCGCTCCTGTGCCGAGAACCAAGGAACCTGGGTTATGGGTGTTGTGGGCGCAGTGGCAGAGTTTTCCGCACCGTCTGATGTACACACAGATGTCACCTTACAAGGTTTCGATCTAACAGCTCGAACGCGTAATGGTGCAATGCGTATGGCAATCGATGATGATGTACGTGCGTTGGCTTTTGATACGCCGATTGATGGTTCGCGACCACGCATAG
>JBCCBE010000155.1:0-3739 GCA_039814425.1 Pseudomonadota bacterium
CATTCGTCAAACACAGGATTTTCTGAAATGAATAACCAAACGCTTTTACTAATTGCGCGTATCTTATTAGCCGCAATCTTCATACTCGCTGGCTTGAATAAATTTGGAAACATTGCTGGTACCGCCGGTTATATTGGTTCAGTTGGCCTGCCAATGGGAACCTTGCTGGCTTGGGGCACAGCCATCTTCGAAGTTATCGCCGGAATTGCCATACTCATTGGCTTTCAGACAAAACTGGTCTCTTGGGCTTTCGCTGCATTCTGCATCGTCTCTGGTATTATCTTCCACAATAATTTTGGAGATCAGACCCAGTTCATTCTATTCATGAAAAATCTGGCCATGGCTGGCGGATTTTTGGCCCTGTCGGTTGCTGGTGCTGGAAGTCTCTCTGTAGATGCTCGCCGCAACTAACCGGTCGTATCAAACAGATATAATGGGCAGCCCTTGCTGCCCATTTCAGGTCTAAGCTTAGCTGGATTTTTACGCTCCGAAACGGCTCTTAACAAGCATGACCCGATTGTAAGAGGCTTGAAGACTGCCAGAAGAAATTCGTCCCTGTTTGACCGCCGCAGATATCCAACGCACTGCATCGGCTGGGAGGTCTTCATTGTAATTGAGGGAATTTGATAGCAGTAGCAAATCGTTACCCGCAGCAAGCGCCAGAATGATCGCTTCCTTTAGTTGAAACGATTTGCGGATCGCACCCATATCAAGATCGTCGGTAAGAATGACACCTTTATAGCCCAAGCCCTTGCGTAATCTGGATGCCAGTGCCTTAGAGGAAAACGTAACCGGTGATTTACCGTTGCTGAATTCTGGATGGTACAAGTGCCCACCCATAACCATTGGTGCCTTACTTGCCAGTTTCTGGAACGGAACAAGTTCTGCCTGGCTCCAGGTATTGGTAATATCAACAAATCCGTCATGGCTATCGCCACGCGAAGAACCGTGACCAGGAAAGTGCTTTAAAGAGCAGGCTACGCCTGCACTTGCAAATCCGTCAACAAAAGCGCCCGCATAGGCTGAAATTCGTTCCACATCTGTTGAGAAACCGCGCCCATACTTTCCAATTACCGGGTTCTTAGGATCATGAATATCAACCGATGGGGCCATATTGAGGTTGAAACCGGCTGCACGCAGCTCTTTTCCAGCGCGCGCATATAAAGCACGGGCTTCGGCAATTGATTTATTGCCCGCAACCCACTGCGCGGTTGGCATTGCCGTAAAGCCTTGCTTTTTGCCAAGACGTTGGACTTTGCCGCCTTCCTGATCAATCGCATTTAGGCATTGACGGTTCTGATTGGCAAACATACGGGCAAGAGATTTCGCGTTTGCACCACTCTTAATATTATGCCGCAGAAACAAAGCACCGCCAGCTCGCCCTGCTCGAATGTGGCCTGCTAAAACCTTTGCAGAATTTGCATCAGACGTGGAACCGGGGAAGCCCGTTACCAGTAATTGCCCAGCAAGTTTTTCAATCTCGGCAGCATTTACACGGCTGGCAGTTAGGATTGAAGGCATAGCAAGTGCTGACGCAATTGTTGCGCCCAAAAACCCGCGGCGATTAATGCCATTCTTCAAAATGATTCTCCCATCTATTTTTTCCTCTCTAGCATGTCTGTGACTGTGTCCAAAGCATGACGTATTTCAGCTAGAATGCCGGCCTCATCGGACGTTATTCTAGCGGTTCGTGAAAGGATCAGATTGGCTTGAGATTTCAAGATAACGCCATCATCCAAAATCTTCAATCCATTTGCCCGCAGGGTAGAACCGGTGGATGTAATATCAACGATTGCATCTGCCTGTCCCGCAGATGGTGCTGCTTCTGTTGCACCAAGACTTTCAACAATCCGATAAAGTGCAATGCCATGATCGGCAAAGAAGCTTTGAGTGAGGTTCCAATATTTGGTTGCCACGCGCAAACGCCGACCGTGCCTGCTACGGAACTCTGCTGCAACATCATCAAGATCCGACATAGTTTCTACATCAATCCAGGCCTGCGGAACCGCAATTACCACGTCCGCGTGACCAAATCCGAGCTGTGAAACAAATTCGAGATAAGTGTCCGCATCCGCAATGGTCTCGCGCGCAAGATCTTCCCCCGTAACGCCAGCATGAACCGTTCCGTTAATAAGTTCACGGGCAATTTCCGAGGCAGAAAGAAAACTGACATCAACGCCTTTTTCTGCAGCATTTACGCCATGCAAACTTCCCTGATAACTACGGGCGTCTTCCGGCATGCGCAGATCAAAGCCCGCATTTGTAAATGCTTCTATCGTTTTTTCCTTCAATCGGCCCTTCGAAGGAATGGCGATGGTTAAACTCATAACGCCGCCTCCAGTCGGTCAACCCAGATTGAAAACCCTACTGCAGGAATTTCCTTTGGCGAGCCAAGCAGGGTCATAAGCTGATCATAGCGGCCACCGCCAATAAGCGGCTTTTGTGATCCGCCACTGTAAATTTCGAAAACAAGTCCGGTGTAATAGTCTAGCCTGCGTCCAAAATTCGCCCGGTAGCGTGCATCACCTACATATTCCGAAATTGCCTTTGCCATCGCAGCCAGCCTCTCCTGCCCCGATTTAAGATCAAGGCCTGAGGCTTTCTGATATTGAGCAAGTGCTAATGGGGCATCTGCCAGCGTTACATCGATTGCGAGAAAGCTTTGCAACAAGTTGTACTTCTCTTCATCCAGAGCAGCAGAAGACAGTTCAAGCTTTTGCATCAATCGGTCTGCAATTGCATTTGGAGTTCTACCGAATGTAGGCGACAGACCATCCTCAGACATCCGCTCGCCAATCAGCGCTTCCAGTCTTTGCGTATCGGCGTTTTCAAGCAGTGCATGATATTCTTTCGGGATGTTCGTCAGAAACTCCTCGTCCATCGTGTACATGACACTTAAATTTTCTATCAGCAGTTCTGTGTCACCAAAATTACGTGTCAGTTTCTTGCGCCAAGCAGATGGAATATCCAATGCTTCAAGCAGGTCGCTGAAGATACTCTGATCACCGAGGGTCAATCCTAGGTTTTGTTGGCCAGCCTGCTGCAACGTTTTGATCGCGATGTTGATGCAATTGATGTCTGCTTTCAGTCTGTTTTGATCGCCGAAGTCTTCAAATCCCGCCTGGGTAAACTCCTGCGGTTCTTTATCGCGCTGGCGAAACACACTGCCCGCATAGGCATAACGCCCTGTGTTGTCTCCCTGCTTTAGGTGAGCAAGGCAAACGGGAATGGTAAATTCCGGGCGCAAACATAGGGTTTTTCCGGTATTTTCCTGGGTAATAAAAATCCGCCGCCGCAGGTCTTCGCCGGTTGTATCCAGGAATGGGTCAGCCGGCTGAAGCAGGTCGATTGAGGGGAACTTACAGCCACTTTCAGCAAGTGAACCTGTTATGGCCTGAAGCTTCATTTTTGCTACGCTTTTGCCTGTTCATCGAGGAGTTTGCGAACTTCGGCAACCAGATCTGTCTGCGAAACTTCAAACTGCCCCGGGCGGCTCTCTCGCCATTCTTCATTTGAGGCAATGGCCTCGGCCTGCTTGCGTCCTTCGATTAAATCCTTTAGCTGAATCTTGCCTGCGTCGCGTTCGTCAGAGCCTTGAATAATTGCGATCGGGCACCCACGACGGTCAGCGTATTGCAGTTGCTTGCCAAACTTATTGGGATTGCCCTGATACATTTCTGCGCGAATGCCTGCATTACGCAGCGCCTGCACAAACCCCTGATAGATTGCCAACGAATCG
>JBCCBE010000109.1:0-9004 GCA_039814425.1 Pseudomonadota bacterium
AAACCGTTCAGAGCGGTTCTTAACAAAAAACGCTCAACCGGTACGCTTTACGGACATTTTTGGTGGCTTATCATCATTAAGTATACGAACTTCACGCTGCGGATAGGGGATCGTAATATTGTTGTCCCTCAGTGTTTCCCAGATAATGAACAGCAAATCAGATGATATGCGGTTCTTGCCGTCATCAATGCCTTCGATCCAGAACTCCAATCCAAAATCGATGCCGCTGTCGCCAAATCCACGCAACTCACAATCTGGCACTTCCGGCTCTTGCAGAACGCCTGGATGTTTAGAAACCGCCTCTACTATCAAGTCTGGGATTTTTCGAATGTCCGTATCATAGCCTACACTAAAATCGATTTCATAGCGTTGCCGCGGATCATCGCGTGTCCAGTTGACAAACACACCGGTAATGAATTTCTCGTTTGGGACCATGATTTCTTTCCCATCGAATGTCTCCAGGGTTGCCGAACGCATGTTCAACTCTTTCATTATCCCCATCCGACCGTCTTCAAGTTCGATAAAGTCTCCGACCGTAAGCGTGCGTTCAATAAGCAGGATCATTCCTGAAATGAAATTTGACGTAATCTGCTGCAATCCAAAACCAATACCAACACCTACAGCACCACCGAAGATTGTAAGTGCAGTCAGATCAAGGCCCAATACCTGCAACATCAGGATGAAAATTACGGTGAATAGAGCAATTTGAAACAGTTTCGCAAACAGCTCGCGCGTTCCGATATCGAGTGTTTCTTGAGAACGAATTAGGTTTTGCCCGGATTTATTCGAGGCGCTGCCAAGCCAGAAAAAGAAACCTGCAACCAGCGCTGTCTTAAGCAGGAAATAAAGCGAAATCCGAATGTTTCCTGCTTCAAGAGAAACAGAATCAAGAAAGGTTGTGACCTGATCCAGCCAGCCAAACGCCTGAAGAGCCGCTATCGGGATGCCGATGTATAGTAATCCTTGGCGCAGCACTGTGTTTGAAGCAAAGCGGATTATCGCCCAGTAAACCAGAAATATGACACTTATGGTTCTGGCGATACGAACCAGCCAGTCCTCGCCGATTCCCGTACTGAGAATATTAGCGGCTATACCAAGTAAAACGTAACATAACGCCGGGAACAAAAGATCTCTTGCTGCGTAGAAAAACTGCCGAACCTTGAAGAATCTAGACCCCTCCAATGGTGCTGTATTGAGCCACGGTACCCGCGCTCTCAGGATCCGCGCCAAAAGCCAGGCGATGAACACGCATATCACTATAGCCCCAATTTGCGCGTAGAAATTAGGGCTTATCAGCCAAGCTGTGATTTTGGTGCTGAGATTGGTAAATAGGTTTTGCCAATAGCTTGGTGAACCGAAAGCGGCTATAAAACTATCCATAAAGATTACCGAATTTGGTCATTTGGAAACATCTATCTTGCTATTGTTTAACCAGGCTGTGCAATCGGTCTAGTCGGGTTGACCGTAAAATTGAAGCCCAATTCAATATTTAGCTCCATTTAATGGGACTTGACCCTAGAATAGCTTGCTCTGAAACAAAGCCTCTGCTATCTGCGAGCCAAAATCAATGGAAAGAAACCGGATTGGCGAGCAACACTTGTTACGCAGGCGGTGACTTTTACAACTCCAGACCCAACGCGCTGAGCCCTCTCGCACACCGAAGTTGCATGAGGTTCAGCGGTTAACTGATAGGTATCGACCGATGCAAGTAACTGAAACTGTTAACGAAGGCCTGAAACGCGAACTGAAAATTATCGTCTCAAAGGATGATATGGAAGCGCAGGTGAATACGCGCCTTGAAGAACTCAGACCACAGGTCCGTTTAAACGGTTTTCGCCAGGGCAAAGTCCCAATGGGTCATCTAAGAAAGATGTATGGCAAGCAAACCCGCGCCGAACTGGTCAATGAATATATATCAAAACGTACAGGCGAAGTTATCAAGGAGCGCGAAGAGCGCGCAGCCCAGCAGCCTGAAATTTCCATGACTGAGGATGAAAAAGAAGCAGATGAAATCCTGAATGGTAAAAAAGATTTCGAATTTTCAATGACATATGAAGTTATTCCGGAAATTAATGCTCCTGAACTTGAGAAACTAAAGATCACCAGACCTGTAGCCGAAATATCCGATGAGGAAATTTCAGACGAAATCAAACGTATTGGCGAAAGTGCAAGATCTTACAGTGAAAAAAAGGGTGCAGCTAAGGATGGCGACCGGGTAACAATGAATTACTTGGGCAAGATTGATGGCGAGCCGTTTGAAGGTGGCGCAGACAACGATGCCAAATTGGTAATCGGCTCCAAAATGTTCATCCCTGGTTTTGAAGAGCAATTGGTAGGCTCAAAAGCCGGCGAGGAAAAAACCATTAAGGTTTCTTTCCCTGAAGAGTATGGCGCTGCCCATCTCGCCGGGAAAGATGCAGAGTTTGATGTTACGGTTTCTCAGATTGAAAAGCCTGACGAATTGGAAATCAACGACGAATTTGCAACCAAACTAGGCCTTGAAAGCGTCGAAAAACTACAAGAAGCAGTTAAAGGGCAAATAGAAGGGCGCAATGGTTCCTTCACCCGGGCAAAAGTAAAGCGTCAAGTGCTTGATTTGCTTGATGAGCAAACCAAAATGGAATTGCCGGGCAAGATGGTTGAGCAGGAATACGACAATATCTGGAACCAAATGACCCAGGAATTGGAGCGTGCTGGTAAAACCTTTGACGATGAAGAGACGACCGAAGACGAAGCCAAGGCAGAGTACCGTAAACTTGCCGAACGTCGGGTTCGATTGGGTCTGGTGCTGGCAGATATTGGTGAAAAGGCTAATGTTGAAGTCAGCGAAGATGAAATGCAGGCAGCTGTTTATCAGCAATTACAGCAATATCCCGGGCAAGAGCAGGAAGTTCTGAAATATTTCCAGGAGCATCCAGACGCAGTGGCCGGATTGCGTGCGCCACTTTATGAAGACAAGGTTATCGACTTTATCGTTGAGAAAGTCGAAGTCGAGGAAAAAACCGTCTCCAAAGAAGAATTGCTCAAAGAAGACGAAGAGTAGGCTTACTCAAGTTTTCGTATTTATCCCGACCGAGTAAGCCAAGTGTCGGCAATTTTGTTGTAATGATCAGGCGTTAAAGAGCGTCTGGTCGAGAAAACAACATTTCATGCCTTTTAACTGGCGCCGATATTTCCTAAATACAGCCATCTGACTATCTGCCAAAGATTCGCTGAAAGGTGCTGTTAGCATGAAAGACCCGGTCGATACCTATATGAACCTAGTTCCCATGGTTGTTGAGCAATCAAACCGAGGAGAACGTGCATATGATATTTTCTCAAGACTACTAAAAGAACGCGTCATTTTTATCACTGGTCCAATTGAAGACCAGATGGCAACACTAGTCTGCGCGCAATTACTATATCTGGAAGCCGATAATCCAAAAAAAGAAATCAACCTTTATATTAATTCTCCTGGCGGTGTAGTTACATCCGGCATGGGAATTTACGACACGATGCAGTTTATTAAGCCTGCGGTTTCGACCCTGTGCATCGGCCAAGCAGCATCAATGGGTTCTCTTTTGCTTACAGCTGGCGAAAAGGACATGCGTTTTGCCTTGCCGAATGCCCGTATCATGGTCCACCAGCCATCCGGCGGATTTCAAGGACAAGCCTCTGATATCCAGCGTCATGCTGAAGACATCATGAAGATGAAACGTCGCCTGAACGAAGTGTATGTAAAGCACACCGGACAGGATTACGATACGATTGAACAGACGCTTGATCGCGATCATTTCATGACCGCTGAAGAGACCAAAGAATTCGGGCTTATCGACAAGGTCATCGAACAACGTGTAGTCGAAGAACCGGAAAGTTAACCGTGCATTCAATGAGGGCGTGGCAAACCTTGATTGTTAAGTGTATGTGAAGGTTTTTTGACATAAACTGACGCAGCCAAAAATTATCCTTGCCTTAAAGCGGTCTGGATGGTTCAAATTGGGGTTAGATACTGTCGTGAATCAAGACGGCGTAAGGATGATTTATGAGTAAGATTTCAAACACCGGTGATAGTAAGAATACGCTTTACTGTTCGTTTTGCGGCAAGAGCCAGCACGAAGTCCGTAAATTGATCGCTGGTCCAACAGTTTTTATCTGTGATGAATGTGTTGAACTTTGTATGGATATTATCCGTGAGGAAAACAAATCCTCAATGGTTAAATCTGGCGAAGGTATCCCTACACCACAAGAAATCCTTGAAGTTCTCGATGATTATGTGATTGGCCAGGCTCATGCCAAGCGCGTTCTTTCGGTTGCAGTTCACAATCACTACAAGCGGTTGAATCATGCGACCAAGAACCAGGATGTCGAGCTTGCTAAGTCAAATATCATGCTGATTGGTCCAACCGGGTGTGGCAAAACACTTCTTGCCCAAACGCTCGCCCGGATCCTTGATGTGCCTTTCACCATGGCAGACGCTACCACTCTGACCGAAGCCGGTTATGTTGGTGAGGATGTAGAAAACATTATTCTGAAACTGCTTCAGGCATCTGATTACAATGTCGAGCGTGCCCAGCGCGGGATTGTCTATATCGATGAGGTCGACAAGATTTCTCGTAAATCTGATAATCCATCCATTACTCGTGATGTTTCCGGGGAAGGGGTGCAACAAGCGCTTTTGAAGATTATGGAAGGGACGGTAGCCTCTGTTCCTCCACAGGGTGGACGCAAACATCCACAACAAGAATTCCTGCAGGTTGATACGACGAACATGTTGTTTGTTTGTGGTGGTGCTTTTGCCGGACTTGAGAAAATAATTTCAGATCGTGGTCAGAAAACATCGATCGGATTCGGCGCGCATGTTGAAGCGCCAGATGATCGCAAAACCGGCGAAGTATTACGTCAGGTGGAACCGGAAGATCTGCAACGCTTTGGTTTGATTCCGGAATTTATCGGTCGTGTACCGGTGCTTGCCACTTTGGAAGATCTGGACGAACCGGCACTTGTTCAAATTCTGACAGAGCCAAAGAACGCTCTTGTTAAACAGTACCAGCGCTTGTTTGAGTTGGAAGATGTTAATCTAAGCTTCCACGAAGATGCACTGACCGCGATTGCTAAGCGCGCAATTGTGCGCAAAACCGGTGCCCGTGGATTGCGTTCCATTCTTGAAGGTATTTTGTTGGATACAATGTTCGAGCTTCCAGCCCTTGAAGGTGTTGAGGAAGTCGTGATCTCAGAGGAAGTAGTTGAAGGCAATGCAAGGCCTTTATACATCTACTCTGATAAAGAGGCGACAAAAGAAGCTAGTGCATAATTGAAAGCAGGCTGCTTTCACGATTTTTATTGATCGAAGTCGATCAACTGCATGCGTTTGTAATAGTATTCCGAGTAACCGTTGGAAAACTGCGTTCACAAATAGGTTGAAGCCTTGAACGTGGACAAGTTAAGTCCCAAGTTGTCTGTAACAGTTGCGTTTGATGATTCATTATTGCGCAACAAAGACACCGTCAAAGTGATATGGTTTAATAGTGCATTTTGTGGTGTTCATACACCTTAATTCCATGAGGTATTCGCCTCACTAAAGGATTTATAAATGAGCAAAGAAACAACCGGCGACATCGAATATGGCACAGGCGATATCCTGCCCCTATTGCCTTTAAGAGATATTGTGGTTTTTCCGCACATGATTGTGCCGCTATTCGTCGGACGTGAGAAATCTATTGCCGCTTTAGAAGAGGTAATGAATTCCGATCGGCAAGTTCTTCTGTTTACTCAGAAGAATGCAAGTGATGATGATCCTCAACCTGAAAGCCTTTATGATATCGGCACCGTCGCTTCTGTTCTCCAGCTGCTGAAACTCCCCGATGGTACAGTTAAAGTTCTCGTAGAGGGTGTTTCTCGCGCACGCGTGCGTAAATTTACGGCTCGCGAAGAGTATTTTGAAGCAGTCGCAGATATTATTGACGATCAAGAAGATGATCCCGTCGAAATCGAAGCGCTCGCTCGATCAGTCGTGAGTGATTTCGAGAACTACGTAAAGCTCAACAAAAAGGTATCACCAGAGGTGGTTAGCTCTGTCACTCAAATTGATGAGTATTCCAAGCTGGCAGATACTATTGCCTCGCATTTGGCGATCAAGATTTCTGAAAAGCAGGAAATCCTTTCGATCTTCAGCGTCAAGGAACGCCTGGAGCATATCATCGGAATGATGGAGAGCGAAGTTTCCGTTCTTCAGGTTGAAAAACGTATACGCGGACGCGTCAAGCGCCAGATGGAGAAAACCCAGCGCGAATATTATCTGAATGAGCAAATGAAGGCGATCCAGAAAGAACTGGGTGAGGGCGAAGACGGTAAAGATGAACTCCAGGAATTGGAAGAGCGCATTGGCAAAACCAAGCTTTCCAAAGAAGCCAAGGAAAAAGCTGAAGCAGAGTTCAAGAAGCTGAAACAGATGAGCCCAATGTCGGCTGAGGCGACCGTTGTTCGCAACTATCTTGATTGGCTCTTGGGAATTCCATGGGGCAAGCGCTCAAAGATCAAGACCGATCTCAATCTGGCTGAAGAGGTTTTGGATATAGATCATTATGGTCTTGATAAAGTCAAAGAGCGGATTGTTGAATATCTAGCAGTTCAAGCCCGGGCTCGAAAGATAAAGGGACCGATCCTGTGCCTTGTTGGACCTCCCGGTGTTGGTAAAACATCGCTTGGTAAGTCAATCGCAAAAGCTACTGGCCGTGAGTTTGTGCGTATGGCGCTTGGTGGCGTGCGCGATGAAGCCGAAATCAGAGGCCATCGCCGGACCTATATCGGCTCAATGCCTGGTAAAGTTATCCAATCGATGAAAAAGGCAAAGAAAGCCAACCCGTTATTCCTTCTCGATGAGATTGATAAGATGGGAATGGATTTCCGTGGCGATCCTTCATCTGCGTTACTTGAGGTGTTGGATCCTGAACAAAACAGTACCTTTGCCGATCATTATCTTGAAGTAGAATATGATCTGTCGAATGTAATGTTCATCACCACAGCCAATACGCTTAACATTCCGGGTCCGCTTATGGATCGTATGGAGATTATCCGTATTGCCGGTTATACCGAAGACGAAAAACTTGAAATCGCTAAACGGCATCTACTGCCAAAGGCGGTAAAAGATCACGCCCTTCAGGAAAAGGAATTTTCTATTTCCGATGAAGCCGTGCGTTCAGTGATTCGTATTTATACGCGCGAGGCTGGTGTACGGAATCTGGAGCGCGAACTTACAAAGCTAACGCGTAAGGCTGTTACCGAGATCATGAAAGGTACACGCCAATCAATTGAAGTCACGGAGAAGAATCTTGATGATTATTTGGGAATTCCAAAATTCAGATATGGCGAGGCAGAGCAGGATGATTCCATCGGTGTTGTGACAGGTCTTGCCTGGACAGAAGTCGGCGGGGAATTGCTGACAATTGAGGGCGTGTCTATGCCCGGTAAAGGCAAGATGACCGTCACCGGCAACCTTAAGGATGTTATGAAAGAATCAATTTCAGCGGCAGCGTCTTATGTTCGGTCGCGTGCGGTTGATTTTGGCATCGAACCGCCGGTATTCGATCGAACTGACATTCACGTTCATGTTCCTGAAGGCGCCACGCCCAAAGACGGTCCGTCTGCCGGTGTTGCAATGGCAACGTCAATTGTCTCAATAATGACAGATATTCCAGTACGGGCTAATATTGCAATGACTGGTGAGATCACGCTTCGCGGCCGCGTTTTGCCGATTGGTGGACTAAAGGAAAAGCTTCTCGCTGCATTGCGGGGTGGCATTACCAAGGTTCTTATACCCGAAGAAAATGCCAAGGACTTGGCTGATATCCCGGATAACGTGAAAAACGAACTTGAGATTGTGCCTGTTGCAATCATGGACGAGGTGCTGGAGCATGCATTGGTCAGCAAACCCGAAGCCATCGAATGGACACCGGAAGATCAAGAACGTGCCTACGCAAAATCCCGTGGCGATGGGATGCATGAAGAAGGTGGTATTGCCCACTAAGTTATTGACCTAACGGCAAGTTCTTCAGGTTTTGCGGAATTTTAGACGAATCAAGTTATGGGCTGGCGCTGGCTACAAGGTAAGCGCTGGCCCATTTTCTTACTTGATCGGCTTGAATTGACATCAAAACGGTCCAAACGCCTTAAAAACAGCCAGTTTTTAACAGAAATTCCGCTGAAAAACGCGCGGAATCATGACAATTCTGTTACAGTTGAGCATCAAACCTGCAAATTGGAAGGATGCACCATGAATAAAAACGAACTAATAGCTGCTGTTGCAGATGAAAGTAGCATGACAAAAGCGCAAGCTGGTGATGCTGTAGAAGCGATGTTGGTTTGCGTGACAAATGCACTCAAATCTGGCGATGAGGTTAGAATATTGGGATTTGGTAATTTCATGGTTTCGGACCGTAAGGCGACTACCGCCCGCAATCCGCGCACTGGTGAAACCGTAAATGTCCCGGCTTCAAAGGCGCCAAAGTTCAAGGCTGGTAAAGCTTTGAAGGATGCGGTTAACGCCTGATCCTAGGTAAAGAAAATTGTTTTTGTGGGCAGCCCGCTTCCAGCGGGCTTTTTCTTTGTATTTTTTCCAAGATACGCCGCAATTATAATTTCGAAAAATCCAAAAACCTTATTGCAGTTAATCTAATTTCGATAAGACGCACTAATCCTATTTGCGCAACAAAAATCCTATGATACAACATAGGTCCCGGACAGAGTTCCCGGAGCGGAAATCATGATCAGTAAACTGGTCGCTTGTGCATGGAGGTAAGTCGCAGGCAGCAGGTTTCCAAACCAATCACCTGATTAAATACTATTTGCTGAATTAAGCCCGTTACCACCATGCCTCGTGGAGAGAGAAATGTCCGTCAAATCTGATATTGAGATTGCCCGTGAATCGAAAAAGAAGCCCATTCAGGAGATTGGTGCGAAGCTTGGGATTAGCAGTGATGATCTGCTTCCGTTTGGCCATGACAAGGCCAAGGTATCTGAGAGTTTTATC
>JBCCBE010000164.1:0-2441 GCA_039814425.1 Pseudomonadota bacterium
CTGCATGGGTGGCGAAAAACTCGGTGCTCGCAAACTTTCAAAGCGCTATGGGCTGGATGCGGCTCGGCACTATTATGCATGCCAGGCAGAAGCTGTGGAACTGGTGCGTTCAATCGCTGCGGATGCGCGTATTGAGTTTAACCACCAGGGCGAACAGGAAATGGTGGTGGCTGAAAAGCCATCCCACTACAATGAACTCGCAGAAGAATGCGACTTCCAACGTACGCAACTTGGCGCAGAAACATTTATGCTTTCGAAAGAAACCTTTTCTGAGACGCATTATGACGCACCACATCAGCATGGAGCCATGGTACAGCGACCAGGATTTGGATTACATCCGTTGAAATATTGCCTTGGACTTGGTCGTGCCGCACAAGAACATGGGGCAAAACTTCATGACCATAGCAAAGTTGTTGGATGGGAAAAGAGCGGTTCTACGCATAAACTTGTAACAGATGCGGGAGGCATCTTGCGAGCAAAGCATATCTTTGTTGCTTGCAACGGATTTTTGGAAGATGAATTACATTCCGGCCTTGCCGGGCGGGCGTTGCCTCTTCAAAGTCAGATCATTGTCACAAGGCCTCTGAGTGATAATGAACTTTCAGCCCATGGCTGGAAAACGCAAAGCCCGGCGATAAACTCTCGCAAGGTGTATCAGTATTATCGGATGCTGCCGGACAATCGCTTTATGATCGGCGGGCGGGCTGACTTCAAAGGCACGCCAGAAGGTGCCCAAAAAACTAAATTGCAGCTGGGAAAAATCTTCAATGAACTTTGGCCAGAATGGCGGGATGTGGAGATCGAATATGATTGGCGCGGATTTGTCTGTTTTACTTCCAGGTTTACCCCAACCATTGGCCGCCTTCCCGACGATCCGAGTGTACATTTTGCCTTTGGGTATCACGGTTCTGGCGTGAGCAATGCAACCTGGTCAGGCCGCGAACTGGCGCGGTGGCTTGCAACTGGAAACGATCAGAAAAGCATAATCCCAAAACATTTACCGGCCCCAGTTCATGGCTTGTCGCAGGCGTTTCCGCTTCCTTCGCTACGGCCCTTATATGCAAAACTGGGCGTAGGATGGGAACAGTTCAAGGATAATTGGTTGTGATACGAAATCCCCAGAACGATGCAGAAAAGGGCTTCCAGATTGGCCCGCAATGGTTTTCAGTTTCAACGCTGGAACCGGGCCTCTATCTTGCAGCAACACCAATCGGAAATCTCAAAGACATTACCATACGCGTTCTGGAAGCATTTGCCGGTTGTGATCTCGTCGCATGCGAAGATACAAGGGTAACTGCAAAACTTTTGCGCCATTATGGAATCAAGAACCAGACTCTTTCTTATAACGAGCATAATTCAGATGCCGTCGGACAAAGGCTGCTGGATGAAATCAAGTCTGGCAAGGCTGTGGTTTTGGCTAGTGATGCGGGCATGCCTCTGGTCTCCGATCCCGGATTCAGATTGGTTAAAATGGCAAACAAAAAGGGCATCAACATTATACCATTGCCCGGTGCATCTGCTCCATTGACGGCGTTGATAGCCAGCGGATTACCCAATGAAACCTGGACGTTTTCTGGTTTCCTACCAAATAAGCAAAAGCAGCGTTTAAAGACATTGGAAGCTTATGAGACAGCGCAATCGACCCTGATTTTCTTTGAAAGTCCAAAGCGGCTGCTTGCTAGCTTAACGGATATGACAGCTGTTTTTGGGCAAGACCGTCAGGCATGTGTAGCGCGTGAACTGACCAAAATGCATGAAGAAATCGCCACGGGTCCCTTGTCAGACCTTTGTGTTCGGTTTTCTGAAAGGGATGTGAAAGGTGAGATCGTTATCCTTGTCTGTGGTGTTCGTGGTGAACCGGTTCAAGATGTGAAAGCGCTGCTTTCTGAATTGCTCCAGTTCCATTCGGTAAGCAGCGCTGCTGCTGAAGCTGCCCAACTGACCGGACAATCCAAACGCGAACTGTATCAACTGGCACTCAAGCTTAAAGATGAGTAACCGCCTGCAAAAACATCGCAAAGCTGAACGTATCGGTAGGCTCGCTGAATGGTTCGCAGCCTTTGCGCTATTGTTAAAAGGATATCGAGTAATTGCACTGCGTTATAAAACTCGGGTTGGCGAAATCGACTTGATCGCTCGTAAAGGGAATCTTGTCGCCATAGTAGAAGTAAAAGCCAGACCAACTATCCGTGAAGCAGTTGAAGCTGTCACCCTTTCCAGCCGCAAGCGTATTGATGCAGCCGCAGATCTCTGGCTAGCAAAGCAACGGAATTACGCAAGCCTTTCTATCCGCTATGATATTGTTGCGGTTTGCCCTTGGCATTGGCCGGTCCATTTTAAAGATGCCTTTTAAATTGAAATTCGATGCAATGAAGTGATTGCAACCAAACTCCTTGCATCATACATCAGTAAAGATAACGAACAGGAGTTAGCCAATGAGC
>JBCCBE010000160.1:0-3005 GCA_039814425.1 Pseudomonadota bacterium
TAAAGCGCATCTTACCGTCCCGGGCGTCCTGTCTTCTTCGGTTTGCCACGCCGTTTTTGGCTATCATCTTTTTCAAGACTGCCCTCTACAACAGGCGGTGTTTTTCTTTTTTCACCCTCATCCCCAAGCGGTGTACCAACATCGTTATTGGTACCTTTCGCCAGCCTCATTTCTTCGCCATAGGACTTGCGAGGTTGGGACCAGCCTTCAGGCGCAGCCGGTTTTTCTGTTCGACCAACGGTCATCTCGTCAAGCGAATTCCTTTTAAACAAAGCGGGATTGTCTTTCTGCTTGGCAATGCCTTGTTTGCCTTTAGCTGGCTTTCCCTGGGCCTTGCGCTTGCGGCTAACTTGCGTGTTGTCAACGCCCGAATCACGCGCTAACGGGTCATCTGCAATTGCCAACTCCACTTCGCGTAAGCGCTTGATTTCATCCCGCAGCCGGGCCGCGGTTTCAAAATCAAGATCAGCAGCGGCGGCCAGCATTTCTTTTTCAAGCCCTTCCAGATGCGTTGCCAAGTTAGCACCTATAAGCTCGCCACTTTCTTCAAAGCCGCCAGTGTTCACCTGCACATGATCCTGTTCATAAACAGAACCAAGAATATCACCGATGTTTTTCTTAATACTCTCCGGCGTAATGCCATGCTCGATATTATAAGCTTCCTGCTTTTCGCGACGGCGACCGGTCTCAGCCATTGCCCGCTCCATCGAACCGGTTACCTTATCAGCATATAAAATCACACGCCCATCGACGTTTCGTGCCGCCCGGCCAATGGTTTGGACAAGTGAGGTTTCCGAGCGCAGAAATCCCTCCTTATCCGCATCAAGAATAGCAACCAGCGCGCATTCAGGAATATCAAGCCCTTCACGCAACAAATTGATGCCAACAAGACAATCAAATGCACCAAGCCGCAGATCACGAATTATCTCGATACGTTCCAGTGTATCAATATCAGAATGCATATAACGAACACGCACGCCATGTTCGTGCAGGTACTCGGTCAGGTCCTCCGCCATGCGTTTGGTAAGAACCGTCACAAGCGTGCGATAGCCCGCTTTTGCTGTTTGCATGATTTCGTCCAGCACATCATCCACCTGCGTCCGTGCGGGCCGTATATCAACAGGTGGATCGATCAGTCCGGTTGGACGGATTACCTGCTCGGCAAAAACCCCACCTGCCTGTTCCATCTCCCAGCCGCCCGGGGTAGCTGAAACACAGACTGTTTGCGGGCGCATCCGATCCCACTCTTCAAACCGAAGAGGACGGTTGTCCATGCAGGACGGCAATCGGAATCCATATTCTGCCAAAGTTGCTTTCCGCCGGAAGTCACCCCGATACATGCCGCCAATCTGGGGAATAGTAACATGGCTCTCATCCACAAAGACGAGCGCATTATCAGGGATATATTCAAACAATGTCGGCGGCGGTTCGCCTGGTTTTCGACCCGTTAGATATCGGGAATAATTTTCAATACCAGCACAGCTACCGGTTGCTTCCAGCATCTCCAGATCAAATCGTGTACGTTGCTCTAGCCGTTGCGCTTCAAGCAACCGGCCTGCATTATTCAGCTCTTCCAACCGCCACTTCAACTCTTCCTTGATATTCTTACTTGCCTGATTGAGCGTCGGGCGCGGCGTCACGTAATGTGAATTAGCATAAATCTTGACTGACTTTAGATCACCTGTCTTTTGACCGGTAAGAGGATCAAATTCTGTGATCGCCTCAATCTCCTCCCCCCATAAAGATATCCGCCAGGCGCTGTCTTCTAAGTGTGCAGGAAAAATCTCAATCGTATCGCCGCGTACCCGAAACGTACCACGGGTGAAGGCCTGATCATTACGCTTGTATTGCTGGGCAACCAAATCAGCAAGAAGTGCACGCTGGTCGAGCGTATCGCCGATTTTCATTTCGAAGGTCATCGCGGTGTAGGTTTCAACTGACCCTATACCGTAGATACAGGAAACCGAAGCTACAATTACCACGTCATCCCGTTCGAGCAGAGCCCGGGTTGCAGAATGGCGCATGCGGTCAATCTGTTCGTTAACGCTGGATTCTTTTTCGATGTAGGTATCAGAACGCGCCACATACGCTTCCGGCTGATAATAATCGTAATAGGATACGAAATATTCAACCGCATTTTCAGGGAAAAACTGCTTCATTTCACCGTAAAGCTGCGCAGCAAGCGTTTTATTGGGTGCAAGAATAATCGCAGGACGCTGGGTCGCCTCAATGACTTTTGCCATCGTAAACGTTTTTCCCGACCCCGTAACACCAAGTAGAACTTGCGATTGCTCGTCTTGTGAAATACCTCCCACCAATTCTGCAATCGCTGTTGGCTGATCGCCAGATGGTTCAAAATCCGTCACCATCTTAAGTTCAATGCCACCTTCAGTCTTTACCGGTCGTTCCGGACGATGTGGCACCCAGGAATTTACAAGGTTTGGATCCCCGCCTTCGATCAGGCGCGATAGCGCAGAAACAGTAGCTGTAACTCCTGAATTATCGAGGTTCTTTGCCTCTTCAAGCGAAACATCAAGTCCGGCAACCGGATTAAGTCCGCCTTCAGCGCGCGTTTTTGGATCGCTGGATGCACCGATAATCGCACCTTTGTTAACATGCTTTTGGGAATAAGACCCTTTTGCTTTTGCCCCTTTAGGTGAGAGTTTAGCCTTGCGGCCTTCGGTGACGTTGGCTGCAATAGATCCATCACCGCCATAACGTTCACGCTCATGAGCGGATTTTTTAGCAGTGCGTTTGCCACTACCAGCGGTGCCTGGCTTTTTGCTTTCTGCCTCAATTTCCTGAACCCAACCAGATATAGAACCAGAAAGCGGCACGCCGCTTAGTGGTGGTTGCGAAGCTTCTTCGAAGCCGTCTGATTGATCAGGAGCAATGCGTTTTTTAGCCATGCTAGAGATATGGATATAATTGATAGAAATAGAAAGAGAAGAAACCAATTTTTCTCGTATTGCGCATATCACCAGCAACGTTATTTCCTGGAAATA
>JBCCBE010000095.1:0-12089 GCA_039814425.1 Pseudomonadota bacterium
TCTATTACGGCAACCTTGAGTGAAACCAGCGAAAATCTGATGGAACTTCTCGGCCGTACCGGCTCTGAAATATCGGGAAGTCTTGGAGAAGGCCGCCAAGAGCTTGAAATCACGCTCAATCAGAAAGTTGAAGCCATATCCAATATCGTCTCAACGTCAGGCAATGCAGTGGCGCAGATGATTGAGAGTCAAACTGCTAATTTTCAGCAGGTAACAGGCGATGTTGAGAAAAAGCTTGATGCTGGAAAGCGTGCATTTGAAGTAACCTTTGATGAACGCAAAAAGGATCTCGACAATATTATTGTTACAGCCGGCAATGCGGTATCTACGACCCTGAAAGAAAGCACTGATCAGCTTGCACAACACGGCGCACAGTTTAACGAAGAAGTTTCGTCATTTGTTGGTGCATTTAGCAGCAAATCTGATGAACTTTCAGAAAACCTGGCTAAACAAACCGATGATGCAATGGCAAATATCGCTGAGCAGGCCGCTGTAATAAGCAACCGTGTCGGCGACCAACTGGAAAACCATTCTTCTGCCTTTAATGAACGGGTTTCACTTACCGCAACAGCATTGGAAAACGCGGTCGGTGATCGAATTAAAGCGTTTGACAATACGCTTTTGACACGTGGTAATAATTTGTTCAGCGTGCTCGGAACCCGCACAGAGGCACTGGAAAAGGTCCTGGATAGTCGATCCAAGACTATAGAGAGCGCAATCGTTGAAAACCTCACCGGTTTCGGCGTGAGTATGAACAACTCGATCGATAATGCACTGTCTCAGATAGATGCACAAAACAGTTCACTTAAAATCGCCGCAGAACAAACCGGAAAACTTGTGGCTGAGCAATCCAAAGAAATTGAAACTGCGATGCGTGTCGGCAGTGAAAAATTTGCCGAGAATTTGGAAGAAAGCTTAAATTCAACTATCACCCGCACGGAAGATGTTACCAAATCTCTTGAATCATCGAGCAATAATTTCTCTCAAGCGATTGACGCCAGCACTTCTCGTCTGGATGCAAAAATGTCGGACACAGCGGCAAATCTTGCCAACGTTCTGGATAACGGTGCCAATTCCCTGACTGCTAAACTCAATGATTCAGCGGAAAATCTTGTTTTGGCCGTTTCTACTGGAACAGAAACTCTTGATGAAAAACTCGGCAAGGCCACAGTCGAACTCGTGGATACGGTTAATAAGAGCACAGAAAATGTAAACACCAACATCAGCAAGTCGACAGATGATCTGCTTGCTTCTGTAAATTCCGGCATGGGTAACCTCAACCGGGCAGTTCTGGACAATTCGCAGCGCTTTAACGAATCTGTCGCTCAAAGTTCAGAAAATATGAAGAATGCGATCGAGGAGACCTCAAAAGCGGTCACCGACGAAATGCGTGAAAATATTACGACACTCGGGGAACAGCTCAATCAGAACACAGATGATATCAAAAAGCAGTTTGATGTGGGTAGCGAAGTCCTTTCAAATCGTATGGAGACCGGCAAAGAACAACTGCTAAGTTCGATTTCAAATACAATCTCAGACGCATCAGTCATGATTGATAGCAAAGCCGAAAAGCTAACCGGTTTGCTTAGTGAAAGAGCAAATCTGATCAACAATTCGCTTGGAAAGTCCCTGGTTGATACGCAACGCCAGCTTGAAACAAAAACTTCGGAACTCAGCACTCTGTTATCAGACAAATCCGGGGAATTTGATAGCGTGTTGAACGAGCGCGCAAATCAGTTCAATGAAATCATCTCTGAACGCACCAGTGAATTAAATGAGCTGCTCACCAAGCGCTCCCGTGAGTTTACCGAGATTATTGATTACGATGCCAAACCGATTATTGCGTCTTTGGAGGCGACCGGGGAAGCGGTAAATGACAAGCTTTCAAATCTTTCGAAGACAATTGTCAATGAGGCCAACATCCTCTTCGAAAATCTTGGAGAGTCCAGTGACACACTTGAAAACCTCATTAGATCCTCTGTAGGTAATTTGAATTTGATTCAGACGGCAATCGCGGAACAAAGTGAAAGCTTTGTAAGTACAGTCGCGCAATCAAGCGGCCAGTATGAAGCGGCCAGTCAGCAAGCAAAGGAAAGCGAAGAGCAGTTGCGAACTACCAGCGAAAAGGTAGTACGAAATATGCTGGAATTGGCTCAACGTATAGAATTTCAGGGATCAGCTCTCGATGATGTAACAAAGCTGATGGATATTACGCAATCCAAGCTGGCATCCACGTTGGAAGATAAGCAATCTGTATTATACGAACTTGCCGATGGTGTTCTTACGCGCAGCAATGACATTGAAAATTCCTTTGGCTCGTTTAGTTCCGCTGTGACAAAAGTAGTTGATGAAATTCAGGCAAAAACAGCATCAGTCCAAGGCGAAGCACTGTCTGTTGGACAGTCGCTTTCTGCTGAAATGACCGCTGCAATTGATGATGCAACTTCACGTTTCTCCGATTCAGTGGTCGCATTGCGTGATGCGGCAGCATCGATCCGTGACGATCTAGAGAACACAAGGGAACAAATGCGCCGCGGTGTTTTGGAACTGCCGGATGAAACCGCACAAAGTGCATCTGCGATGCGTAGGGTTGTTACAGACCAGATTGCGGCACTGAAAGACCTATCATCAATTGTTGAACGGTCCGGGAAGCTACTGGATACAAGTACGCCGCGATCAGATCTTGATAGTCTGCCTACCACGCCATTCCCTACCCAGCAGCAGCAGGATCAACTATTTCAAGGCAGGCCAGCTGCACCCCGGCCTGAACAGCCAGTCAACAAGTTTCCACCGGCAACGCGTGCACCTGCCCCGGCAGCACGATCAATTCCTTCACCGATAAATACTGCGGTGAGGAGCAACGCCCCTGCTCCGCAGGCAACCAGAGCGCCGAGTTTTCCTGCTCAGGGACAAGATACCCGTGGTGCAAATACAGGCTGGGTAAGTGATTTGTTGCGGCGCGCTTCTCAGGAAGAACCTGCCCAGGTAGCAAGACCAGTTCAGGATACACGATCACCTGATCAATACGTAGAATCCTTAAATTCCCTATCCATGGATATCGCCAGTGCGATTGATCACGAAACCTCGGTTGAACTTTGGGATCGATATCAGCGCGGGGAAACCAATGTGTTTACCCGTAGATTGTATACGTTGCACGGTCAGCAAACGTTTGACGAAATCCGCAACAAATACGGTCGTGACCGCGATTTTAAACAGGCCGTTGACCAATATATTGCTGACTTTGAAAAACTGTTAAGTGATGTCAGCAAAAATGATCGCGATGGTAGCCTAAGTCAGTCTTATCTGGTTTCTGATACTGGCAAAGTCTATACGATGCTGGCACATGCCTCAGGTCGGTTTGGTAACAACTAGGATCACAAATTTTAGTTAGTGAGTACAGGCCCGGGCCATCATGGCCGGGTCTATATTGCCGCCAGACAACACAATCACAATCGTTTCTCCCTGCCACTCTTGGCAATGTTTTAACAATCCGGCCAGTGCTGCGGCACCACCTGGCTCAACAACAAGTTTGAGTTCCTGAAAAGCAATTCGTACAGCTGCCAATGCCTGATCATCTGAAATTACCAGTCCATCTGATAACTTCTCTCGGTTAATCTCAAATCCCATTTCACCCGGACTTGGGGTTAAAATTGCATCGCATATTGAACTCGAAGTTTTCTGATTTTCAACGATTTTATGACTTTCAAGAGATCGCCGGTAATCATCGAACCCCTCTGGCTCACAGGAATGAAGCTCGGTGTCAGGAAAAAAGTGATTTACCGCAAGCACAACGCCAGCCGTTAATCCGCCACCTCCGGTACATATCAATACACGGTTCGGACTAATTTTTCTTTCCTGCAAATCTTCTACAATTTCCAGTCCTACAGTACCCTGCCCTGCAATTACATTTTCATTATTGAAAGGATGGATAAATACGGCGCCACTCTCGTCCACCAGTTTAGCTGTAACTGCTTCACGATCTTCACTTTTCCGATCATAAAACACCACATTGGCGCCGTGGCCTCTGGTCCGCTCTACTTTTAGCGCAGGTGCATCTTTGGGCATGACGATCGTCGCCTTAGCCCCAAATAATGCAGCAGCGGCAGCAACTCCCTGCGCATGGTTTCCCGATGAACATGCTACGATACCGCGTCCGCGATCGTCTGCACTGAGTTGCGAAACCGCATTATAAGCGCCACGGAATTTAAACGATCCGGTTCGCTGGAGATTTTCAGGTTTTATGAAAACGTGACATCCGGTGATATTGTCAAGCGCTTTACTGTGCAACAAAGGCGTGCGAACTGCCTCAGCCTGAATGCGTTTACTTGCGGCGATCACATCTTTGATTTTTGGCACACTCAAGGCGTATTTCCTTTGCAAGACTGGCTTCATTCAGAAGTTAAGCCAAAACAGATTGGTAGAGACATGCTTCATACAGTTGAATTTTCTTCCACATCGGTCAAGAGCGAAATGTGCTTGCTATATTCGCGCAGAAGTAGAAATTTCAATGTCTTGCGGGTATGTAGAGGTTTCTTTAATTTGTTTCAAAATCAAATGGAATCTGACGCATGACAATCAGAAAAGATACTGTAGACGCGATAGGCAATACCCCGCTGATCCGCTTGAAAAAGGCTTCCGAACTAACCGGCTGCGAAATCCTTGGTAAAGCGGAGTTTATGAACCCGGGCCAATCTGTAAAAGACCGGGCCGGCATGTTCATTATCAAAGACGCAATCGCAAAAGGAAAACTCAGCCCAGGTGGCACAATTGTTGAAGGTACAGCCGGTAATACAGGTATCGGTCTAACGATTGTCGCCAATGCGCTTGGATACAAGACAGTCATCGTTATCCCACAGACCCAGACACAGGAAAAAAAGGATACGCTCCGACTTTTAGGCGCCCATCTTGTGGAGGTCCCTGCTGTTGCTTACAAGAATCCGAATAATTTTGTAAAAATTTCCGGACGGCTTGCCGATCAACTTGCTGAAACCGAAGCCAATGGAGCGATTTGGGCAAATCAATTTGACAATGTTGCAAACCGGAATGGACATATCAAAACCACAGCGCAGGAAATCTGGCACCAGACTGATGGCAAGGTAGACGGCTTTGTGGCAGCTGTTGGTACCGGCGGAACCCTTGCAGGTGTTACCGCAGGACTAAAGGAACACAATAGCGATATTAAAGTTGCCATTTCCGATCCCATGGGCGCTGCCCTTTATGAGTATTACACAAACGGCGAATTAAAGTCTGAGGGTGGTTCAATTAGCGAAGGTATAGGCCAGGGACGTATTACCGCCAATTTGGACGGATTTACGCCGGACTTTGCCTATCAGGTTCCTGATAGCGAGGCGATCCCAATTGCTTTTGATCTTTTAGAGCATGAAGGTCTTTGTATGGGCGGCTCTACCGGTATCAATGTAGCCGGTGCTATGCATCTGGCGAAAGAACTTGGGCCCGGGCATACAATCGTGACCATCCTGTGTGATTTCGGAAATCGGTACCAATCAAAAATGTTCAATCCAGAATTCTTGCGTTCAAAGGACTTGCCGGTTCCTAGATGGCTCGAAGATGAAACCCATATTGATATTCCATTCGAATAAGCCGCGATGACCGTGCACACCAAGCCTCTCTTTATCGATGATGCCTATCTCTCTGCCTGCGAATGCACCGTGATGGGAATAAACCAGCGTGGCGGTATTATTCTC
The DNA here is from genome assembly GCA_039814425.1 of Pseudomonadota bacterium. Classification (GTDB taxonomy): domain Bacteria; phylum Pseudomonadota; class Alphaproteobacteria; order Rhizobiales; family Rhizobiaceae; genus JAALLB01. The sequence continues at coordinate 5,706 of JBCCBE010000095.1, forward strand.
GATCAGACAAACTTTTATGCAACCAGCGGCGGTCAACCAAGCGATAGTGGCAAATTGGAACGCGAAGACGGGACATTGATCACCATCGCAACAACTGTAAACGGAGAGAGCAAAAAGGAAATTATCCTGGTTCCGCAGGAAGGCCAGCCCCTGCCCGAGATTGGCGAAGCCCTTGTTGGGCATATTGATTGGGAAAGACGCTATCGATTGATGCAAATGCATACTGCCTGCCATCTGCTGAGCGTCGTGTGCTCACACCCAATTACGGGTGCGGGTGTCAATGAAAATGACAGCCGAGTGGATTTTGATTTACCAGATTCTACAATTTCCAAGGAAAGCTTATCCGAGCAGTTGATGGACTTGGTCAATGCAAATCATCCGGTCTTTACGCGCTGGATTACCGAAGAAGAGCTGGACCGGGACCCAAGCATAATTCGCTCCAAAAACGTCCGACCTCCCAAGGGTCTTGGTACTATTCGCCTTGTTTGTATTGGTGATAATGCAATAATTGACAGTCAGCCGTGTGGCGGCACTCATGTTACAGAAACCGGTGAGATCGGTGAAATCCATATCGGAAAAATTGAGAAAAAAGGCAAAGAAAACAGGCGACTACGCATTCGATTCGGGAAATTGCCCGCTTGATGGTTTTGCACTTTTCCATGCAATAACACCATCCCAGGTGATTTTTATCAATCACAATTTGCCATGATGCGCTTCACAAGCACGCAATTTTTGTCCAAATTATTATTACGAATCAAAAGATTGCCACCGATCAGGTTCGTAAGAGATAATGATACAGACAGTTGAAACGAATTTCATCTCCCAGGAAGAAACGATCAATTTGATTGGTCGTGATGACGTGTCATTTGTTGATTCTTCCTGGTATTTACCAGCACAGAAACGCGATGGATATGCCGAATACCGCTCAATGCGTATTCCTGGCGCCGTATTTTTCGATATCAACCAAATTGTTGATCCAGATACAGACTTACCACATATGCTCCCGTCACCGGAACAGTTTGCAAGGGCAGTAAGCCTTCTGGGAATAAGCCATGAAAATCGTATCATCGTTTATGATGGGCCAGGTTTGTTTTGTGCGCCTCGCGCCTGGTGGACATTTAGTATAATGGGCGCACAAGATGTGCGTATTCTTGAAGGTGGCTTTGACCAATGGAAAGCTAAAGATTTGCCAATGGAAACCGGCAATCCCAATCCTCCCAGAGCAAAGTTGTTTAAAACGAATTTTAATTCTGATCGGGTAGCATCCAAATTGGACGTTCAGGCAGCTATAAAAAATGCAGAAGCGAAAATATTGGATGCCCGCTCAATCAACCGTTTTCTAGGCACAGAACCAGAACCACGTGAAGGGTTACGTAGCGGACATATGCCTGGGGCAAAAAGCCTCCCATTTACTGAATTAATCACGAATGAAGGCAAGATGATCGATCGATCTGAATTAGAAACACTTTTTCAATCGATGAATATAGATCAAGACACGCCAATCATAACCAGTTGCGGCTCCGGGGTAACAGCTGCCGTGATTAGTCTTGCACTCACACAGGCCGGTTTTCATAACCATCGCTTATACGATGGATCATGGGCCGAATGGGGACAACCTAACGGCCCGGAAATAGCAACAAATGGCGAAAAATAAAAATACCACAATTCAGACTGGGAAACTAAAATTGTTGTCTGCGCATGTGACCCATATGGAGATGGACCGGCCGCATGGCTATGCTATTCCGGTTCCGACCCGGCCCGCACTCGCGTTAATGAAAGCGTCCAACATTCCACCGCACTATTACCGATACCTGTATGAATTGGTTGGAAAACCACATCACTGGCAGGATCGACGCAATCTTTCTTCTGAGGAACTGGACGCAATTATTAATTCCAGCGATTGCGAAGTCCATGTTCTTTACGCTGATGGTTGCCCTGCGGGTTTCTTCGAATATGATCTGCAAAAAATGCCTGAGTGTATTGAAATCGAATACTTTGGGCTTGGAACCGATTTCCAAGGATTGGGTTTCGGGAAATGGTTTCTTTCAGCTGCAATCAGTAACGCTTGGAGTTTGAAACCTGGTAAAATCGCTGTTTCCACCAACACCCTGGACCATCCGGCTGCCTTACCGCTTTACCAAAAACTTGGCTTTTCACCGGTAGGTGTAAGTGATGAAGAGATCACACCCTGGGTGTGATCTCCAATCTGGGATACCTGCTATAGATTCAATGCCTGTTCCGGAGCCATCATGTCCAGGCCAAGCGCATCTGCCACCGGCTGGTTTGTGATGTGTCCCTTGTGGACGTTTAACCCATTGAGGAGATGCCGGTTGCCAACAATGGCCTTTAAACCGTGGTTAGCTAAGGCCAAACCATAAGGCAGTGTCGCATTATTAAGTGCATGAGATGAAGTTAGCGGCACAGCACCCGGCATATTGGCCACACAATAATGGACGATACCGTCTACCTCATAGGTCGGGTTTTCATGAGTAGTTGCTTTTGAGGTTTCAAAACAACCACCCTGATCGATTGCAACGTCAACCAATACTGCTCCCGGTTTCATGCGCGAGAGCATTTCACGACTTACAAGTTTTGGAGCTGCAGCACCGGGAATAAGCACAGCGCCAATAACCGCATCAGCAGCAAGACATTCTTCTTCAAGTGCTTCAACCGTTGAATAGCGGGTTTTTGCTGTGTTTTCGAAAATATCATCCAGCTCACGCATACGTGGCAGCGACCGGTCCAGAATGGTTACATCTGCGCCCATTCCAACAGCCATTTTTGCTGCATGGGTCCCAACAACACCGCCACCAATTACAACAAGCTTTGCAGGTAAAACACCGGGAACGCCGCCAAGTAGAATGCCTCGGCCGCCGTTTGGCTTTTGCAGCGCAGTAGCAGCACATTGGATCGACAACCGCCCAGCGACTTCACTCATCGGCGCAAGCAATGGCAAGCCGCCGTCATTATCCGTTACCGTCTCGTAAGCAATGGCAGTACAACCGGATTCAACCAGGCCCTTGGTCTGCTCTGGATCTGGAGCCAAATGAAGATAGGTATATAATATTTGACCTTCCCGCAGCTGAACCCATTCAGATGGTTGCGGCTCTTTAACCTTTATGATCATCTCAGCAGTATCAAAAACTTCTTTGGCGGAAGAAAGCACCGTAGCGCCAGCAGCTTCGTAAGTCGCATCATCTGCGCCAATACCTGAGCCCGCATTCGTTTCAACATATACGGTATGACCGTTAGCGATATATTCCCGTGCAGATCCTGGGGTTACTCCGACCCTGAATTCATTATTCTTAATTTCTTTAGGCACACCAATCTTCATTTCTTTATTCCTCATCAGAGTAAAATCGCGATAAATTCTCAATATCAGAAACAAACAAATAAGTCCGTGCAAATTATCCGTTGAAAGGAGGTATTTTTAGTGTTTAATTGCGTGTAATAAACAATTCACCGTGGATTATTGTGAAAATGAAACTCGATAAGATTGATATCGCTATTTTGAAAGAGCTACAAGCAAATGCACGCCTATCAAATGTTGAACTTTCACAACGGGTTCGATTATCCCCCTCAGCCTGTTCCCGACGGGTAGAGCAATTGGAAAACGACCAGGTAATCGAAAGCTATCAGGCAGTGCTTTCAAACCCGGCTCTTGGTCAAACTATTACGGCTATCATCCATATTACGCTGGACCGGCAGGCCGGACGCGATCTAGATCTTTTTGAAACCGCTGTCTCGGACTGCCCCTTTATCGTTGCATGCTTTTTAATGTCAGGGGAATTTGATTATCTTATTCGTGTAAACGCGCGCGACATGGCACATTTTGAGCAAATCCATAAGAACTGGCTTTCTACCCTTCCCGCAGTTTCCCGGATTCAATCCAGTTTTGCCATGCGTACCGTAATCAACCGTGCAAATGTTGAATTAAGTGAATTCGACAAGTCTTGAATTGTTGCGGTTTTTGTGCACGTTGCACGCATGAAAAAATTTTTTAAGTACCTATCCCTTTTTATCGTAATTGTAGTGGTCGTATTTGCACTTGGGCCAAGACCCGATGCCAATGACACAATTACTTTTTCACCCGATACGATTGGCGATGATTTAAGCGCCTACCTGTCGAAAGTTGAAGCAGATATCCCAAATCTTACGCCCGGTGCCGAAAAAGAGGTTATCTGGTATGATCCGGCAACCAAGGCCAAGACGCCAATCTCTATAGTATATTTGCACGGGTTTTCGGCAACCAAATACGAAACAAGGCCAGTTGCGGACAACGTTGCCCAGCAGTTAGGAGCGAACCTTTTTTACACCCGGTTCAAGGGACATGGCAGAGATGGCCCTGGCCTGGCAGATACAAGTGTACAAGACTGGTCAAATGACTATGCAGAAGCAATTGCGATCGGCGAGCGCATTGGTGAAAAAGTCCTGCTTATGGCAACCTCAAATGGCGGGCTAATTACAACCTGGGGCTTATCTAAACCAGAATTGGCTAACAATGTTATGGGCGTTGTGTTTGCTTCGCCCAATTTCGAGTTGCGGTCATTGCCAACCTGGCTTGCAAATATTCCATGGGCAGAAACGATACTGCCAGCAGTTGCCGGTGACCATTATTCCTGGGAAGCAAGCAATCCAGATCATGACAAATGGTGGACTACGGCCTATCCAAGCAAGGCGATTTTCCCGATGACTTCCATGCTAAAGCTTGTGAAGGATATCGATAAATCGAAAATCAATATTCCTGCTCTTTTCTTCTATTCACCAGAAGATCTTGTTGTGGTTCCCGCCGAGATTGAAGCGGTTGCTAATCAATGGGGCGGCTCTGTTGAAATCGAAAAAGTAGAAGAGACGACCGATAAGTCAAAACATGTCATCATGGGAGATATTTTGAGCCCGGAAAATACTGCACCCGCCACTGTGCGGATTGTCGAATGGGCTAAAAGCCTCGAGAATTAGGCTCAGCATCTTTTGAAAAAGCATAGATCAAACACGCCACGCAAATGAAGAAGCTGTAGAAATAGAATAGTGCCTCATAACCAATGCGTGGGTCGCCCGGCACGGCCTGCATTTCAACGAATACGCCGCTCAGCCATTGAAAAATTCCTGCGCCACCGATTGAACAAAAGTTTAGAAGCGTGACACCCCGTCCAGTAAGATGTACCGGTAAGAAGCTTTTTCCATGCGCCATTTGCACCGCATAGTTTGCACCAGCAAAACCGATGAATGCAAATGCAGCCGCACTCCAAAGCGGATCTTCCGGTAACGAGAATGCCATCGCAAGACAACAGATCAATGTGGCTAACTGACCAAAGAGCACTACCTTCTTTCGGCTGTTGAATATTCTGTCCAGAGGTCCGTAGAAGAAAGTACCAAGCACCAGCGCAATCGACATATAAAGCGTAACCCTACCAATCTGTAGCGTTTCATAGCCATAGAGCTCGGAATGAAATGGTCCAATCCATGAACTGCGCAATCCAGCACCCACCATGTAACCACACAGAATTACCGGAAAAATAAGCCATAGCTCGCGAATCCGAAACAGTTCAGCATATCCGCCCTGGCCGTCCTGCCTTTCCAGCTTCTCTGGATCACGCACAAAAAACAGGATCGCAAATCCTACTGCCAGTGTTCCCCAACCCAAAGCGAATGCACATTGCCGCCACCCGTAAAGTTCAACAGCTGCGGCCAAGGGTTCAGAGCTTGCAATATTGCCTAATGTACCAATGCCAACAAACAGGGAAATTAAGGTCGCAAAACGGGCTGCATCATATTCTCGAACAAATATATACATCGGCGCCATTAGTGCGACCGAACAGCCAATTCCGATTAAAGCCATAGCGACAATAATCATTTCTGTATTTGGCGCTAAGGCAAATACGAATGCGCCACCGCCAGCGAAAATTGTGAATATGTAGCCTGCTGTTCGTCTTGGCCCGATACTATCCAGCAACATTCCGACCGGAAATTGGAAAACACCAAATGCAGCAAACCAGGCGCCGGACGCATAGGCAAAATCAGTTGCATTCATGCCCATTTCCACACCGAGCACCGGTGTAAGGACTGCCAAAAATGCCCGATAAAACTGACTGAAAACATAGGAGCAACAAAGGACGAAAATTCCAAGCAATAGTTTAGCTCTCAATCAGGAAAACATCACTGCCTACGCCGACTGTCACTAATATTCAAGCAAAACTGTGAACAGTGTGTTTGCCGCAACAATGCTGTTCAATTTCATTCAACTGACTATCTTGGCGAAAAGAAATTCCGGATGTCAAAAATGTTAAATCAAATCCTAGGTCTGCATCACGTCACATCAATGGCTTCAGATGCACAGACAAACAATCACTTCTTCACAAAAGTGCTTGGTCTACGCCGTGTCAA
>JBCCBE010000056.1:0-21383 GCA_039814425.1 Pseudomonadota bacterium
CTTGATGCCGTTTTTTCCAATTCGGATTTTTTATTTACCAGTTATTACCATTAATAATTTGCAAATTGAGATAAAATTCCTCTAATGTACGGGTAGATGCGCAATCAACAGAATATAGTTTGAAGTTTATTTAGTACTATTATTTTTATTTTTGTGAGCGTTTGAGTTGAATTATCGGGAAATTCGTAATCGTTTTAGAATAATACCGTTTGGAAAATTTTCTTCTTCCGGTCGTGGAAGACCCCCATTCAATCAGGTTTTTGTCGGTAGATCCCGGGAGCGTGCTTCTTTCATTGAAGCACTTATACATCAAGAAAAATTTGGAGCATTTTTAGTTTCTGGGCGCCGCGGCAGCGGTAAGTCAAGTTTCGTCGATTATGTCCTTGGTCAATATGAAAAGGCTTCTTTTCAAAGGTTTATCCGTTTTGCCCGTAACCATAGGATGGCTGATTTTACGTTAGGCTTATCATTAGTGTTGGGGTTGTGTCTGATTTACATTCTGACCACACAGCTTGTGGAGTTGCTCTCAAATAATGCATCGATAAATGTAGCGAATTCAGGCAATCATAAGCATGGAACCGGCTATTATTGGGTTTGGTTACCAATGCTTGCGACCACTATTCTTCCATTATTAATGATGCAATTTGCAGCACGCGGTTTGGATGCATATTCTTTGTTAGCTCAAAAGAAGTCTGACGCAACATACTCTGCTGTAATAATGCCAATAATTATAATAGGATTATTGGCCCAATATTTCCTAATGGAAAATATAATAATAAAAAACCTTTTCCCAATAGATGATAAAAATAATTTCGGATTATCTACAAATAATTGGGTTTTTATTGGTATACTATTTTCACCCTTCATGTTTATTATTGGGTTGGTAATTCGTAAGATTTACAAAAAGAGCTCTGGGAACAGGCTGCATCACATTATTCAAATACGTCACTTTTCTTCATTTTTGTTATTGATTATCATAGTTACATTAGTATCCGTTTTCTCAATAAATCCTAAGTTTTATATCGGCGAGGAGGGGAAAATTGATCTACTTCCAAAATTTGGAATTAGCAATGCGATCCTACTATGCTTCTTTGTGCTTTGCTCATTAACATTTGCAAATACTATCGTGTCATGTTTCAGATACCGAACTGGCAAAGGCGTAAATCCCAAAGCTCGGTATCATGTTTTAAAATCCTTAACTATAGTTTTTGAGTTTTTTTTAGCTGCGATATTCACACTATTGTTTCTTTCACTGAAAACTCTTTTTATTCCTGAGCCAAATAACCTTTATTACAATTATGCGCATATTTTGTTCATGCTCAACAGCACAGTATTGTGTCTGGCAGGTGCAGATTTGCTGCGTATTAGAGAAGGGCAAGGAACTTGGTTATCAAGGGTTGGCGCAAACTCAAATTACTTTTTCCTTTGGACATTTTTGAGTTTTGCAGCTTGGGTTATCCTGCTTTTTTATTCGTCAGACGAAAATGCATTTGTTTACGTTGCGCTCGCTCCGGCATCCTCTGCAATGTTCTTCCTATTTTTGAAGTTCTTATCAATTAAAAGTAGAGCCAAGCAAAAAATAAAATCAAAAGAATATGATGGAAATTTCCACAATAGAGCGCCGATAGAAGCACTTTTACTCACAAAATCAACGTTACTGTTCTTTTTTGCGTTTACGCTTATCATTCCAATACTCAAAGTATTATTTCCTATTGATTGGAATTTCGATTTAGGTAGCGCAGATTTGCTTTTGGAAGACGAGTCGGTTGTTATTCTTGCTTCGACAGTATTTCTCATTTTCATCTTAGAGTATTCCTGGATAAGCCGCTCGTTAGCACCAGAAAGATATGACTTCACTCTGGCGCCACTGGGACGTGAAAGCCATCATGCGCAAATTGAAAACTTATGGGGGCAGAATGAAGATGGGCTACATTCCTGGCAAGAGAAACGTGACCAGGATAATAACGGCACGTCTGGCAATGAAAGTCTTGTTCCTGACTGGTGGGATAGTAGGCCAACGAATATTTTCCGCTTCAAAAAAGCTCAGCTGGGAAATGTCTCGAGCCGCCGTCGGCAGATTACCGAAAAACTAGAACAGGCTACTTTTGCACACTTTTTTTATGAAGGTCGAGTTCCGGTTATTATTTCTAGGATTAATTTGGGTTTTGACGATTTGAGACATTCAAGAATTGTCGAAGCGATGCTGGTTCAATTGCGTGACCGTTACCGTGAAAGGCTTATTGCACCATTTTCAAAGGTTGGCATGACGACCATTGCAATATCCACTTTGGTTTTCATCGTATTTGTAAATCTGGCCGCTAAGAACTTTTTTGACCTAAATGAACAGCAAAAACAATCTGCAACGATTGCTTTTTCGACAGATGAACAGCCTGCAGGCTACGATTATTGTGGTCATTTTAGAAAAGAGAACGCTGAATATCGCCCCGCAGCCAACGGATTAATCTGTATTCTTCCATGGCCCAATAGCGTCTATGAGGTTCTTTATTCTCCTATTCTGAAATTAAGTATGCCCGAATACAATTCCGGCGAGACAGGCAAGATTCTGAATGAGAAATCACTCATATTCCGATTTTTTCTTCATGAAAATTTCGGGTTGCCTTCACCTTTGAACAAAACAGACGAAGCAAGCAACGCTTCGCCAGCAAAGAAACAACCCATACTGCGCGGTTATCATATCCTGGTTGGGGTGATCATATTTTTCCTTATGCAGTATTTGAACTCTATTTTGGGCATATTCCCTTATTCGATGCGCGTGGCAGAAATGACCAGGTTGTTAGAACTTATACGGGGCAAAATAACCTATTCAAAAGCAGACATGCCCAAAGTTGGCTGGTTGCGATCACTGCTTGGTCTGCAACGCCGGGACGAGAGTATTCAAACAGAGCCTGATCCCAGGATTGTGGAACAATCCTTTATTGATCTTCTATTCAAGATCAACCCCAGTCAGAAATCGCGCGATAACTCATTATTTAACTGGTTTGAAGTAAGGCCGGAAATGGTCTTTGTATTTGATGAAATGGACAAACTTTCCGGGATGATTGATCCGGAAACGTCCCGAGTTGACGAAGCTGCTGCAACGATTGAGGAAAACACTCGTGAACGACAGCGCGCATTACAATTGCACCAACTGTTATCTGACATGAAACGTCTTTTGAGTTCCAATGCTGCGAGATTTATTTTTATCGGCGGTAGATTGTATCATGATGAATGGTTGGCGGATCAGGTAGATAGAACACCGCTGCTAAGCTCAATATTTTCAGAGCAAATATATCTTTCATCTTTACTCGTGGACCGTGAGCATTCCTATGGACGCCTAAATGACCGCATCGCCGAATATTTGGCACTTATGTTCAATAACGCACAAGACCGTATGAAGCATTGGCAGTTGAAAAGACGAACATTGGCGTTTGTTGTTTCCCGAAACATTGAAGAACCAACCTATGTGCAGTCAAAGCTGCCACATTCCGGTCATCCAAAACGTCTTGCTGCTATGGCGCATTACTTAAAGTTGCGCGTTGTGGATGAAAACGGTGATTACTATGGTCGACCGGTTAGAACAAATGATGATGCTGTGCTGTCGGCGGAAGCAGAGAATAGGGCAAAAAAAGAACTAGAAATCAATCTGACCTATTATGAAATTGAGACTTTGGAACAGCTTGTAAATTTCCTTACCTATAGGAGCGCTGGCAACCCAAAGAAGATCAAGGAAATTCTCCAGGGTTTTATGCTTCCCAGTTCCAACGCATTTGATTTACCGCGCCACGATACAGAAAGTCAGCGATATGCAAGACACGATACGCTCATACCGCATCATGATGCGGTGTTGTTAGATGACAAACGTTTATACAGAATTCAATTTATAGATATTCTTTATCGACATTTGGCCGAGCATTTGGAATGCAGGATGTTGGAACGAGATGATAAAGTTTCGATGTCAATTTTTTACTTGATGGATTTCTTGCTCAAGTTCCATAATCGCGGATTTTCCTGGACTAACCTTCAAAGAGTTGACGAGTTATCTCATATTCATCGGGCACCAGATTTAAGGTCCATGATGGGCGTTCTTGTCGATGCTTCATCTGAACGCTTTTTACATCGGGTTCTTAACGGCGTTTATGCATTTCGTTTCCGAAGTGATTTCGCAAGGGAGATTGATTACCTCTCTAGGATATCCAAAGAAGAAATGGCAGCACTCAATTTCACATTAGATGAATCACAGGATTTAAAGGGACTTTATCAGGAAACCATCAATCGGGGTGATCATGAGAATGTTGATACAATTTCTGGCCTGGGTGAATTGTATGAGTATGATCAGGATTATGAAATTGCCAGAAACTACTACAGACGCGCCATAGCTGTTTTAGACAATACTTACAACGCTTCTATTGCATCACAAATAGGTGCTGCTGGCAAAGATAAAATTAGCGTGAAGTCAAAACGAAAGCGCCGATCTTACAAGACTAACATCACAGGTAGTGGCGTTGATGAAACTACATTTTCACCTATGGGGGTGATTATGCAGGATGTAAAGTCAGACGCGGCGAAACGTGCAATTAAAAGCAATTTTTCTTGGTCTATTGCGCGGCTGCGTTTACTGCTTCAGATCGGTCACACCTACGAACAGGAGCGAAATTTTGAACGTGCTCTAGGCAGTTATATGCATGCCCATCAATTTAGTCTGGCCATTCTTAACGCTATGAACAAAAATGGATTTAGGCAGTCTAAATCCAGTAAAATCGCTTCTCCCATAACGCCACAAAATTATTCGATTTTATATCAGGCAGTGTTGGCTGGAGCATGGATATTTGAAAAAGGCAACCAGGATACCGATGAATCAATAGCACATGTAGAAATGGCAATTTCTGACTTGTACAAATCCAACCCAATCCTGTTTCGCCAGGATATAGACGAATGGGAAAGGCATTCATATAGGCTGCGTAAAACAAAGTTTAGTATGTTGATGTTTGCAAGTGATATCCACGACAGAGTTGGAGACTTATATTTTTACAAAGGCAAACAATCCGCGCGATTAATCAAAGATTATGAAGCATTCCAACTAGCGCTTGATAACGATAAAGATCAACTTAGATTCGGATATCTTATGGAAGCACATTACCATTATGCTTTAAGCATATGGAATGTGAGGCACTATCTGGATTTGCGAAACCGCTCAAGTAGAATCCGCTTGAACATACTAGAACGCGATGATGAAAAACTACCTGTGAAAAAGTGGTATGAAAGATACCCGCTAAAGAACGACAGCGCTTATCCGGACTTGGTTCAAAATAGTCTTGCAAACTCCTTCACAGACATGTCTGAGGCAATTCTTGCAAGAGCATCAATGGGCAAACTTATGCGGTGTTTAATGGGCTTTACTAAGCACACGGATAATATATCAGCGGAAACGTTCATCGAAGAACGGCGTAAATTTAAAAAATCTCTCAATCGATCCATAGAACACTTTATTCAAAATATTCCAGCTTTGACCCGTAACAATGGTATGGAGCCAAAAGACCGTTTGAAAAAATTCCAATTATTCTCAAATTTTGGTGACGATGCGAGGTTTGAAAATTCCACTCTGTTCAACCTTGAAATTAGAGGTGGAACTGGAAGCGTTTGGTTAGGTAATGGAGATGACTGGCCGTCTCAGTATAAGTCTCAAATAAGCAGAGATTTCAAATCTAGCCGAAGCCTACGTTTCACAGAAATAGTCCAGCAAAATGAACGGTTGAACGCTACATTATTTTTCTCGTCTCTGGCCGCTAAGAATTTTGGCAATGGTGGTTACTTTATTGATGCTGCCAATGAATACCTGTTGCAGGCACAATCACTCGTCAGCCTTATATGGAATATCAGACAACTTGAGTGGTTGGCAAAAAATGGCAGTCCAAGCGCTGTCAATCAAATTAGGCAAATGCTATTTCCTAGGCGACGGATTTTAGAGGAAGCTCATCAAAATGCGCTTATTCTAAAATTTGTATCTGTTTTTGACGCTGAACAGGGTGGCGGTAGTCCAGGTATTGGACCGCTTGAGCCTTGTGTGGAAAAATGGATTAAGGATAGTGATTTATCGCACTCAGATATTTTGAAGAAGCTGTTTAAAAAGATCAAATCTAAATGGACGAATGAAACTGCAAAAAAAGCAGTAAAAAGCTGGGTGTTATTTCAAGCACATGAAACTTTGGAGCTTAGAAGTCATCTCTTGCATTTCGTGCAGAAGCAGAAAAATAGCCGCAGTCTTTTTAAAAAAATGAAGCTGTATTCTTGCAACAACGAGTTACGTAGGTTTTGGGAAGATTACATCAGCAAACACGCAAGAGTTAAGAAAAACTGGTTCCATTATCTTGATGAAGATCCGCTAGAACAATCGTGGAGAAATTTTTCCGGTTGGATAAATGAAGATGATGATGATTACTTTGAAGCAGCAAAGCTACAGCTTGGCACTATGGCTCATATCGCTTTGGAACGTGCAGCAAATGCAATACAAATAAGCCATCGTCCTTCGGCAACAACAATCGGTCAGAATCACGGAAATCCAATCGATTTCAGTGAAAATGTATTAAATCAGGCACGGAGCCTTCTTTTTAATATAATAATAGGAACATCCAAGCACGCCGATAAATCTTCCGCATTGGATAAAGCATTAGCTTTAAAAGATGACGATATTGCAGAAGCTATCAATTCAAATGACAATGTTTGTGAATTTGCGACTTATCTTAATTCAGATATTGGTGCTGTTTCAACTAAAGATGAGCACAAAGAAGTGTTCACTTCATTAAAGACACGATTGAATGAATATAAAGAAATTAATCCGCCGTCTGGCTCAACACCGGGTAGAGCTGACTTTGGTACTAAGTTAAATGAGTTGGATGATGATTACCGGTCCTCGCAAGCTTGGCGTGATGAACCTAGATTGGCAACTACCGCGGCACAGTTGGTACTTGCATTGGGAAGTATGAAAACAGCAAGCGGGAACGACAATGCGAGTGTTTTGGCGGGAGTAGTTTATGATGAGTTTCTTTATCCGCGTGGTAACAAATGCTATCCAGATCGAAAGGCTAGAGGAAAAGCTGTTTCAAGCAAAGATATGCGCTCTGTTTTCAATGGCCTTTATCATCAGTCAGAAAAATTTCGTTTCCCAGTCCTTAATCGGTTGCGGTCGTTGTCTGTCATTGTGGAGGCAGCCATTATTCATGGGGAGGAAATTTTATTCAAACCAGAGTGGTGTGATGAAGCAGAAGACGCAAATATTTGGCGGCCAAGAGAGCATGCGGCATTAATTGGCCGTCTATGTCGAGAGCTTTCTTTTACTTCGGAATTGTATGATTCTGAAAACCATTTTTCCCCCCACCTTCCTGGAATGACTCTGGGAATGGCGTTTTACTATGCAACCAAAACTCAACACCCCGCTCTTTATGACAGCATGATTGGCGATGAATGGGATAATGAAAGGGTGAAGCGTTTTGTGGTTAAAGGAAAACGAGATTGGAAAGACAAACCCAGTCTTTCCGCAACAATTGTTACGCGAGAAGCTTTAGGAGAAATTGCGATAAACCTGTTGCGCAGATCGGAGCAAATGTTTTCGATGGGGAAAGCCTACTATGAGAATATAGCAAACCTTCAATATCTAAATGACGATTTTAATGATCGCGTAATCCATAATAACCACGCGAATAGGATGTTAAACTCGGAGATGATTAACTTCATGATCTCATCAATTCATGACGATATATTCCCTAACAAATTGAGTTAGCTTGTTAAGTGAATTTCCTCACGTTTCCCGGACACCCAGGAATTCTACTTCTTGTTGTTTTTTCAGTCGAGCGGACCAGATTTTACTCAGAGTTAAAAATATCCTCAATGCGAAGTGATGTCGTATTTTTCTTATTGTAATTTTCATCTTTGATGCGATGTTTCTTCGAAGTTAAAATTCCCAGATTTTCAGATCAATGTGAGGCACAATGTCAGTCGAACCCGGGGACGCAGGACTACAGGAAGTTCCGAAACAATCACGCCGCGGTCGCCGAGGCGGTGGTCGGGCAGGCAATACGCGCGGCAAAGGCGCAGTAATTACTCAAATCCCGTGGAGTGTGCCGTACAATAGTGATGCACCAACCGAACCGCTTCCGCCGGAAGGAGTTGAGGCGTTGCATAACGCTGCCATGCGTATCCTTGAAGAAATTGGGATCGAGTTTCTAAACCCAGAAGCGGTAAATATTCTTCGTAAGGCTGGATGTGATATTTCGAATGAAGGATCAGAAAGCGCGCTGGTAAAGATGGATCGCGCCTTCGTGATGGAAAAGATCGCTCTGGCACCACCGCAGTTCACGATAACGCCAAGAAACAAAGACCGTCAAATCACGATCGGCGGCAAGCATATGGTTTTTGGAAATATTTCTTCACCGCCCAACTACTCAAATCTTGATGAGGGTCGCAAGGTCGGTACGCGCAAAGCCTACCGGGATTTTATCAAGCTTACGCAGTATTTTAACTGCATGCACTTCTGTGGTGGCTACCCTGTAGAACCAATGGATATTCATCCGTCCATTCGCCACTTGGAGTGTCTTTACGACAAGCTCACCCTGACTGATAAAGCGGTTCATGCCTATTCTCTTGGTTCTGAGCGGGTTGAAGATGTCATGGAAATGGTGCGAATCGCCGGTGGCCTAACTCACGAAGAATTTGATTCTACTCCGCATATGTACACAAATATAAATTCCACATCTCCTTTGAAGCACGACTTCCCGATGCTTGATGGCCTGATGCGGCTTGCAAGGCGCGGGCAGCCTACAGTCGTAACCCCATTTACCCTTGCAGGGGCAATGTCTCCGATTACACTGGCTGGAACCGTTGCTCAGTCTGTCGCCGAAGCGCTTTGTGCAATTGTGCTTATCCAATGCGTCAAGCCGGGATGTCCTTGCGCAATTGGAACCTTTTCTTCCAATGTGGATATGAAAACTGGCGCGCCCGCATTCGGAACGCCTGATTATATGCGGACAACACAAATGACAGGACAAATGGCCCGTTTCTACAATCTGCCGTTGCGCGCCTCAAATACCTGTGTATCAAATGCACCGGATAATCAGGCAACTTGGGAGAGCTCCCATTCGCTGTTTGCGGCGGTCAGTTCCGGCGTCAACATGGTTTACCATGCTGCCGGTTGGCTTGAAGGCGGGCTATGCGCATCCTATGAAAAATTTATTATGGATTGTGAGCAGTTGCAGCAAATCATTACCTATATGAAACCGGTTAAATGGGATGACAGTGAACTGGCGTTGGATGCGATTGCTGAAGTTGGGCAGGGAGGTCATTTTTTCGGTATTGATCATACTCAGGAACGTTATGAGACAGCGTTTTATTCTCCGTTTCTTTCAGATTGGTCAAACTTTGAAAACTGGCGCGATCAGGGCAGTGTTCTTACCGTTGAACGGGCAAACAAGCTTTATAAACAAATTCTGGAAGAATTTGAGGCGCCACCAATGGATCAGGCAATTCATGACGAATTGAAAGCCTTCGTGGCTAAGCGGACAGAAGAGGGCGGGGCGCCCACTGACTTTTAGGGCTTTATTTCAATTACTCCGGCTTTTCCCGTCTCTCGTTTGATTTATACAACCTAAAGTCGAGTAACGCTGAATTTAAATACAGGAAAAACAATAAAATAACCAGAAAAACAGGCTTAAGGTTGTCAGTATAACGCCTATAAGTTGTAATCAATCTATTTTAGCGTTATAAAACTTCTAAGCAGGGCCAATTGTTGAAATCAGCAGGAGGCCGTTATGGTTCTTGATTTCCTTTTCAGTCGTAACAAACCGAGAAAAACGTCATTTCTTTTGATAGATGAAGATCCTGAATTGGGCGTGCTTTTGGAGTGTTATCTAAAGGCAGCATTAGGCAACCAGTTTAAGTTGGTGCATGTATCAAAAGTAACGCAAGCACTCGAAAAAGCAGCAAGCGATCGTTTTGATTATTTTTTATTGGATGTTTCTTTGGCAATTGAGCCAGGTGTTCACGAGATCCATAACCTGCTTAAATCTACCCAAAAACGAGCGATTTTACTTCTCTTATCTGCCTCCGGTGAGGAACCAAAAAAGAGCGTTCCAAATGATGTTCCGATAATAGATAAGCTTAAGATAAGAAAACTGATTTCATGTGGCTTGTTTGCAGACGCCTCCTGACCAAGAAGAAAATCTATAAGCCAGCAATTTCACTGAACTAACAAGACAACGACGATTGGATCGCCAATAAAGCCTAAATTTATTTAGAGGAATTGCTGCACTGTATTAATCATTTAATAACACTGAATCCATTTTGAACTACTTATTCGTCTTATTTAAAGTGTTGGTCGTCATAATCTGCCAAAGAGGTAGAAAATGCGCATCCATACTGTTTTTATATCAATTTTGTTATTCGCGACTATTGTCCCGTCCGGAATCTTTGGATGGTGGGCGTATAAGGACGGAGTTAGATCTGAATTCGCAGAAGTCTCTGATCGACATCTGTTGATTGCGCGAAACCTTGGCAACGCATTGGCACGTTACTCCAAAGATATTGAGGCAATCACGGTTTCTGTTGGCGCCGCTTTATTGGAATTCCGCTCATTTCCAAAAATCGACAAGACATTGTCAGCTTTAGATATTGATTACATTGCAATTTTGGATCCGGATAGTTTCGAAATCGAAACAAAAGTTGAACGTCAGGGGGTCAGCCTGGCTTCCGCTCCTCAGGCGTTACTTACTGGCGAGCTTACGTTGAAAAATAGCACGGAAAACGACGGGCTTAACTTTACACCGGTATCTCCATCTCCGACCAATCCAGACCAGAGCGTTATTTACGGATATAAAATGCTTGGTAATCGACTGTTGGTTGCTCAGTTTAATACATCCTATTTTGTTGAGTTGGGAAAATCGATATCGTTTGGTATCAAGGGTCACGCTGCGATCGTTGACCACAAAGGCAATGTCCTTTCGCATCCTCTGGATTCATGGATTGCAGAGCGCAAAAATATAGCAAAAGTATCTGCTGTAAGCCGTATGATGGCTGGTGAAACCGGAGTGCAACAGTTCTATTCTCCCGCACTTAAAGGGGACATGATCGCGGGATTTACCTCAGTCACAGGCCCAGGCTGGGGTGTAATGATTCCGCAGCCCGTTGAGGAACTTTATACAAAGGTAACCCACAACAACAGCGGTGTTATGCTGGCAATCATTGCAGCAATTGCAATTGCAATTGTGATGCTATTATTAATGATGCGCTTGTTCGGTCAACCGATTGACGTCTTTACAAAGCAGCTAAGACAAAACGCAAAAACCGGTAAACTGAAGCCTCTCCCGGAAGTTTCAGGACCGTTGATCTTGAGTGAGTTCAAACATTTTCGACATGCCTATAATATGCTTTACAAAAAAATTGAAAGTGCAAATGAAGAGATTCGCGCACTAGCATATACAGACAGTGTAACCAAACTACCCAACCGTGCTCAGTTTCAAAATTCGGTCGATGAAGTCCTTGACGATCCTGAATTTTGCTCCGCAGGCGGCAGTTTAATGTTCGTTGACATTGATAATTTCAAAATCGTCAATGATCTTCACGGGCACGAATTTGGCGATCAGCTTCTAAGAGCGATCTCACAAAGACTACTCAACCTCGTTAAAAACATTGATCTGTCATTTGATGGAAATTCAGTAAGTTCATTTCCAGTGCCATCCATATCCAGAATTGGCGGCGATGAATTTGCAGTATTCATCCCGGGTTTGGTTGAAGCAAACAATATTAGGCAGTTTTTGGATGACCTAACCCATGAGGTTCAGGAGCTAAACCAGGACGTTTCAATGGATGTGCGATGTAGCGCCAGCGTCGGGGCAGCAGTATATCCTCATAATGGAACTAATATGGCAGAACTGATGCGGTCCGCTGATATCGCGATGTATCAAGCCAAAAAGGCCGGTAAAAATCAATACATGGTTTATTGTGAAAAACTTGGTGAGATCACGGAAAATGAAATTCGTACTGATTTTTCCAAGGCAATTGATGACAACCAGCTTGTCCTTGAATATCAGCCAAAAATCTGTACCCGTAGACATGTTGTTTCAAGCGCGGAAGCATTGGTTCGTTGGAACCACCCAAAGTTTGGCAAGCTCTCGCCCTCTATTTGGTTGCCGGCAATCGCCAGCCGCCATCACGTTTTGGATTTAGGTGAATGGGTTATCGATCAGTCCATGTGTGAGTTAAGCCGTTGGAACGCCAAGGGTCGAAACCTTAAAATGGCAATCAATGTTAGCCCATTACAACTGCGCAATAGGGACATTGTCGATCAGCTCAAATCCGGGCTTGAGAAATATGGAATCAATCCGGAAATGTTCGAATTGGAGCTTACGGAAGAAGCCCTGATTGAACATACCGATGTGGCAGAATATATCTTGAATGAAATTTCGGCCATGGGAATAAAGATATCCGTTGATGATTTTGGGACGGGCTACTCCAATCTTTCCAGATTGGCTAGATTGCCGATTGATTTCATCAAGATCGATCAATCGCTTACTAGGGAAGCATTGAATAATGACAAAGTGTCATTTGTGTTGGATTCGACTATTTCGCTCGCAAGAAAACTTGATTGTTCCGTGGTTGCAGAAGGAATTGAAACATTTGAATTGGCCGAGTTTGCTACGGCAAAAGGTGTAAATCTTCTTCAAGGCTTTCTGTTTTCTGCCAGCTTGCCTAGAGAAGAATTTCTAGACTGGGTAGATGGTGATGGCCTTCAACTGGTAGGCAAGTATGCCGAGAGTGTAGAACGCAGGGCAGCGGCTTAAATCGGTACCCTGTTCCTCAATTTGTATTTATCAAATTGGGTATGGCCAGTCACTGGAAATTATACCGTACGGAAACTTCAAACCAAAACACTTGATGATGTACCCGTATATTCCCGGCAAAAGTAGCAGTGCAACAGGGTTTATAACCATTAAATTATAAACACGAACTTTATACTTTTTGGATTGCCAGCTGTTCCCTAGGCCTTATTAGGCATGAAATGCCACCGAACATCCATCCATTGATAGGAGAGGGCCATGCTTTTGCCTAGGCCAAGAGCAGGCTTTATGATCTGATATGCGGCACTTGATTAAGTCACGCATAAAGACACAAAAATTACAAAAGTAATATTAGTAAATTACAATACATACAAATCAACACGACAATGATAGGTTAATCCGTTTTCTTCTTACATATTACTCGAACAAGATTTGGAGTAGAGATATGCAGAAAAATACAAATGGTAAGACTGGTCTATTTATCCCAGGGCCAACGAACATTCCCGATTGTGTTAGACAGGCGCTGAACGTTCCGATGCAGGATATGCGGGCGCCTGATTTCGGCGAGTTAACTTTACCATTGTTTGCCGACCTTAAGAAAGTTTTCCGAACCGAGTCTGCAGAAGTGTTCATGTTTCCAGGTTCTGGAACGGCAGGCTGGGAGTCTTGCGTTTCCAATCTGTTTAGCAAAGGCGATAAAGTAGTGATGGCTTCTTTCGGGCAATTCTCAATGCTCTGGGTTGATATGGCACAGCGTTTTGGTCTTGATGTAATCGAATGCGAGGAAGAGTGGGGAAATGGTGTTCCTCATGATAAGTATCGGGAAATCCTGGAACAAGATACAAAACACGAAATTACTGGTGTGTTCGCCTGTCACAATGAAACGGCAACCGGTGTGACCTCTGATATCGCCAGAATCCGTACTATCTTGGATGAGCTTGATCATCCGGCTTTGCTTTGCGTTGACGGTGTGAGCTCTGTGGGTTCAATCGACTTCCGGATGGATGATTGGGGCGTCGACGTCGTTGTTTCGGGCTCTCAAAAAGGTTTCATGTTACCAACCGGGCTTGCAATCGTTGCAGTAAGCCAGAAGGCAATGGATCGTCGCGCAACTGCTACCTTGCCTCGGACCTTCTTGAGCTATGATGACATGATGAAAACTAATGCAACGGGTCATTTCCCATACACCCCGCCGACCCAACTCTTTCATGGCCTTCGTGCCTCGCTGGATTTCATCTTTGATGAAGGTCTTGATAATGTCATTCAACGCCACAATCGTCTTGCAACCGCGGTGCGTGCTGGTATCCACGCTTGGGGCTTGAGCCTTTGTGCGAAATCACCCGATCTTTATTCTGATACTGTGTCAGCAATTTTGGTCCCCGCTCATATTGATAGCAGTGAGGTGCTGAAAACTGCGTACTACAAGTACAATCTTTCTCTGGGTGCTGGTCTGAACAAGGTTGCAGGAAAAGTTTTCCGTATCGGGCATCTTGGAGACTTAAACGAAATTATGGTCTTGCAAGCACTTGCAGGCGCAGAAATGGCAATGTGGGATTGCGGTATAAACGTTGAACTAGGTTCTGGCGTAGCTGCTGCGCAGGCTACGTTCACAGACCGTAAGTCAAATCTTGAAATCGTCGCGGCTTGAAGGAGGCTAAAATGAATACTGAAACTCAAATTACAATCTCTGAAACGCTTGATAGAGAAGACGTACTTACCAATGGTTCATTCAGCTTCGATGCGGTGATAGATCTCAGATGTGATAAAAATGGAAATCCACGTCCTGTTGAAGAGTCACTCTTGGGCAGGTTGCTCAACCATTTCATAAGTTACGAACAGTTTCCGGTCGCGCTTGATAATGTCGGGCCGTGCGAAGAAGTAAATCTGTGCGAACACTTACAGCAAAAATCAGCTCGGCTTTTTGTGCTAACAGAAAATATTTCGCAACTTGCGACGCTTTTGAATATCTACGATATCCCATTTGAAAGTCGGGTTTTCTACGTAGTTGAGACCGGGAAAGGCGATTTCAAGAAGCTTTCGTCAACTACACAGAGCCAGCCGCAGCAACCTAAGATTACACAAGCTGCAGTTGCCGGTTAATTCGTATTCCTGAGGAGTGCCTTGTGCCTGTTAAGGGAAATGTATGAAAAACAGTAACGTAGCGATTTTGACGGCTCCATCAGGCGTACAAATAATTTTGAGATAAACCGATTACTGAAATTTACTAAGGCCAGGCACCACGCGGTGTCTGGCTTTTTCTATTTATTTACACTTCAGGAAAGAGTTTCATATTGAAAAAATGGGCAAAAATCCAATTAATTCAAAAGTGTAATGAAGTGATTGCGCGTATTAACAAATTGACAAAACGCAACGAATTTGCATGAATCGGGCATGGCTGGAGAAAAGATATTTATTGGTCCAAAGATGCGGGAGCTTCGCCAGGCCAGAGGCCTAACGCAAGCGCAAATGGCAAATGAACTGGGCGTCAGCGCAAGCTATATCAATCTGATTGAACGTAACCAGCGTCCGGCCTCTTTAAAGTTACTTATTATTCTGTCTGATAGCTTCGGTCTGAACTGGCGGGAATTTACCAATGAGAAAGGTGGGCTTGCGCTTACGGACTTACGGCAAATAACCAAAGACCCAGCCTTTGGTGACGTATTACCAGATATCGAAGAACTGCGCAGTGCGCTGGAATCCGCGCCCAACTTGATCAATGGTTTTGTGAATATTTACAATGCATATCAGGCATATGGCGAGCGTCTTGCAGAGGTAAACGACTTCCTTTCATCTGCGGAAGATGATGAGCTTGGGACTGAAATGAGTGTCCATGACTTTTTCCGTAACAATAATAATTATTTTGCGGATCTTGAAGATTGCGCGGCCTCCTGCTTGCCCAAACAAGTCTATGATCGAGACAGTCTGTATGGCCTGTTGCGTTCCCATTTAACGGATGTATTAGGCTACGATCTGAAAATTATACGGGATGAAGTCTTGAGCACTTCACTTAGATACCTGGATCGCGATCAACGGCAACTCGTTCTGTCCGATGGTCTTGATCATACCAACAAGATATTTCAGATTGCCCATACAATTGCTTTTATCGAGCACCTTGAGGTTCTCAACAAACAAATTCCAAAATCGATACAACAAAACGAAAGAGCGGCTACACGATGCCGCGTGGAACTTGCAAATTATTTTGCTGCTGCGGTGATGATGCCGTATGAAGATTTTTATGCAGAAGCGCTTCTTTCTAAATATGACATAGAGCGCCTTGCAGCATGTTTTTCCGTGTCCTACGAGCAAGCAGGACATCGGCTAACGACGCTGCAGCGTCCGGGAAAAAGGGGCGTTCCCTTTTTCTTTCTGCGTATTGACCGTGGCGGAAACGTTTCAAAGCGCTTCAATGTAACGCCAATCCAATTGGCGCGGTTCGGCGGCGCCTGTCCAAAACTGGATGTTCACTATTGTTTTCGTGTACCAGGCAGAATATTGACCCAGACTGTCGAAATGCCAGACCACAGCCGCTATCTAACGGTCAACAGGACGGTGGATCGGCCATCCATTCGGTATTCTACCGAAGATAAACGCTTGGCTGTTTCCCTTGGATGCCCGGTCGAATATGCGCCTGAGATAGTGTATGGGAAATCGTTTGATCCCATGATGTCTCGTCAAACTGTAACCGAGATTGGTATTAATTGCCGTCTTTGTTCGCGCCATAAATGCGATCAACGGGCTCATGATCCGTTTCACACAAGTCTCCAGATTGACGAAGATCGGCGCGGCATTACTCATTTTGAAAGCTGAAACGTTTCAAAAATACATCAATAAAACAAATGCCTATGCCGATTAAATGAATCAGTACTGCATCTACATGCAGCCGAATATCAAACACCCGATCTATCAACTGAAACGAAAAAAGTTTCATAGTCAGCATCCTGCGCTGCTATGACTTCTTTGATCATTAAACGCTCTCGTACGGTTTCATCAAGTAAAGGCAAGGCTCGTCGGACTGCTTCAAAGAGCGCGGTGACTATGGGCCGGTTTTTTGCTGATGTAATCAGGGGTAGCCCCGGTTTTGGATGAGAACGACCAATAACGAAAACTTTGTCTGTAATTTGCGGGTCATACTTTAATGCAAGTTGAAATGCCACGGCATCGATGGCAGCAATTTGGGCTTTGCCGGATGCCACTGCCTTAATTGAATTTCGATGGCTCTGGGTGAGCAGGCAGTCTTTGTGCTTAAACAATTTCATTGCCGGAATATCGAACAATTCTGAAAATACATGAAAGCCTGATTGAGAGTCTTCGCCGTTTACTGCAATGGTTTTCAGTTCGCAAAATGCGTCGTAAGATTTCAAAAATCGTTCATCCTGCGGTTCGCGTCCGATAAAAACAGAATTATATTTTCCGGGGGCACATCCACTCAAATCGAAATCAAATCTAGCAAAGGGAACAACGATCTGTCTGAGTTTATTCGCATACGGCCAGCCACATGTTTGGCCAATCAGGAGGTTTGGATTCTTCCACAGCAAAATCGGCTTATCGTTTCGACTAAGCAGTTCCGGGTGCGGAATGTTCAAATCGTCTAGCTGTGTTGCGATTGCGCGCCAGAACTCGTCTTGATGCTGGCGATTTTCAGGCCAGTCATACATCGACATTTCGGCGATCAGATTATTCATTTAACTGGATGAACTGGATATTTCCTAAGAAAGGGATGCAGGACCGGTTCCTTTACGCGGAAAAAGTAACGCCGGAATATTTCCGAATACGAAGCGTAAAAATAGTGGCCGTTCATCTGAGTGTACTGATCCCGGTTTTCCCTATAACGCCTTGGCAGCTCATACCAGGGTATTCCGGGTCTAGCGTGATGAACCGCATGAAGATTATTAAACAGAAACAGAAATGCAATTGGGCAGGATTTCTCGATAATCACCGTGCGCTCAGAGCGGTCTTCCGCTGCCTGATGTTCAAGAAAGGTCCTTACCAATAAAAAAGACAGGCTGAGGTAAATGGCAATCAAATGATACCACCATGTAATAGCGCTTAACTGGTATATCACCGCGACTACCACCAGACACAATAGAACATGCAGAGCCCAGACATACCGTACGCGGGAGTCCTTAAGGATAAGCCGGCTTTCCGACCAGTAAAACCTCAAAAGCGTGATTAGGGGCCCAATCAACATGCGGCCGAAAAGAGTATTGTTGAAGTGCAAGATTGCCTGGCCAAATATACCCAGCATCTGCCAGCGCGACTGCGGCAGATACCAACTTTCCGGATCATCCAACGGGTCGGTTAATTCACCAGTCTCATGATGTTGAATATGGGTGTCACGAAACCGCTCGTAGGGAAACAAAAACCCAATTGGAAGGAGCACCAAAAGGCGATTTACCAAAGCATTGTCAGTGGGATGACCATGAACTACTTCATGGGTAATGGACCAAAATAAGACCAGGTTTATTCCCTGAAGGATGATCCAAAGTATAGTAGGAAATGCAGTGCTGAAAGCTATCAGAAACGCCCAAGTGCCGTAGCAGATAATTATCAAAGCGAGGGTTGGAATTTCGACCCGCTCCAGGTAACCAATTCGGACTTTCATATAGCCTCCGTGTTTGTTTCTCCTCTAGAACCCGTATACACACAATTACAAATCAATAGAAGCAGAATTTTCTTCCGATTATTCCTGTGTGGAAAATCTCAAGCTTTCTTCATATCCATTCCGGCTTGATATGCAGTCTTCAAAAGAGCCTTTCGACGCGTTAGTGACCCGGTCGCACCATTCAACATATGAACGCGTTTGTCGTTGAAGCCGAAATAGCCAAGGGTTCCGATGCACCATATATTTTTCATGGATTGTTCAATAGAGGCATAAGGTTCCCATTCATTAGGGTTTGCGCCCGCAGGAACCAACAAAACAATCGTCCGGGGTTTTTGTAGGGATTTATTATGATCTTCAAGCTGATCATATGCCCAGCCCCAGGACCAGACGCGATCAATCCAACCCTTCATCATTGCCGGCATGCCAAACCAGTAAAGCGGGAATACCAGACATACCGCATCGCAGCGTTCTATTCGCACCTGCTCTTTTCGAATATCATCAGGAACAGCAGCACCTTCCGCGTGCTCCACATCAGACATTGACCAGATCGGATCAAACTCTTCAGCATGAAGGTCGGCTATTTCAACTGTATTTCCTGTTTCTTCTGCGCCTTTACGGAAGCTATGTGCCAGCGCATGGCTAAAAGACTTTTGATTTGGGTGGCTGACAACGGTTAGAACATGCATGAAATCTTCATTCTCTCCAACTGATTTTAGTTTGTCAGTCCGCCGACGCGCATTGCTTGTTCTATATCTTCCTTTAAATCCGCAGGGTCTTCCAATCCGATCTGAAGCCGGACCAGAACACCGTCTTCTGGACCCTTCGAAATTGTTCGATCGGAAAGATTGACTATTACGGCCAGGCTTTCATATCCAGCCCAGGAATAGCCTCTACCAATCAGGTTGAGCGCATCGTAAAATCTTGCTGCTTTATCAAATTCATCTGTTTTTAAAGTAAAGCCAAACAATCCGGTTGAACCGGAAAAATCGCGCTTCCATAAATCATGCTGCGGGTGCGAGGGGAGTGCCGGGTGCATCACACGTTCAATCGCCGGATGTTGTTCCATCCATTTTGCAATTTCCAGAGCGTTTTTTTCATGCTCGCGTATGCGAACACCCATCGACCGGATACCGCGCAGGGTGAGATAGGTATCATCCGGGCTGGCACAGCACCCCATGATTCCATGATGATGATGTAGTTTTTTCCAACACTTTTCGTTAGCAGATACAGATCCCAAAACCAGATCGGAATGGCCTGCAGGGTACTTTGTGAGCGCATGAATCGAAATATCAACACCGTGCTCTAACGGTTTGAAATATAGCGGCGTTGCCCAGGTGTTGTCAGACATAACGATGGCATTACGGGCATGTGCCGCCTTGCAGATTGCAGGAATATCCTGGATTTCAAATGTATTTGAGCCGGGAGATTCGGTGAATACAACGCTGGTATTTTCTCGCATAAGCTTTGCAATATCGGCACCGATCAGCGGATCGTAATATTCAATCTCAACCCCCATACGCTGAAGAACACTGTTGCAAAATTCCCGCGTTGGTCCGTA
Organism: Pseudomonadota bacterium; assembly: GCA_039814425.1. Classification (GTDB taxonomy): domain Bacteria; phylum Pseudomonadota; class Alphaproteobacteria; order Rhizobiales; family Rhizobiaceae; genus JAALLB01. The sequence continues at coordinate 19,982 of JBCCBE010000056.1, forward strand.
ACAAGAATCTAGAACAAGAATGTGATCTCCAGCACTACAAAATGCCAGGAGCGGAACTGTTATGGCGGCCAATCCGGAAGGTACCAAGACTGTACCTGCGGAACCTTCCAGTTCATCAATTACTTCTGCCAGTGCGTCCGTTGTGGGTGTTCCGCGGGTTCCATAAGTATATTTTTGATTGCGCGTCCGCATGGTTTCGTAATCTGGATAAAGAACCGTTGAGGCGCGAACAACCGGCGGATTTACAAAGCCATAAAAGGCTTCAGGATGGTTTCCTCGATGCGTGAGCACGGTATCCTGGCGCATTTGTTTGTTGAAATTCTGCTCGTCACTCATGATTGGTAAATCCAGCTTGGGTGTTAAAAATTAGTCCTGCCTATTTTTCAAAACGGCAAATACACGCTTTTGAGGCTCCACAACACATTTTTGTTTGTATTTAGCACGATTGATTCTACTTCTTCGCACATTTTTCCTTGACGATAGGTTAGCAATCGGTTTGTTTAACTTTAGTTGGCCTTGGGGAGGAACAACTGCAGGCAATAATGCTTGCCGACAAGGACAATCAAGATCATTGGCTAAAAATTGCTGATGTGAAAATATGGGTTAACAAAAAAAGGCTGTTTCTATGAAAAAAACATTTGTGTCCGCTGCACTTGGTGTAGCCGCACTAGGTATCGCCGTATCCGGCGCATCCGCTGCGACTCTTGACGACGTTAAAGCAAAAGGCTTCATTCAGTGTGGTGTGAGCCAGGGCTTGCCAGGATTCTCAAATCCAGATTCTGCTGGTAACTGGACCGGTATTGACGTTGATCTTTGCCGTGCTGCTGCTGCAGCTGTCTTCGGTGATGCAACAAAAGTTAAGTTCACTCCACTTTCAGCAAAAGAGCGTTTTACTGCACTTCAGTCTGGTGAAATCGACATTTTGTCTCGTAACACCACTTGGACTGCAACACGCGACACGTCTCTTGGTTTGAACTTTGCTGGCGTCAATTACTATGATGGTCAGGGCTTCATGGTTCGCAAAGACCTCAATGTAAAATCTGCGCTTGAGCTTTCTGGTGCATCTGTTTGTACAAACACTGGTACAACAACCGAATTGAACGTTGCTGACTATTTCCGTGCAAACAAGCTTGAGTACGAAATTGTTGCATTTGAAAAAGCGGACGAAGTTGTTGCTGCTTATGATGCTGGTCGTTGTGACGTTTACACCACTGACCAATCCGGTCTTTATGCACAGCGCTTGAAGCTTACAAATCCTGCAGACCACACAGTTCTGCCGGAAATCATTTCAAAAGAGCCTCTGGGTCCTGTTGTTCGTCAAGGCGATGACCAGTGGTTTAACCTTGTGAAATGGACTCACTTTGCAATGGTCAATGCCGAAGAACTCGGTATTACTTCAGCA